>JAZQCX010000148.1:0-90766 GCA_045546495.1 Acetatifactor sp. | reverse complement strand
CTTGGGTGCCTCTGCCACAGGAGTCTCTGTGCAGGTACACTTTTCGCCTTCTGCGATTTCTTTTCCGCAATGTTCACAAAATGCCATAATTTTATCCTCCGTTCATATTTAGAAAATATGTATCGTCAATCATTATATTATATATCGATAATTTTGACAAGCACCAGCGAACTAAAAACGCGCCCGCCCGGCATAGCAACCGGGACAAGCGCGGGATTCTTTATTCTGCAGTTGTTTCATTCACCATATCTTCCAACGCCACATTAAACTTCGTAATGGCATCTGCATCTACCACATACACCTTGGATTCCGACGGCAGACTCACATAATAGCTTGCTGTTACGGAATTCCGGTCACCCACATAGATGGTATAGCTTCCGCCGGAGGTTTCATAGGAGATGGTTCTCTGCGGTTCCTTCAGACCGTACTGTGCCAAATCACTGACGTTTTCAATAATCTGTGTGGCTACCAGCGGTGCCACGCCCTCCATCAGACTTCCTGCACGGTACTGGTAAAGATTCAAGGTATGGTCATCGGCCGCATACCATATATCTCCTTCCCTTTCGAGAGTATAAGTCTCTCCCTCATAATCGTAGGTATATCTTATTACATCCTCGGCTTTTACGTCCAATATTACCGTGCCTTCCGGCTCCTTCGGCTTCTCAGACTGTACCTGGTTATACTCTTTGATGCCGAAAAAAGCACCCACAAAAATCACCAGCATGACCAAAAGCATCCAGATTTGTTTCTGTTGCTTTTTCATTAACGCTTCCTCCTTCTGAACCAGATTATAAAGCCCGTTGCCAGACAGCCTACCGGCAGGAAGATAGCGGTTGCAAAACCGATGCCGATTGCCTGTGCACGTGGCACCATCAGGTACGTTATTTCATAAGACTTCGCCGGAACGGATACGGTAACATCATGATTCACAAACCCGCTGACCGTATTCATAAACAGTGTCCGGTTGGAGCCGCTGACCATAGCATCCGCATCATCGGTAAACATCTGGTCACTGCTGTAAACCACCATGGTTCCCACTGTACCGTCCGCCATCGTCTTTTCTGCCGCAACACCGATAGCAAAAGGGCCCGCCACATCGCCATCCTGCTTCTCAAAGCTCGTCATATTCTCCAGGTTCGCTCTGGCAAAGGCCTTGTCAGAGGTTTTTAAGAAGGTCTCGTAGTACATACCCTCTGCTGCCTCATCCTTTACGATAATACCCTGTGCGTAAGGGGCAAAAACAAGATACTGCTGATAAAGCCCGGTAGTGTAATCACTGTACGTTTGCTCAGGGAACAGCAGGAAGGGACTGCCGTAATAGTTATTACCGTTAAGCTCTGCCACCATACCCTCTGTCCGTTCCAGACCCATGTAATCAAGCAGCGCATCCATGTTTGGAGTCTCCTCGTCACTGTAGCCTGTTACAAGAATAATATTTCCGCCCCTTTCCAGATAAGCGATCAGCTTATCCTTTGTATCGGATGCGATGTCCTTATATGCTCCGTTTATCAGTACACACGCCGCGTCCTCCGGTACCGCTTCATGCTCCAGAAGCTGAATGGTCTCGTATTCTACATTTTCCTTTTCAACAGCCTTCTCAAAATTAGCGCTCAGGTCATACTCACCGTGCCCCTCGGTTATATAGAGCTTCGGCATATCATCAGACAAAACATAATCTAAGGCGCTCATAATCTGTCCCTCACCGTCATACCCGGTCGTGGTGGTGGAATAGCTTCCTGTGTAATAATCGTAATCGCTTGTGGTCTCATAAATGTCATTATAGTCCACCACCTTGCTTCGCTTTTCACCGTCCACAATCAGACTGTTCATACTGATACTGTTTGTATACTGGGTGTAGAATCGGGGATTTACGTTAGGGTCAACATATTCCACCGTAATATGCTCAGACAAATCATCAAAGCGCTGCAAGGTCTGCGCCAGGGTTGCATCTGCGGTTGCTTCCGCCGCAATGACATAAATCGTTACATCCTCCTGTACGCCCTTAGCATATTCCTTACTCTGGTCAGTCAGGGAATACAGTCTCTGGGCGGTGACATCCACAATCAGGGAGGATGCAGGAAGCTCACCCAAAACAAAATTCACTACCGCCACAATCGCCACAGCCAGCGCAATCATTCCGGTACTGTATGCACCTGCGGTAAAATTCTTCACTGACACACTGTACCTTCGCTTTTGTACCGACTGTACCGCGAGAAATAACGCCAACCCCGTCAGCAGACAGAAATACACAACGGATTTCAGGTTTAGCGTACCATTCAAAAGCTCCGCAAAGGGCGTGTACATGTCAAAACAGTTTAAAAGCTTTGTCAGCCAGTTTCCGGTAGCGGATATGGCATTACAGATAGATGACATCATGTATCCCAAAAACAGCACAATAAAGCTGATAACTGCTGCTATTACCTGACTCTCCGTCAGGGAGGATATCAGTACGCCGATGGCTATAGCTGCCATACCGTAGAGGAAAAATGCTAAAATTGCAAGATAGGATTCCGCCATGGGAACCGTTCCGTACCTGCTCATAATCAGCGGGTAGGTACAGGTAATCGCTGTAGGAATGACAAAGATGGTAAGCAGTGCCAAAAACTTACCCCAAATAATACCGCCCACCGTTACCGGCGCCGTTAGAATCAGCTGATCCGTCTTGCTTCTCCGCTCCTCTGCCATAATACGCATGGACAGAATCGGCGTACTGATCAGAAAAATAAATGCAATACTGCCCAATGCATAGGACAGATAAGGATACCCGTATAAAATATTATTAACAAAGAAGTACAAACCGATAAAGAACAAGGTTACCGCAATAAACAACAATCCGATGAAGGAGCGGAAATATGCCTTTAACTCTCGCTTATAAATCGCAAACATACTACTTTCCCTCCTCTTCTGTCATTTCTGCAGTCACATGATCTGCTTCCCGATTCGTATCGTCTTCTGCCATATCTGCATTCTCTGCTTCTGCATCCGCCCCGCTTTCCTGCACCTCTACGTCAGTTACGGATTTCGTTTTCGCACCGTCTGTTTCGGCTGTATTGGCATCTGCTGTCCCTCCCGCATCTACCGCAAGCGCTTCGGATTCGGTCAGTTCAAGGAAAATATCCTCCAGCGACTTCTTCTCGGGATGCATCTCCATAATGGGAAGCCGTGCCTGCGCCAACGCATAAAATACGCTTTCCCGTATGTCTTCTTCTCCCTCTGCGGTTATCCGCACCTTACAAGAGCCCTGCTCGGACGCTTCCTGTTCCTCTACGTTTTTTACTCCGGGCAACGCCTCCAAAGCTTCTTTCAGCTCCCCTGCCCCGCCTTTCACCGTAAGCAGAATTTCCATAGAGCCGTTCATCAGCTTCTGCAGCGCATCGGGAGAATCGCTGGCAACCAGTTTGCCGTGAGAAATAATCATAATGTGGTCGCAGACTGCACTGACCTCCGACAGAATGTGGGAGCTTAAAATAACGGTATGTGCCTCTCCCAGCTTCCGGATTAAATCTCTGATTTCAATCATCTGCTTCGGGTCAAGACCAACGGAGGGCTCATCTAAAATGATTACATCCGGATCTCCCAAAATCGCCTGGGCAAGTCCTACTCTTTGGCGATAACCCTTTGACAGATTGCGAATCAGCCGACCTCTCATATCTGTAATCTGCGTCATTTCCATGACCTTTTCCACCTGTACTTTCCGCTCTGCCTTAGAAATCTTTTTCAGCTCCGCCGCAAAAAGCAAATACTCCTGCACAGTCATCTCCATATACAGGGGCGGCAGCTCCGGCAGATAACCGATTTTCCGCTTCGCCTCCTCAGGCTCCTTCAGCATATCCTTGCCGTCAATGCTGATGCTTCCCTCCGTGGGCGCAAGATAGCCTGTAATCATGTTCATGGTGGTTGATTTACCGGCCCCGTTCGGACCCAGGAAGCCGTATATCTGTCCCTTTTCTACCCGAAACGAGAGATGGTCCACCGCAACATGATTTCCGTATTTTTTTGTAAGATTTGTAACCTCAATCATACTTTCACACCTTTCCCGACCGACTCCCCTGCGCACACCCGACTCGCGCGGTTTACCGGTGCGTTGCTTACACCCCGATATTCTAGCGCCTACATGTCATGAAAAAGTGATGAATCTGTGAAAGTTTTGTGAACCGAAACCGAGTGCGCGCACTCCTGTGCCTCTGCCGTCAACGACAGGCAGGGTCCTTCTCCCGTAATTTCCCGGAAGAAAAATTCCGTCTCACCTATTTTGAACTCGTGCAAAACGCCATCCGAATACAGGGCTACCTTTTTACAATTACTGTACACCGTGGCGGAAAACCGACCGTTTTTCTGCCGGCTTATGCTTTCCGGCGCAAGATACACAAAGGGCTTATCCGACCAAAGAGCCCGATATTTGTAATACAGTGAGCTTAACTTGCCATCCTGTCGCAGCAACTGATTTTTTTCCTGTCCGCACCCGCTCTCACCGCTGGCTTCCTGCTCCTTTTGAGGTACTGTCCGGCGGAAAAAAAGCGGGATATCTTCCCGCTTCTCCTCTAAAACCTCTGACCTCCACACCAATAACCCCATCTGCTCGCAAAGCTGCCGGAAGCCTCCATCCGACTTCACCTTACCCTCCGGCAAAACGGCATTGGCTCCCATCCCTTTTATAAGTTCCATATCCCGAAGCAGGTAGAGCGGCGCATTATTCCTCGCTCCCGCCGCAGATGATGTATCACTGCTTTGTCCGCCGACAGATTTCTCTTCTATTCTGTAACGCACTACTTTTGGTAAAAAGGGACTCCCATTCAAAAAAAAGCCTTTCCCCGGAATTTCCTGAAATTGACAGAGTGCCACTCTTCTGACACCCCTGTCACAAACCGCACCCGTGGGCAGCAAGAGCTCTGCCTCCATACGATAAAGATGTGGATTTTCCACTCCCTGCCAAAGACAGGGATGAAGCAGCACCGCCCGCAGGGGCTCCTCCTCGTCTGCCCTCTGAAAACACTCCAAAACCGTCTGCTCTTCCCGGTTTATCAGTTGCAGGCGCAGCATAGCATCCCGTCCCACAGGTTCCTTTGTAAACCGAAACGCAAACTGCAAAAACACTTTTCCGTTTTCCAAAGCATATTTTACCTCGATGCCACCCCCGGGAGCAGAACGGTCAAATTTTAAACTCATAGATTGCCCTCCTGCTCCTTTCTTCTCTTCTCCTGCAATATGGCTGTGTTTTTCTCCACCTCTCGCTTACCCAGAGGATACAGAAACTGCATAATCACAAACACCAGCAGATAGCACACGCCGGGGACCAAGGTTGCCACCCCGTAGATTCTTCGGGAAACCTCCTCTGTCTGAAAGGATGCCTCTGACACATAGCCGATTGCCGTCAGGACAAAGCCGCCAAGCCCTCCTGCCAGTGCCTGCCCCATCTTCCTTGCGAAGGAGTAAACCGCGTACACCGTTCCGTCCTCACGCTTTCCGGTTTTTACCTCCTGATAATCAATAATGTCCGTAATAAACGCCCAGATAATCAGGTTAAACAGGCCCACTCCGACAGCTCCCGCAAATACCAGTGCAATATACATAGGGATACTTCTCACCTTTAATACATAAAGCAACAGATACATGGCTGCCGCAAGCAGCATACCCACCGCACCCGCTTCCTTTTTTCCGAAACGTCCTGCAATCCGGGCGGTAAAGGGAGCAAGCAAAAGAGAACTGGCTACACTGACAAAATTTACCACCGATATTGCCTTTGCATTCTTAAAGTAATCCAAGAACAGATAATTGTTCATGGTCTGCCCCAGAAGGCTTGCCAAAAGTAACACCAACGCCGCAAACACCAATGCCAGTAAGGGTCTGTTTTTCCCCAGACCACGCAGCATTGCACCGAAGCCCTCCCGCTTCTGTCCGCTTTTTTCAAAAAATACGCGTTCCCGGCACCAAAAATAGCAGAGTGCGTAACAGATAAGTGCCAGTACACCGAATACCACTGCCATCAACGTAAAGCGTTGCGGAATAACAATCTGGTTTCCCGCCTCATCTGTCCGATAGATAATCAGCGGTACCAGCACACCTGTCACAAGTCCCGCAAGACTGGCGCCGATTCCGCGGAAGGTGGAAAGAGATGCCCTGTCCTTTACATCAGCGCTGATAACCGACGCCATGGAACCGTAAGGAATATTAATTGCCGTATAGCAAAAGCTGCTCCACAGCAGGTACGTAACCACAACGTACCCCAGCTTTGCAGGATACGGCCAATCCTTAATGAAATACAGATACATCAGGGTACTTGCCACCGCCACAGGTACACTCATCCGTCGAATCCAGGAGCGGAACCGTCCGTCCTTCGCAGGCTTCATGTTATCCACAATTCGTCCCATGGTTACATCCGTAAAGGCATCCACAACCCTTGCCGCCATGAACAAAAGTCCCACAACGGCACCGCTCAGTCCCAGCACCTTCGTGTAAAAAATCATAAGATAGCTGCTGGCAAACAGGAAACTGAAATCGTTTCCGAAATCGCCGAACATATAGCCCAGCTTATCTCTCCACCCAAAGGGACGCTCCCGCCCCGGGTCATCTATCCGCACATTTCCTCTTTCATCCGTTTCTCTCGACATAAAAAACCTCCGCCCTGATGCTTTTTCTACGATAGCATCTCCCGGGCAGAGGTAATTTATACTTTTATTATCGCAACACCGTAATATCCCCGCTTGCTGTTCCGATTTCCACAGTGATTCCGGCTGTGTTTCCGTTCAGCTCACCCTTTGCATGATCGCCTCTTTTGGAAAAGGAAAGCACTTCATCAAAAAAGGTATTTATGTCGCCGCTGGCGGTATCTGCCTTAAATGCAAAGCTGCTGCTCTCAGGCAGGTACAATGTCACTTCTCCGCTTGCTGTTCCGACTTCCAGATTTCCGGTCAGCTCACTCAGCGTCATCCACACATCCCCACTGGCGGTTCCGATATTGCCCTGTGCATTTCCGCCTTTTATGGTTACCTCGCCGCTGGCGGTGGTACACTTAAACGCGCCGTTAACGGCTTCCGCCCACACATCTCCGCTGGCGGTAGTAATGACAGACTGTCCTGCGTTCAGTTCTCCCAGCTTCAGCTCTCCGCTGGCTGAGGTAATCTGAATTTTATCAGCCGCGATCTTTTCCGCACTGACATCACCGCTGGCAACCACAACCTCCAGATTTTGCTCCAACGCCAAATCCTCGGAAAGCACTACATCGCCGCTGGCGGTACAAATTTTCAAGTTGCCCGCATATTCTGCGGGAAGATATACCTTCGTATAAGTACTCTTTGTCCGGATTCCGATTCCCCAGTTGACACGCTTTTTCCCTTTTACCTTTAAAGTGCTGCCGGCCATCTCCATGATAGTCTTATCGCTTTCGGACATTTCAAAGTTCGCATATTCTTCTATAATTATTATATCGTCGGTTCCTTCGTATACAGTTACATCCGTATTGTTTTTGCCGTAATCGATATCAATTGCCGACACTTCGCCCAGCGCAACCTCCTTACGCATTACCAGCTCATAATTTCCGTATACCACACCGTCATCCGATATTCCGTAACCGATTCCGGGAAAAGATATCTTTCCGCTGATACCCATTCCCAATAAAACACACAAGCCAAGTACAATAATACTTAAAATAATAATTAAAATAATTTTAAAGCTCCTCATTCTACTCCATTCCGAGAGCGCGCTGCAATTTTCCCTGAACCTCATACCAATCGCTTACCTGCCCTGTATTTCGGCTCTTCCAAAAACCTCTTCTGCGCTCTTCTTATTTCTCTTCAAACACACCGCCTGTCCAAGCTTCCCCGTAGCCGTCAGTCCTTCCGCAAGCTGAAAGCAAGTGCTGCGATAGACTCCACACAGCCTGCAATCAGGAAGATAATCCATGTCAGGTGCCATGCTCCCGTCAGGAAACTTACCAGAAAATATACGGTCAACGCCAGTGTCCAGATAAGGGAGCTGACTGCAGCTCTGACTCCCTTGCTTTTATTGTCACGGTGTCTTTCTTCCTTGTACTGCTCTACCATATTAGGTTCTGCCTTAGGTGTATAGCCCGGGTACATATTCGCCGCATACACCAGCATAATCGTAGGTGCAATACAGATGAGTACCGCAATCGCCAGTCCGAAGGTGCTTAAATCGGTAGTTCCCAACCCGGTAATCGAGTCGTTTGCCATCTCACTTATTGCTGCAAAGAAGAAAAATACTCCTGCTGCCAGAATGTAAAGACCAACCGCGATTGCGGTTATCATTGCTTTCTTTTTTCTGTCCCGCTCGGAAAGCATCAGCAGATTCTTATCCTGCACCTCCACAAACAGCTCCGTTACATCGCCGATGGAATCCACTACGTTCCGATACGCATCCTCCTCAGTATATCCCTCACTGAGTAAATCATCATACTTATCCTGAGCGTTTTGAAGCATCTCCTGCTTTAAGTCCAGTGCCTTTCTCGTTTTCGGCGCTTCTTCAAATAACATGTTAAAATGTTGACTGATTCTTTCTTTCATTTTCTCCTCCTCAATTTTGTACTCCCGTACTTATCTTCCAAAAATATCCAGTTATTGATCCTCTTGGGAATCACTTCAACAACCGGTTAATCATTTCCTTTGTTTCTTCCCATTCCTGCTTATACCTACGGTATGCTTCCCGCCCCGCATCCGTAATGGCGTAGTAGCGCCGGCGCGCTCCCGTGGTTTCATCGCCCCAATAGGTTCGGATGCAGCCGGACTGCTCCAGTCTTCGGAACGCAGAGTACAAGGTCGCTTCCTTCAATTCGTAAGTATTGTCCGTCTTGTGCATAATGTCCTTATTTATCTGGTAGCCGTAGCTGTCCTGCTCCAGCAGGTGCGATAAAATAATTGCCTCTGTATGTCCACGAAGAATGTCAGATGTAATTGACATAGCATTTCTCCTTTCCGAAGCACATCTCAAAGCTCTCCCACACTCTATTCCGAGTTTCGGGCGTTTTTACACTCCTTTGATCACTATGTTGCTTCTTACGATGTATATCATACACATAGATACCTCGCCTGTCAAGGTATCTTTTAAAATTTATGTATTTCTTCCGCAAAACAAAAAGCCTTCCCGCAAAATCTCTCGCAGGAAAGCTTTTTATAATATCCTTTTTTTATTCCTTGTTACTCGGCACTTGCTGCAATTGCCTCCAACAACGCAGAATCACCACTCAGCACTATTTTCTGTTTATCAAAATCCACACTGCTAAAACAGTTTTGAAAGTCTTTAGGGTTTGCATTGATTACAATTTCTCCGGTTAAAGCCCTACAACCGCTGAAAGTTGCCCACATATCCGTTACTCCGGCAGGAATAGGCGGAATTTCTTTTAGGGACTCACAGTTTGAAAAAGTTCCACGCATACCTGTTACGCTATCCGGCAATACCGGAACACTTTCCAATCCGGTGCAAAAGTCAAATGCCCATTTTAGGCTCTCTACCGTAGAGGGGATAACAGGAGCCGTTTTAAGCGCATAGCAACTTTTAAATGTGTCTTCCATATTAACCAGTCCCTCCGGCAAATCTGCGACCGATACCAGCTTTTCACATCCCTGGAAGGTTCCCATCATGTTTCTTACATCCTTGGGAAGTGAGGGAACCTCCTTTAGGCTCGTGCAATAAGCAAATGTTTTCCACATGCTTTTTACCGTATCCGGAAGAACCGGTATTTCCACCAGCTTCCCGCACTGCTCAAACGCTCTGTCTAAGGATAACACAGGAATGTCCATATAATTTACAATTTCCGGATACGTTTCTCTTGCTTTATCCGAAACGGTAACCGCCCAACCGTCACCTTCTTCTCCGGTGGCAGAACAATAATTATCGGTATAGGTGTATACATATACATCTGTTACCAGTCTGTCACCGTACTGTAACTGGGAGCCATACAGCTGTGTTCCTTCCTGATATGTCTCATTCTCTACCGTAATATAACTGCAACCGGTGGGAATCGTATATAAATTCCCTTCTAAAACAGCAGGTTCTTTCTTCGGATTTACAATATCATCCAATCGCTGATTTTCTTCTTTAAGACCTGCAATTTCATCCTCATACGCATTCACTTTGTTTTCAAAATCGCCCAAGCTGATTTCCAACTCTGCATTCTTCTCTTGAAGCTCGGAAATCTTATCCTGATATTCCTGATTCTTGGTTTTCAATGCCGCCAGCTCTGTCTGATATCCTGCCGCCTGCTCTTCCAAGGCCTCAACAGATGCTTTATATTCCTCTAATTGCTCCTTGTTTCCACACGCACACAAACCAATACTCAAAAGTAACGCTATCGCGAACAGTAATGTTCTTTTCATATTTCTCGCTTCCCTTCCTCTTTTGTATATTTTGTTATTTTACCATATCTGTTGTCAATTGAAAACCAATATAGGGAGCGGATTCTTAAAATCCGCCCCCATCGGGAATTACGCTATCTTTTTCGTTTTACACTTTCCTTACAGGTCTGATATACTTCCAAAATCTCGTACAGTCATGATAAAAATAAAATACTCTCCCCGGCGCAGTATCCAGACAATATCCGGTGGACGCATAATCAAATTCCTTCATGGCCTGTTCCATTTTTCTTTCCACCGCGGCATTCTCTGCTTCAAAGTCAAAGGGTCCGTGCTCAAATACGATATACTCTGCCTCCGGAACATCCGTCATAATAAACTGCTTCGGGATTGGTCCATCGTAATCGACGGGTAGCCGCACACCATAGCACTCCGCAAGGGGAATTCCCCAGCTGCAGATTCTTCCCTCCGGCTCATTGATAAATGCCATAATCTGACCGCTGCCGCTGTCCGCAGCACTTCCGCCCGCATCATCCAGCTTACCCTTAATGCTGTCCAAAAGACCGCAGACGGTCTCACAATCCTGTCCAGGAATAAGACTCTGCTTCTGCCAGAAGTCCCAATATCCGATGCTCTCATAGTTTCGGATATGTAAAAATTTGTGAGCGGGAATTGTAATAAAATAAGTTTTTACATCCTCTGTTGTTGTTTTTTGCATACCGGTTCCTCCGATTCCTAAAAGATAACAGTCGAAGGGTCGGATAATAGTGCGAAGGACAACAGGAACGGGATTTTTACGATACTCGCTGGGTGTAATACCGTACAAATCCTTAAATGCTCGCGTAAATGCTTCATGGGAAGAAAAACCGTAGCTCAGAGCAATATCCAGAATTCCCTCATCCGTATCGCGAAGCTGCTTCAGCGCAAACGCCAGCTTTCGAAAGCGCAGATAATCTCTGAACTGCATACCTGAAATTTCCTTAAACTTTCGCGAAAAATGATATTCGGAATATCCGAACCTTTTCGCAATACTGCTCAAGGTAATATCCTCGTCGCTGCGGCTTTTAATACACTTATCGATTTCTTCTATGATTCTCTGAATGTTTCTGTGCCACTCGTACATTCTTTCGTTACCCTACCCTTCCATACCGACTCCTTCCGACTGCCTCATCGGAATTATAGAGAGAAACCGCTTGACCGGCTTGATTTCAGTTGCGGTATTTTTATATTATCGGATTTACATCTGTTTATCAATACGAGCCAAAATAAAGCCGCCTCTTACGAATTCTTGCGCCGAAAAAGCGGCTCCCTACGGAGCCGCTCCACTTCATTTCATATAATCTCTACGCCCTAAACAGACGAATTAGTCCAATGCTTTAATCATCTCTACCGTCCGGTTATATTCCTCCCGAACCTTCTCGTACAGAGACATATCCTCTAATTTCTTTCCGTCCCGCATAGCCTCTGTCAAATCAGAGCTTGCCTCATGCAGCTTTGTAAAACCTAAGTTTAAGCATACTCCCTTTAAGGTATGAGACGCGCGGAACGCCACATCATAATCCTGCGCCTCCATGGCCGCAGAAAGCGTAGCAAAGCTGTCATCCTCCAAAAAATACAGTGCGAATTTATGTACCAAAGCATCCATACTTAAACGATGCAACGTACCCTCATAATCGGCCCCCAATGCGGCATAGCATTCCTGAATTGTCATCTTAAATCACCGTACCTTTCCGTTATCTGCACCCCTACACTGCAGATACCCTTCTGTGCAGAAACCTTTTATTCTCGTTGCTCCCACACTTCTCTCCCTCGCCTTCATTATAGCACCCTTCCTTGAAATAGCAAGCGATTTTCATTCTTTCCAGTGCAATCTGTGAAGCTCACCCTCCTGCTGCATGCTCTCAAATCCGGTCTGACGAAGCGCCTCATACAATACAACGGCAACCGCGTTGGAAAGGTTTAAGGAACGGATTTCCGGCAGCATGGGAATTCTGATACAGTTCTCCTCATTTTCTACCAAAAGCTCCTCCGGGATTCCGGCACTTTCTTTTCCGAACATGATAAAATCGTCCGGCCCGTACTCTACCTCCGTATAGCAATGCTTCGCTTTCGTAGTGGCCATCCAGATTTTTGCGTTCGGATGCTTTTCCTTAAATTCCTCAAAATTCATATAGCGGTGAACCTCCAGCTGATGCCAGTAGTCCATTCCCGCACGCTTAATTGATTTTTCATCCAGCCGGAAGCCGAGGGGCTCAATTAAGTGTAGCGGTGTCCCTGTTGCCACGCAGGTTCGCCCGATATTTCCCGTATTGCCGGGGATTTCCGGCTGGTGTAATAATATGTGCATGTTTTTTCCTCTCCCCAGTGTATAAATTCAAAGTTGCCTCATCTAAGATGCTTCACTCGAAAAAGGACTCCGCTGACAAAGCTACTGCGCCGGTCAGCCAAGTCCTTTTCGAAATTCTTATTTGTTCTGCTCAGCGCGAAGTTTCTCGATAAACCGCTTCATCCGCTCCATGGCTGTTTTTAATCTCTCCAGAGAGTACGCATAGGAGATTCTCAGGAATCCTTCTCCACAGTCGCCGAAAGCAGTTCCGGGAACCACCGCAACCTTTTCCTCCTCTAAGAATCGGGTCGCAAACTCATCACTGGTCATGCCGAATTCCTTAATGCAGGGGAACACATAAAATGCTCCGTAGGGCTCGAAGCACTCCAGTCCCATCTCACGGAAGGCGTTCATCAGGAATCTTCTTCTCTGGTTGTACGCCTCACGCATTTCCGCCACATCCTCATCACCGTTCTTTAATGCTTCAATCGCCGCATACTGGCTGGTAGTAGGCGCACACATGATGGCAAACTGGTGAATTTTCGTCATCTGCTTAATAATTTCCGCAGGTCCGCAGGCATAGCCCAAACGCCAGCCGGTCATGGCATAAGCCTTGGAAAAGCCGTTGATTAAAATGGTTCTCTCCTGCATGCCGGGCAGCTCTGCGATAGAAACGTGCTTACCCTTATAGGACAGCTCTGCATAAATCTCATCAGACATGACAAAGATGTCATGTTTTATAATCACTTCTGCAATTGCCTCTAAATCCTAACGCTCCATAATAGCGCCGGTGGGGTTATTGGGGAAAGGCAAAATCAGCACCTTTGTCTTATCGGTGATTGCTTCCTCCAGTTCCTCGGCAGTCAGGCGGAATTCGTTCTCTGCCTTCAGGTTAATAATCACAGGTGTACCTCCTGCCAGGATGGTACAAGGCTCGTAGGACACATAGCTGGGCTGGGGAATCAGCACCTCGTCCCCGGGATTTAACATGGCACGCAGACCGATGTCAATCGCCTCGGAGCCGCCTACGGTAATCAATACCTGCTTAATCGGGTCATATGTAAGTCCCTGTTTTCTGTTTAAATAATTACAAATCTCTTCTCTAAGCTCCTTTAAACCGGAGTTTGAGGTGTAGAAGGTCTTACCCTTTTCCAGCGACTTAATACCCATATCGCGGATATGCCAGGGAGTATCAAAATCAGGCTCACCTACACCCAGAGAAATTGCATCCTTCATTTCACCCACGATATCGAAAAACTTACGGATACCCGAGGGCTTAATTTCTACAACTTTATCTGCTAACGGGTTTCTCATGGAGTAATCATCTCTCTTTCATCTTCTTTTTTCTGGGTCAGCACAGTGCCGTGATCCTTATATTTTCTCAAGATGAAGTGGGTGGCTGTGCTGAGGACCCTATCCTCTGCGGACAGCTTCTCGGATACAAACGCAGATACCTCACGGATTGTCTTTCCTTCCAGAATCACCATCAGGTCATAGCCGCCGGACATCAAATAAACGCTGTTTACCTCCGGATACTTATAAATGCTCTCTGCGATGCTGTCAAAGCCCTGACCCTTCTGGGGCGTTACGCGCACCTCAATCAAGGCATTCACCTTTTCCTTAGAGGTTTTCTCCCAGTTAATCAATGTATGATAGCCGCAGATAACACCCTCCGCCTCCATGGCTGCCAACTCATTTACCACATCTATTTCGCTTACGCCCAGAATGACGCCCAGCTCTTTTACATCAATTCGACTGTTTTTCTCAATGATTGTCAATAATTCTTCTCTCATGTTTCCTCTCCTTATCTGTTTATGATTGATTACTGTTCGTAAACCATGTCCTGCTTCGGCTTATCCATATAACGCACTTCGTCCTCGTTCAGGAAAATCCGCTCCTTGCCTGTAGTCACTTTCCCGACTATAACAGCAGGAATTTCCTGTGCCTCCAAAGCCGCTACCAGTCCCGGACCGTCTGCCGTTGTCATTACAAGGCACCCCCCCGATAACAGCTCGTAAGGATTTGCGTTACATTGCTCGCATACCTCCACCGTCTCCTGTCGAAGCGGTATCTTTTTTAAATCTATGGTCAGTCCAACGCCTGCTCCCTCTGCAAGCTCCCAGAGTGCGCCGAAAATGCCGCCCTCGGAAGCATCATGCATGGCACAAACGCCGGACTTCGCGGCGGTGGCGGCCTCCGGTATCAAAGAAAGATAGCGGTGAAAGCCTGCTGCCTCCTCCACCAGATACGCCGGATAGCGCTTCTTCAACTGCTCGCTGTATTTTTTTGCCAGAAGTGCCGTGCCCTCCAGCCCAATCCACTTACTGATAACAACATCCTGACCGGGTGCCGCTGCCTTTACACCATGGTAAACGTTCTTAGATACCTTTCCATATCCGGAGGCTACGGCTACCGGAAGGTTTACGGCTTCAGTAACGGAGGTCTGACCTCCCGATACTGCAATTCCGAGTCTGCTGCAGGTATCCTCCACCCGTTTCACCAGCTGCTTTAAGTAAGCCTCCTCTGCTTCAACGGGCAGCATCAGCGCAATTGAAACAGAAACCGGTTCCCCGCCGGAAACCGCTATATTGTTTGTACATTTTATAATCAAATGCTCTATCCAGTCCGTATTTTCCAAGTCGCTTGCGGCGGCTTCTCTTACACAACTGACCGGATTTTCAGCGTCGGAGAACGAAAAAACGGCGCAGTCTTCCCCTAAGCCTGCGCCACACAATACTTCCTGTCTCTTCGTTTTAAGTTGTCTCAAAACGGAACGCTTCAACACGTTTTCCGACACTTTTCCGATTCTCATTATTCTTCCGATTCCTCATTGCTTGCGGCCATTCTCGCCTGGATACCCGCAACTACATTCTTTACATGATCCACATTCGATGTGCTGATTGCCGCCATTACCTCGTCGTAAATCGCCGGATCAGCTGTGGATACGCCTACGATAGCACTTCTGGGAGACATTTTATAGGTACTCTTATTTACGCGGTCTCTGGAAACTTCAACGCCGTCCTGCTTTACAACCTTCCAAAGCTGCGCCTTATAACCCACGTGGGCACCGTCTACATGAATGTAGCCTACTCCCTGCGCGGGGTCTGCGGTGATTACATCTGCCGACGGATTGGTTACCTCTAAAATTTCGCTTTCAAAGGAAACTTTACGTCCTTCCGGGCGGGTTTCCTTACCGTAAATATTGAAAACAACCTTCCGGTTTTTTGTGTAGCTTTCGATATAAATAGGATAATCCAAGTTATTTTTAAAACAGAAATCCTTTCCGGCACTTTCCGCTATTGCAGCATCTGCGGAAGGATCTACATAAGATACCACCATAGAATGATTATGTCGCTCGGTAACCTCAAGCTCCGCTCTCAATACGGCGTTATAAAGGGTCGTGGAAATCTGGCAGATTCCACCGCCTAAGCTGTCTACCACCTTACCGTTCAGATAAGAGCCTGCGGGGTAGTAGCCGTTGGTCTCTGAAAAAGGAGCTACATGCTCGTAAGTAGAGTACTCCTCTCCGGGATAAAGGGTTACACCGCCCGCCAATCTGCATCCGTTTTCTACGTTAATGCTTCTTCCGTCACCGATGGCGGAATAAACCGTAGAATAGCTTCCGATTATGTCCTTCACCTGGGAAAGCTCCTCTACGCTTCCCTTGGGCTCCATCACTGCAACATCCAATGCAACGGAACAGGCTTTACGGTCCCAGTCCCCTGTCAGATAATCGTTCACCAAATCAATAGAGGTTTCTACATCCAGCGAATAGCCCTCATGTCCCTCTATAATTTGGAATTCGTCGCCTACCTTTTTTAAATCAAAATCTACGGCAGCGGTATCATATTTTGCGCACCGATAGGTAAGTATATCACTGATAGCCTGCAAATCAAAAGCTATCTCAATGGGATATACCAGATTTTCATGCTCAAGATCCTTTAACACCTTATAGCGCTCGATTACGTTACCCTTGGTTCCGATTTCCAAAGCCTGTGTTACAATCTCCGGATTCGCCCACTTAATACCGAGCTCACCCGCCGTAACGGGAACCTTCGTATCGGCTGCTGCCAAAAGGTCAATCTGAATTCCTTTCAGACTGTCAATATATGTCTGTACCGCGGCAGACGCTTCCTCAGCCGTCATGCCGGATAAATTAATCTCTCCGGCGAAAATACCGTTCTTTACCGTGTCATTCTCTTTTGCCTGTACGGGCATGCCGAAAACCAGCATGCAACACATGAGAAAACTAAGCAGAAAGCCTGCTTTCAGGATTTTTTTCATAACATGTCCTCAATTGAATTTCTAAAACAAATATGATAAAGTAGGAACTATCATAGCAAGCACCAAAAGACCGATAATGGTCACGGAAATACGCTGCCTTGTCTTTTTGTTGTTCATGTTAAACATATGTGCCTCCTAACCGTCCTTTTTCGGACAACACAAGTAAAACCTCGAAAGGATATTATATATGAATTTCGCTATTTTGGCAAGTTTTATTGCAGTCTGTCTGATTCTCTCCGTCTCCCTGAAACGCCAGAAAAAAGAAGCCCGTAAAGAAGAGCAAACATTCTGGGAAAGAGAGCGTCTCGCAAATTCCGTCCGCCGTAAACCCTTGGACAACCTGCCTTTTGTGAACATACCTCTGGAAACATTTCCCACCCATATCCTTCGTGAGGATTCTGCGGTTTTGGAATGTATTTCCATCCTGGAGGCTCTGACCTCCCAGAAGGTGGTAAATCTGACGGGATATACCAACACAGACTTAAAGCTGGAATACGGTACCGCCAACATTACCGTTTTATCGGAGTATGATCAGAATTATACGGTATTGGTTCGCACCCTGCAGAAATGGGCAGAAATCCTTCTGGAGTCCGGTTATGTATCGGAAGCCTGTAATCTGATGGAATTTGCCGTATCCACCGGAACAGACATTACCCGCACCTATTACAGCCTTGCGGACATTTACGCCTCCCGCGGCGACTTTCAACGTATCAGCGACCTGATTCATACTGCTGAAACACTGCGTTCCTCCAATAAAACCGTTATAGTGAGAACCTTGAAAAAACAACACCCCTTTATCTGAGTCATTTTCAGGCTCTGCCGTATTGCGCCAGGATTTTATCCGTATAACGGCTTGCCTCACTTCGGGTCATACTCTCAATTTCTGTCTCCGGTATTATTTTATGCAGCTCCGTCAGCCGATATAACCTCTCTTTTTGTGCTTTTGTGGCAGGCGTATCCCGCTTTACCTTATATATCAACGCCTCCGGGCAAAACAGCTTTTCCTCCTCGGAATAAAAATCACCGATTAATCTTCGATAAAGCTGCTCGGTTGCCCTCGCATCCTCCAATGCCCGATGGGCCTGATGGGGGATTTTATAATATTCGCATAAATAATCCAGACTTCTGTGTTCCAGCTGCGCCAGATACTTTCTGGCAATTTTCAACGTATCGATTCCCTGCTTTTCAAAACTCAGCTTCCCGTTCACCGCCGCCTTTTTTAAAAAGGAGTAGTCAAAAAGAATACTGTGTCCCAACAAGGGAAGATCCTCCAGAAAATCCATCAATCCCGGTAATACCTCTTCCACCGTGGGAGCTTTTGTCAAATCAGCATCCCGGATTCCCGTCAGCTCTAAAATCCGCTGCTCCAGCTTTCTGCCGGGATTTACAAAGGTGGAAAAGGTCTCCGTACACTGCCCGTCTATTACCTTTACTGCGCCGATTTCTATCAGTCTGTCCGTCTTAGGGTTCAGTCCGGTAGTCTCCACATCAATACTGATGTACGATTTTATCATTTTTAATTTCTATACCTTTCCGATACCTGCGAATTTTGGTTGCAGGCACAAATTTGCTCCCCCTCTTGCCGCGCCTGCCCAATCAGGTACTCACAAAAAAACAACATGCGTGGCTGCCTCATGGTTTAATGGATTCCGGCAGCTATAATCAAACAAAACAAACCCCAAAGAACTGCTCTGGTTCGATGCTTCCTGCGCAAGCCCTCCCTCTGCTGACTCCAGCCCCGACCGCTTTCCGCCCGGCAATTCCTGCGAAAGCCTCTCCGTATCCCACACCGGATACCGGAAAGGCTCCAAATGGGTCATCTTACTAAGCTGCCTGCTGTCATAGCCCTTATAGCCTTCCAAATAGCGCGGTTCCTCTTCCTCCCGCCGATAAAAGCTGCGGATTTCCTCCTTATAGGGTGCCGTATCCGTAGCAAAATCCGGCCGGCTCTTTAAATTCTCCCGCAAATACATATCGTAGGTCAAAAGCTCCCTGTAAAGAGGAAGTCTCTCCCTGTCGTACTCTTCTGCAAAATCCAACAGCACCTGATATCTGTGCGCTCTCGCCGGACTGTTTACAAGATAGCCTTTTCTCTCGTAGAAGCCTGCTAATTCCTCGTACATAGAGAAGGAATCCGTAAATGCCTTCTCCAGCACCGGGAGTGTGTGTCCGAACTGACCGCTGTTGTAGTATAATTCCAGCATCTTCTCTACCCGCTTTAACCGCAGTATATCCTCATAGGAAAGCCAATCTGTACTCAGTACCTCATAAGGCGGACAGCTCAAATGACAAATTCCGTACTGCTTCGCTCTTTCCGCCATGGCAGAGCCTTTCAAAACCTTCAGAAAGCCAAGCTGCAGCTGCTCCGGGCGCATCCGATAAACCCGGTTAAAGGATGCGCGAAAGCTCTCGTAATCCTCAAAAGGCAGTCCCGCAATCAAATCCAGATGCTGATGCACACGACCGCCTATTCGGATTTTTTCCACAACCGTCTCCAACCGTTCTAAATCCATCACCCGCTCAATCGCCTTCAGTGTGGCAGGGTTTACGGATTGCACTCCGATTTCCAACTGCACCAGACCGGGGCGGAGGCTGTTCAAGAGGTCTATTTCCTCCTCCCGCAGCAGATCTGCAGATATCTCAAAATGAAAATTTGTGACACCGTTGTCGTTTTCTTTCAGATATCGCCATATTGCAACAGCATGCTCGCGGTTACAGTTAAAGGTTCTGTCCACAAACTTAACCTGCTTCACCCGGTGGTCCAAAAAATATTGCAGCTCCTTCTTTACCATTTCCATACTCCGCATTCTCACGGATTTTTCCACGGAGGAAAGGCAGTAGCTGCATCTGAACGGACATCCCCTACTCGTCTCATAGTATATAATCTTATTTTCAAAGGCTTCCAGGTCTCCGTAGGGAAACGGCAGCTCGTTCATGTCCAAAGTCCCGCGGGCTACGGTATAGCCTGTAGGCAGACACAATCCGGCAATCTCCTTTAACTCTTTTCCGTTCAACCCTCCGTAATATTCCAGAAGCTCCCGGAAGGTAGCTTCCCCTTCCCCTACCATAATACCCGTCAGCATCGGATATCGGGAAAGAAGCGTCTCCCCATCATAAGTCGCTTCGGGGCCTCCCAGCCAAAGCTTTATCTGCGGCAACAGCTTAGGAAGTTCTGCAAGCAGCCCCCGCACCATGTTACTGTTCCAAATGTAGCAGGAAAATCCCACCGCATCCGGTTTGCGTCCGT
This sequence comes from Acetatifactor sp., assembly GCA_045546495.1. Taxonomy (GTDB): domain Bacteria; phylum Bacillota; class Clostridia; order Lachnospirales; family Lachnospiraceae; genus Acetatifactor. The sequence goes on along the minus strand of JAZQCX010000148.1, from coordinate 70,605 downwards.
AAATATCCGCAAGAATTTCCTCCTGCTGCTGATTAATGGTATACTCTGCCAGCTCCACCTGTACGCCCGGTATCTCTCCCGCGTATGCCTTTAAGCTATAAATGGCAGGATTGGAATGTATATATTTCGCATTGATTGCTACCAACAAAAATTTCATATAAATCCCTTCTCTAAGACGCTTCCTAAAGCAGAAACTTCTCCTCCAGCTCCTTCCACGCCTCCTCCGGCATTTCCGACAGAGAGCTTATACCCTGCCGCTTCGCCGCCGCATCCATGGCAAGGATACATTTGTAAAAATAATTGACCCCTGTCACAAGACTTTTCTTAATACCCTTATTCAGGGTCATCCCCATTTCATCTACACCGCTTTCCGTAAAATCTGCCAGAAAAGAATCCACATCATAGGAAATGGAGCGGAATTCCGTTTTCCAGCCCAACGTTGTCCCGGTCAATATCGCAAACTCCGCCCTTCTACCGATTCCGTCAATGGTAAAGCCCAAGGAACCGGGGTTAATATAGGTTTTTCCGTCCTGTACATACTGCTCTTGGTTATGGCTGTGACCGCCCAGAAGATAGGGATATGCAAGGTCTCGCATCACCTGCTCCCGCAGCCCCACTTCTTCATTGACGTTACCCCGTACCTTCCCCGGCGTACCATGACAAAGGTAAAGGGGCGGCAGTCCCTCCAGCAAAAGCTCACACTCCGTCGGCATTTTGGAGAAAAACTGCAAATCACGCTCCGTAATATTTTGCAGCGTATAATACAGTGTACCGTTTGCGGAGGAGGGCTTCCAGCCCAGACGGTTATCCACATTGTTCAGCAGATAGTCCTCTCTGTTTCCACGTAGCATATAGCAGGGATACTTTTCGTACATTTCATATAAAAGCTGCATTGTCCTTTGGGGATAAGGACTGTCCGTCACATAATCCCCAAGCGCAATCACACCATCCACCGGATGCTCCTCCAAATACGCAAGGAATGCTTCAAAGGCCTTATAATTTCCATGTATATCGCTGACCAGTGCCAGTTTCATAGCAATCTCCATTCCCTCCGTTCTATCATCCTGTTATATTACCCTGTAATGCCGGTATCTTACAAATCAAACCCAAGTTCCAGACGCTTGGGACCATCCCCGATTTCCACCACATAGAAGTCTGCCGCATAGCCGATTTTTTCCTTGTAGGCTGCACCCACCTGTGCAATAAAAGTATCGATGGCATCCTCGTTTACAATGCTTACCGTACAGCCGCCAAAGCCGGCACCGGTCATGCGGGAACCGATGACCCCTTCTATTTTCCATGCTTCCTCTACCAGCGTATCCAGCTCGATGCCGGTTACCTCATAGTCATCCCGCAAGGATACGTGTGACGCGTTCATCAGCTGACCGAACTCCTCAATATTTCCTGCATTCAACGCTTCCACCGCGCGAATGGTACGCTGATTTTCGTAAACCGCATGCTTTGCACGCTTTCTTCTCACCTCGTCACCGATGGCATCCGCATACTGCTCGAAGGTTGCCTCATCCAAGTCTCCGAGGGTCTTAATCTGCACTACCTTTTGCAGCTCTGCCAACGCAGTCTCACACTCACTGCGTCGCTCATTATATTTAGAATCGCCAAGTCCGCGCTTTTTGTTACTGCATGCAATCACAACCTTTGCATCCTTTAAGGCTATGGGTGCATATACATAGGACAAGTCTGCCGTATCCAAAAAGATAGCATGTCCTTCTTTTCCCATTGCAATGGCAAACTGATCCATGATGCCGCAGTTCACCTTATTATATTTATTCTCAGAATACTGACCGATAAGTGCCAAATCCTGATTTGAGGGTGTTAAATCAAACAAGTCTCTCAAAATAAATCCTGTGAGCACTTCCACAGAAGCCGAAGAGGAAAGTCCGGATCCGTTGGGGATATTTCCGTAAAGCAATAAATCCATTCCCTCGTTTATCTCCATGCCCTTCTCCCGGAAAGCCCAGATAACGCCCTTTGGATAATTTGTCCATCCGGCTTCCTTTGCCGGTATCAAGTCATCCAATGAAGATTCTATTATACCCCTGTCCTCAAAATTCATGGAATAAAATCTGAGGACTCTGTCCTCTCTTTTCCGTGCCACACCGTAGGTCCCGATAGTAAGCGCACAGGGAAAAACATGTCCTCCGTTGTAATCCGTGTGCTCGCCGATTAAGTTTACCCGTCCGGGTGCAAAATAGGCATGTGCCTCCGAAACAGCTTCCCCTCCGAATACTTCCGCAAACTTCTTTAACATGGTCTCTTTCATTTCTCTTTTCCTTTCCTGTTCTGTTTTTGTGCGTTGTACGCATATTTTTATTCTCTGTTCCGCCCTGCGACCAGATTTATTATCCTATTGCTTCCACTATACAAAAAAAACACGGGAAAATCTATATGTTTTCCCTTTAAATTTTCATTTCATCTTTTCTCCCTCAGGTATGCTTTCGTATTGTTCAATCCGGGTTCTTATGATAAAATATCCGCATGAGCTTTGAAAAGGAGATATAAAATGGAGACTACCCCGCAGAAGAAAAAAAGAGAATTTCCGGTTATCACCGTATGTTTATTGGCTTTACTCCTCTTAACCTTTGGAGGTTCCTATATCGGAACAAAAATTATGGAGGACCAGCAGCACGATATGCTCATAGACGCGCTCGTCCTCAGTGAATATGAGAATGTCTTTATCGGAAATTATGATATCAGTACTTTTTCAGAAGAAGACTTTGTCACATACAGAGGGATTGATGCCCTGAAGGCGGACTATTGTTTTACCTCCGCAGATGACATCAACGAAGCAGTGGATGCCGTTTTTCAATCGGAAAACCAAATCCAAAATGTCTATCTGGCACTTGACCCATTTACCCTCTGGAAATCCGAAAGAGGCAAGATTGAAAGAGTACGGGCAAAATTTGAAAAGGGCCTGCTCCGTCATGTGGACGCACATCCCGAGATTACTTTCGAGGTTCTTTTATCCTTCCCTTCCATGGAATACTGGTTATCTCTGGAGGAGGACGAGGTTCAGGCTTCCCTGATTTTATACCGCCAGTTAACCGACATTTTAAGCGGACGAAGCAATATGATAGTATACTTCCCCGGCTGTCAGGAATGGTTAATCTGCAATCCCGGAAATTATACCACTCCTACCGTCACCAACGAGCTCGTGTCCCAGAAGGTTTTCCTTCAGACTTTCTGCGACCATATATTGCAAATTACACCTACCAATTCCGAGGAAATGGTTTGTATGTTGGAGGAATTGATTACCGCCCGCAAGACGAATCCCGTAACCTATCCTGACCTTTCCGGCTGGGATATCGTATTTCTGGGAGACAGCGTTTTCGGTAACTACGATGGTAGCATTTCCGTTCCCGGTGTCGTAGGAGGTCTCTCCGGTGCTGCTGCCTTTAACTGCGCCGAGGGTGGAACCAGCGCTGCGGAACCGGAACCCGGCATGCTTTGTTTTCCTAGGATGGTAACGGATTTTATCGCCGGGAAAACCGAAAACGAAAACACTTTCCGCCAGGGTATTACGGATTATACTGCCGCAGACCACACCGATAAGAAGCTTTGTTTTGTACTAAATTACGGATTAAATGATTATTTTGGGGGACACCCCGCAGAAAATCCGGATGATGCGTATGATATCGCATCCTATACGGGAGCATTGAGAACAGGTATTGATGCCTTGAAAAAGAAATACCCCGAGGCACTGATTATTCTGGTAGGCCCGGGGCAGGTTCTCTATTTTAATAACGGAACAGACAAGCTTACGGAGGAGGGCTCTGTTCTGGTTGATTATTACGAGCTTTCCGAGTCTGTTGCCGCGGAGCTGTCCGTCCCTTACATCGACCTTTACTCCGGCTTCCCCGAGGGAGACCTTGAATTACTGGATGTACTTGCAGACGGCTGCCACTACAGCGAGTTTGGTCGATATGCTCTGGGACGAAAAATCACGCTTTTTATCGGTGAGCAGCTTTCCGCAGAATAATAAGGGCTACTCGAACATACGCGTTCCGTATAACACGGTAATCAAAAAGTGAATTATCATAACAGCAGGACAGGCAAGTTTTCCTTTTCCCCGCTTCAACAGGATAATTCCGCCGATTACACTGACGGGAAGTCCCAACACAATTACAATTTCAGAAATCGCTTCCAACCCCGTTGCAAAGGTCCGTCCCGTAACGGGGTTATATATTACCCATGCAACGCTGCTTTCCAAGCCGCTCAAAAAAGCCTGTCCCGCAGGCACATCGCTCAATACGGGAATCGCTGTTAAACCGCAACAGAGCAGCCATATCACCGGCACATTGAAAAGCAGGATTCGGGATTTTGTATCCTTTTCCTTTGCCATTGTCCACAAAAGTACTGCTGCAAAAATCATCATACAGGGATACAGTACCGCGGAAAACAACAACAATACCGCCGCTCCCGCATTCTTCTTTCTTTCAGCCAAAATCCATCCCATCAAAAATAGTGCTACTGCAACAGAGTCTATCTGCGCCCAGGACACTCCTCTCAAAATCAATACCGGAGAGAAAATGCACATAACATAGCTGAATGTCCACTTTACGGCATTTGTCTTCGCCGTTTCCCTCACCATCCACGCACAAAGTACCGCAACGGCAAAGTCTCCCAAAACGGAAATCCACTTGATGCTGTGAATCGGAAGCAGGGGCAAAAACTGCACTGCCCTTACCAGCAGGTGAAACAGATACGACTGCGTTCCGTTGTCATGTATATCATAAAAAGCCACAACATCTTCTGCATTCCACCAGATGGGAATCCGTCGAATGTAGAGCGCCAGCAGGGATACCAACAGCAACATCAGCAAAAGCATATGTTTTTCCACAAAATCTATAAGCTTCTTTTCGATTTTCAGCATGCTGCTTTCTCCTTTTCCTTATATTCCGCATACAAGCCTCCGAGGCATTGTGCCGAAAAACAGAAATAAATCAGGATGTTGATTCCTGCCAGGATAAACCAGTGAAGCTTCGGCCATCCCATAAATTGCTGCCCTATGCACTGTACAGAATTTAATACCAGAAACAGCGCCGGAATCCGCAGTTTCCGGTTATAAAGAGCACTGACCGGCAGCAGCATTTCCGCCACATAATTATATCTTTCATGCATACAGGGTAGCAGCATGGTACAGGTCATCGCCGTCCATGCCGCGTATTCCACATACTGTTGTAAAGTATGCTTTCTTCCGCTCTTTACAAACAGAATCGCAAACAACAGCAAAACAATAAACGTAAATACCACCGCAATGGTTCCGAATACATAATAAGGTGCCGTCTGGAAAAAAGTCCATATGTTGGGGTAGTAATAAAACATATACGGATATTCGCCCAACAGATGCAGATACTGATTTATGGCACTGTCCCAGCCGCAACCGCCGATAATAGCCGGAATGCAAAGCACTTCCACTCCCACCGGAATCCACAACAAATGCAGGAACGAATATTTCTTCTTATGGAAGAAGAAAATCAGCAGAATCGGCAATATAAATACCGACTGCAGTTTAAACGCAAGCGCCATTCCAAAGGCAAACATACCAAACGCCGGCTTTTCCCGCACAATTACAAAATAGAACGCAAGCAGCGCCAGCGCTGTCCAGACACTTTCACACTGCGCCAACCAACTGCTGTTCATAATGGCAAGCGGATTACAAAAAACCATAGCATACCCCAGCAAGCCTGCTTTATAACGATTTTCATCTTTCACCGCATACATAACAGTGGATGCCGCCAAACCTGCTTCCAGAAAATCAAACAGAACCGACACCATCTTAATACTGTACAAAGGCGAAACAGGCAGATAGGTCAGAAAATAAAGTATCGTGATATAGGGATAGTTGTAATCCCCACGGTACTCCGACAGTGCAGTAATACTGCCGGTTGACAGCTGCGCCGACCAGGACGACAGACACTGGCGGTAATCGGAGCTTTCAAAAGGAAAGCCCAAAAAACGCAGTGCAAGCCCTGCTGTCGAGATTACTGCTATGAATAGCATAAATTGTTTTTTTGTGATTGATTTCATTTCCTGACCTTCTTGCCTATACACTTCTTACCGGTTTATTTGCCAAATACTCCATTGTCCAAATCAGCCTGCACCTTCTCCAAATCCGCACGAATGGACAGCTTCTGGGGACAAGCTTTCTCACATTTACCGCACTTAATACAATTCTTTGCCTGATGTTCGTCGCCAAGCTCTCTTTCCCATTTACCCTTTACCATATTGTAGTTACGATACATATGATAAATATTCCAAACGCGGAAGTTCTTGGGAATATCTACACCCGCCGGACAAGGCATACAGTAGTTACAGCCTGTACAGCCGTTCTGGATTCTGCTGTTAATCAGCTCGACAACCTCATCGATTGTCTTTGCTTCTTCCTCAGAAAGGGGCTTGAAATTTGCAAAGGTCTTCAGATTATCCTCTACCTGCTCCATGGTAGACATACCGCTGAGAATTACTTTTACGTTAGGGAGAGTACCTACCCAGCGCAAAGCAAAGCTTGCCACGGAAGCCTCCGGGTCCAGCTTGCGGTACTTTTCGGTAATATCCTCCGGGAAGGAAGCTAAGGAACCACCCTTTACAGGCTCCATGATAATAAGCGGGATATCCTTTTCCACTGTCAGCTGGTATCCCTTCATACCTGCCTGCTGGAACTCCTCTTTCTCATTGGCATCCATATAATTCAGCTGAATCTGGCAGAAATCCCAGTCTCTGTAATTGATCATTTCCTCGAACACATCATAGCTGTCATGGAATGAAAAACCAAGATATTTAATCTTACCCTGCTCCTTCAGCTCAACCAGCTTTTCCACACAGCCCAGTGCTACCATATCACGAAAGCTGTTTTTATTCATGGAATGCATCAGATAAAAATCTATATAATCCGTCTGGAGCTTGGTAAGCTGCTCCTGAAAAATTCTGTCTACATCCTCCAGGCTCTTAACCTGCCAGCAGGGCAGCTTTGTTGCAAGATAGAAGCTGCTTCTGTCATACTTCTTTAATACCTTTCCCACAAAGGTCTCGCTTGCACCGCCATGGTAGGGATATGCCGTATCTATGTAGTTCACACCCTCAGCGATTGCCTTATCCAGCATTTTCTCTGCCAGCGGCTCGTCAATTTTTCCGTCCTCCGTTAAAGGAAATCGCATACAGCCAAATCCCAACAAAGACGTTTCAATCCCCAACTTTTCCATTTTTCTTTTTTCCATAGTAATCACCATACCCTTTCTTTTTTATATCAAAAACCCTGCCTTAAAGCCTGCAAAGCCAAAAGCCTTCTCATATTCCTCCAAGGGAAACAGGGAAATCTCCGGAAATACCGCTTTCCCCGAGGCCAGCGCATCAACAGCCGGTCTAAAGGGACCGCACCTGCTGCCTACAATACTGATTTCATTGACCGCCACCGAACTGAAAGGAAGCGATACCTCACCCGCATAAGTGCTTTTCAGTACAATCGTACCTTTTTTCCGTACCATCTCCAACGCCTGACAAATTCCGGAGGGCGATCCGGTAGCTTCCACCACCAACTCATAACGCTCCCTTTCCCGCTCCGTTGTCGTATTGGCATAGGGCGCAAACAACGCCAGCTTTTCCGGATGCTTCCCGATAACGGTAACCCGTTTTCCTTCCGCACACATGGCCTGCACCACACAATAAGCCAGTCTGCCGTCACCCAGCACTGCAATGTCCTCTTCGGTAGGAAGTGACACCTGCGTCATAATCTCAAAGGCCGCTGCCAACGGCTCCGTATAAATTGCTTTCTCCGTAGGTAACTCCTCGGGAACAGGATGAAGCAACTCCGTGTCGATAGTCATATATTCCCCGAAGCAACCGTCCTTGTCATGCATACCCAACACACGGCGGTTCGTACAGTGCGTCAACCGCCCTGTCCGACAATACACGCATTCACCGCAGGTGGCATTGAGCTCACCTACCACCCGTTTTCCCACAAGCGCAGCATCCGGTGACTCCTCCACCACTCCCACGAATTCATGACCCATAACACCCTGAAAATCCGGTCGGTAGCCCCGCAGGATTTCCTTGTCCGTATTACATACTGCCGCCATGAGAATTCGCACCAGGCTCTCTCCGGCTCCCGGAACAGGCTTTGGTAAATCCTCACGGTACATTGCCTTTTGTCCGTCAAAAAAGATTCCCCGCATCTTTCTTTCCTTTCTGCAAACCCACTGCAATCCTTTTACAGCTGCAACTATTCCGTTACCACATATCCGTCCTTATCAAAGGTCACACCGAAATCTTTACTATACTCGTTCATTCTGTCGATAATGCGCTGTGCCTCCTCACCCTCAGAGGGCGTAGGCTTGTAATCATTTGCATTTTTTACGGAACTTATCGAACAGGGAATCACCCTGACCTCCGTACTCTCCTGCCGCTCACCGTTTAAGAACGTAAAAGTCTGCTGATAAATGATACAGTCCTTATCCGGCGGGTTACGGTTGGCACCAAAGCAGAAGTTCCCCAAGCTGTAAACAATGTATTTCCCCTGATATTCTTCAATGCCCTGAATTACATGGGGATGACACCCGATTACAATATCCGCACCCCAGTCAATGCACTTCTTTCCAAGCTCCCGCTGGTAATCTTCAGGATAATTATCGCGCTCGATTCCCCAATGACAGCAGGTCAGAATCAAGTCCGCCTCATCTTCACGAAGCTCTTTAATTCCTTCTTCCAGATACTTCTCCACACCGACACCGTCTCCTACCTCGTTGACAGATACATAGCCGATGCGTACACCCTTTGTCTCGTAGATTGCCGTATTCTCATTAAACGCATAAAGAATACCCTGCTCATCTAGCGCCTTTTGCGTATCCTGCGTACCCTGTTCATAATAATCCATGCGATGATTGTTTGCCATGCTCACCGCTTCTACGCTTCCAAGAGTCAATATTTCCGCATATTCCGGGTCACCGCTGATGCAAAATTTTTTCTTCAGATTCCCTTCCGTTGCCGTAGTCAGCGGTCCCTCCAGATTCACCAGTGTCATATCATCTTCGCTGAAGATATCTTTCACATTTTCAAAGAAGTAGTTCTTGTCCTGCACCTTCTTGTAAATTTGCGGGAACGACTGGGCATAACCCTGCCCTACATAACTTCCCAACGTAACATCTCCCGCCGCCGATATGGTAATCTTTATTTCCTCTACCGGGGGCTCTGTGGGCTCTGGTGATTGCGCAGGCTCCGTTTCTGTCAATGCAGAACTCACACCGTCCTTCGATGCAACCGTCTCCCGGGACACAGCAGTATTTTCCGATAATGCATCTTCACTGCCGGCAACCGCTGCCTCTCCCGATAATGCGTCCGCGCTGTCGCCAACCGCAACTTCTCCCGAGACTACCTCTCCACTCCCGGTTATGACGGTATCATTACCGCAGGCTGAGAAAGTTATCATGATTCCCAGTGCAATAAAAATCCCTAGTCTCTTTTTTAACATTTTACTGTTACCTTTTTTTCAACATTTTAAATTCAACTTTTTCATAAATTTTTACAACGACTACTGCTTCCACAATCAATAGCGCCGAACAAAGAATGCTCCAAAGACCGGTCAGATTTCCCAGAAGCAACAAAGTCAAATCCGCTACCAATCCGAAACCTATCGTCAGCCAGCCGCAAAACTGGTTGTACTTCTTCACATCCACCACGTCAATGGGTCGCTTGTTGTATACGGTGGTACGCTCCTCAGAGCTCAGTATTTTCACACCTACATACATGCACATAATGCCGATAAAAACAGCAATCATCAGATTTGTTGTCATCTTTCTTCCTCCTTCATCTCCTGCGGATTTTCCGCACCATATAAAATCTCTTTCAGATAGCTTCTGTTCTCATTAAAATCCACTTCCAACACTGCCATTCCCCGTATGGTTGCATCCTGATAGGTTCCCGGTTGGGGGACACTTGAGGACTCCATCTCATAGCTAAACAGCTTCCCCGCCATCAGACTCAGCAGAAAGCATTCGCTTTGGGTTAAGTTTGTGGTAAGATTCGGCATCAGACCGTTAAACAACTCCGAACCGTTGGTAAAAAGTGCTTTTGGCAGCTTTTTTATTACGGCTTCTAAAACCTTTCTCTGTCGTTCCGTCCGCCCGAAATCCGTTCCCAGATACCGGTTTCTGCAATATGCCAGCGCCCGGGGCCCGTTTAAAGTCACCATTCCGCCCTCCGGCGCATCCAGGTTATCCGTCCCCTGAGGTCTGTTCGTTAAAGAATTGTATTCCACCAGATATCCGTTTACATATTCCACTTCTTCGGCAGTCAGCTCCAGCTCTACACTGTCAACGGCATCCACCAGCGCGGCAAAAGCTTCAAAGTTTACCTGCACATACCGATGTACCGGAATCCCTAAGTTCTCCTCAACCGTCTCCATTAAAAGCTCCGCGCCGCCAAAGGCATATGCCGCATTCAGACGATTATTGTCATGTCCGGGAATTTCCACATACATATCCCGCAGTAGCGAAGTCATATGTATCGTCTTTGTGTGATTGCTGACAGAAAGAAGTATCATGGCATCGGACCGTCCATCCCCGCCATTCTCCCGGGAATCATTTCCGATGAGCAGGATATTTACGACTCCGTTCTCCTGCATCGGCAAGTCTGATACTGATTCTATCCCCTCATAATTAAGCTTATTATACACTACTCCTACTAAACTGTACAACCCCACTCCAAACAGGGTAACCAAAACTATCGATACTATCAGAAATCTCCTGAATCGGGATTTCTTTTTCTTTTCACGCATACCTTAAAGCCTTTCCATCGTTAATAAATTGCGGCTGCCTGTGCATTTGCTACACAGGCAGCCTTGCTCATTTTATCATGTGGTTTGCGGTTTGCGCAAAGAAATTTTTACCTCTTTTACTTCCAGACCGCCCATACCGAAAAACAGCCTTGCAAAGAAGGTGTGTCCAAAAGGCGCATCCGGGAAATCAACTCTTTTTGTTACCCACTGCTTGTCGGCACCTGTTAAGGTCAATGTTTCCACCAACTGCTTTCCCTGGAACACGGAAACAGACAGCTGTCCCAAATCCGAGGTTTCCGCAGAAGCCCTGCAGGTAAAGTCCATGCTGTACCAGCCCGGCTCCTTTATGGTAATTTCCAAGGTAACACTGGTTCCCTTTTCCGTACAGATTTCGGAGACCTCCGCATAGCCCGGTTCGTCACCCACATTTACCTTCAAAATTTCTCCTGTGGCAGTTTCCTCCTGCGCCGCATACTCTCTAAGCTGCTTATCCAGCTCGGTTTCCACTCCCTTACTCCTCAGATACGCAGGGGATTTCATTAAGAAACGGCAGATATTTGCAGCATTTCTCTGGAATTCTCCTCTGGTAACGGCACCCGTTTTCAGTCCCTCCGCGGAATTGTCTCCCAGAGAATTATGCAATGCATCAGCCACGACCATATACAAATCATTCTGGCTTCTTGCCATGGCAGAGGAATTCTGTATACTTGCCTCTCCGTCCTCATCGTTGGCCTTTGCCCACCAGTCAGTCATCACGATGCCCTCGTAACCCCACTCGCCGCGCAAAATAGTTGTCAGCAAATCGTAATTACCGGCAGTCCACAAGCCATTTAACGGACCGTAGGTAGACATAATGGAGCGGGCCTCACCTTCTTTCACAGCCATCTCATAGCCTCGCAGATAAATCTCCCGCAGCGCTCTCTCCGATACAACAGAGTCTGCAAAGCTCCTGCGATATTCCTGATTGTTACATGCAAAATGCTTCATGGTTCCGGTAACGCCGTACTTATGCATACCCCTAAGCTGTGCTGTCGCCATCTTTCCGGTAAGCAACGGATCCTCTGAAAAATATTCAAAGTTTCTTCCGTTTAACGGATTTCTGTGAATATTCACACCCGGTCCGAGCAGCGTTTCTATTTTATTCTTGCGAAGCTCCAATCCTTCCCACTCATAAAGCTCCTGTACCAGCTCGTCATTAAAGGTACAAGCCTGGCAGGTTCCGTTTGGCATGGAAAAGGCGATGGTTCCGCAATCCATTCGGATACCGCTGGGACCGTCCGCACAGCAGCCCAAGGGAATCCCGTATTTCAACAAAGCATCCGTAACGCCGCCAAAGGCACCCGCTGTTCCGGGCGTTACCTTAGGGGAACACATTCCTTCGCCGCGGAAAATGCAACATAACTCCTCATCTGTCAACTGCGCCAGAAACTCGCCCATAGATACCTTTCCTGACTCCACGTCAGGCAGACGATATCCCTTATCACCGGTATAAGGAAATTCCTCCGGCATCCGTTCCTTTCGTCTCTCCAAAGGGTCTACCGTGCGCAGGGACACCTTTCTGTACGCTGTCTCCCATGTCCCGTCCGCCTTTTCTGCTCCGGGATAAAGCGTATGGAAGGAAATCGTCGGGGCTGCCGCTTCCTCAAGCTGCTCGGTAACAACCAACTCTGCAAGCTTTACGCTTCCCGCTTTTTGTGCGTCACGCACATTTTTTCCCACATAGAAGTTATATTCTCCCGCCTCCAGAACGTAGCAGGACTTATGACCCGTCACTCCGCTGTCATCATAGGATGCCAGATAGTGTCCGTCCACTGTAAGTACAAGGGTTTCGCTTTCTCCGGGGGCAAGCTCTTTTGTCTTTCCGTAGCCGCAAAGGCTTCTTGCCGCCTTGCCAAGACAACCTTGAGGTGCCTCGCAATACACCTGTACAACCTCTTTACCGGAACAGCTTCCCCTATTGGTTACCTTTACAGAGAAGCGAAGCTTCTCCCAGGGTGTTGCACCTACCGCTATCAGCTCTGCCGCTTCTATTTCAAAAGTTGTATAAGAAAGACCAAAGCCGAAGGGGTACTGTACTCTTTCCGGCGCAAAGGTGGAAAAGTAGCGGTATCCTACATAAATATCTTCTTCATAAAAATTCCTGTCCGCATTACCGTAATTTTTTGTAGACGGATAATCCATGATGTCATAGGCGATGGTATCAGACAGTCTTCCGCTGGGATTCACATCTCCGCTGAGCACATCCAGCACACCGTTTCCGCCCTCCTGTCCTCCCTGCCATACATAGAGAACAGCACCCGGCTTATAGGTTTCCACCCAGTTCATATCAATAATATTACCAACGTTCAACAATACAACGGTACGCTCGTAAACCTTGCAGACCACCTCCAACATGGCTTCCTCGTCCTTTGTCAGAAGATAGCTACCCTCTGCAATTCCGTTATCTTTATCCTCTCCTGCAGTACGTCCGATAACAATGACAGCCGTGTCAGATTCTTCCCGTGTCTTTTTCACAAGCTCCTCGGACAGAGGCATTTCCTCCTGAAACCAAGGTTCCTGCGCCCAACCCTTTCCCTCATCAAACGGATGGGTTTCCAGCCACTCCTTGTAGCATTTATGCAGACCTTCATTCAGCACAAACCTGCCGTCTGCTTCCAGAGCCTCCCGAATACCGACCACATAGGCTGTATTTACCAGACCGCCGGAGCCTGTACCGCTCTTATAATAGCAATACTGACTTCTTCCGAACAGTGCAATCCTACTGCCCGCAACAAGCGGCAGCGTCTCCTTCTCATTCCGTAACATAACAATGCTTTCTGCTACAGCTTTTCTGGCGCATTTTGCGAATTCTTCTGTGGAATAAATCTTCTCTGACATCTTTCATTCCCCTTTCATTTCCTCATCATGCTTAAACGCCTATGTCAAACGGCTTTTTTACGCTTTCAAAAGCTACTGCTTTTTCGTTCCTTTTTACTGCTTCTCTTATTTCTTAATTCGATCTAAATACACCTTCGTCTCTGCCACCACGACGCCGCTCAGTGCCAGCAGCGCAATCAGGTTGGGAATCGCCATCAGACCGTTGAAAATATCAGCAATCTGCCATACGGCCGCAACCGTCATATAGGGACCGATAAATACCGCCGCGATATAGAGCCAACGGAAAATTTTTACCGCCTTTTTGCTGTGACCCGTCAGGTAATCCAAACAACGCTCACTGTAATAATTCCAGCCGAGAATCGTCGTAAATGCAAAGAACACCAGACTTATCATCAGAATAAATGCGGATACCTGAGACGGGAAGGGTAAACCTAACTGGAATGCCTTGGAGGAAACATCTACGCCCTCCAGACCCATATCCCAGCTTCCGGTAATTACGATACATAAGCCCGTCATGGTACAGATAATCAGCGTATCAATTACGGTTCCCAACATGGAAACAAGCCCCTGCTCCGCCGGAGACTCCGTTCTTGCTGCCGCTGCCGCAATCGGTGCACTACCGATACCTGCTTCATTGGAGAAAATACCTCTCGCAATACCCTTCTGCATAGCCACCATCATAGCACCCAAAGCACCACCGGCCACTGCTTTCACGCCAAACGCACTCTGCACAATTTCCACAACCGCACCGGGTATTGCCTTATAATTTAAAATCAGAATCGTTACAGCCGAAACCGCATAAACAATCGCCATAAAAGGTACAATTACCTCTGCCACCTTAGAGATTCGCTTCAAGCCACCAATCAAAACCGCTGCAACGGCAATCGTCAGAATCGCACCGGAAATAATAACGCTCCATGAGTACTCCACCCCAAACAAAGAAACCATATGTACGCTGTCTGCATCAAAAAAGCCTTTTACTGCACCTGTAATACCGTTAATCTGCGTAAAGGTGCCAATACCCAAAAGTCCTGCACAGACGCCAAAGAAAGCAAAGAGCTTAGCCAACCATTTCCAGTTCTTTCCCATTCCCTTTTCAATATAGTAGAACGGGCCACCTACGATATGGCCGTCAGCAGCGGTAACACGGTATTTCACCGCCAGTAAACATTCCGCATACTTTGTCGCCGTACCCACCAGCGCCGCCATCCACATCCAGAACAGGGCACCCGGGCCGCCTGCTACAATGGCAGTTGCCACACCTACAATGTTTCCGGTTCCGATGGTTGCCGACAGCGCAGTACAAAGCGCTCCAAACCCGGACACCTCTCCGGTTTCGGGATTTCCGTTATCCTCCCGCAGATTCTTAATCGCTCTGCCAAGGCGGGTTATCTGTAAGCCCTTTAAACGAACAGTTAAAAAGATACCCGTTACCATAATCAAAACGATAAGCGGTATTCCCCATACAAAATCCTGAATCTTGGTCAGAACCTGGTTAATTGCTTCGGAAATTTGATTTGACATTGTTTTTCTCCCCTATGCTTTATTTATCCTGTTTTTCATTCCAGAGCGCAAAGCCCAAAATAAAAACACCTCCGATTAGCTGTAAAACCGTCATTTTTTCTCCAAGAATCCAAACGGAAACCAGCACCGCCACCAGCGGGTCTATGTAGCTTAATATCGCCGCTTCCTGCCCCCGCAGCTCCTTTAAAGCGGAAAAATACATACAGTAGGTTACTCCCGTATGCACAAGACCTACTACCAAAAGGCATATCCACCCTGTACTATCCAGCTTTTGCAGGCTGACCCCTCCGGTACAAGCCACATAAGGCACCAATATTACGATTGCAGCCAGAAATTGTAAAATCGTCCGATGGATACCTGCAACATTTTTGATAAACTTATTGAGCAGGATAACCGTAGCATAAAATACCGCTGCCCCCAGTCCAAAAAGAATACCGATCATATCGGTACCGGTTCCTGTGATATTTTCAACACCGATAATCAACACCAAACCCACGGTTGACATCACAAAACACAAAAGCTGCCGCTTTGTCATTTTCTCCCTAAACAGTATCGGGCATACAAGCGTCACCAGCACCGGCGCAAAATAGTAGCTTAGAGTTGCTACGGAAATTGTCGTATACTTATAGGCCTCGAACAATAAAATCCAGTTGACGCCCATGGCCATTCCGGAAAACAACAAAAGAAGCAGTTCCTTTTTGATTTTCTTAAAATTGAATTTCTGCTTCGTTACTACAAGATAAATAGCAATCAGAATAGCTGCCAGAATTGCCCGATACAGCGCCAGCTCACCTGAGCTGACCGCAATCTTCCGGGTGAACAGTCCCAGCGTTCCGAAAACAATCATGGAGAGAATTAACATGATACGGGCATTTCTTTGGGCTTTCATGCTAATTTCCTCCGTTCGTTGCGGTGTCCTGCGCCGTTGCAGCCTCGTTCCCGGCTGTTTCATCATGCTCGTTATGGAAAATCCGCTTATTCTTGTACATCCTACGGTCTGCTTCACTTACTACCTCATCCAGATTCGCACCGGAGCCGGTAGCATATCCCATAGAAACGGAAAGCGACATCCCCACAGCCTCCGACTTCTTCGCAAGTGCTGCTTCCCATTCCTCTACCTTTTTCTGTAAAGCTCTCTCGTCGCTGCCGCGCATAATCAATACAAACTCGTCACCGCCGATTCGGTATCCCTTATCAAGTTCGGTTACCATTTCGTGAATCACATCCGCTACATTCCGAATCAGTTCATCACCGACGCCATGTCCCTTCGTGTCATTCACCAGCTTTAAATCATTGATATCCCAGAAAATTGCCGAAATCAAAGGGTCCTTCCGATATTCCGTTTCCATCATGCTCAAGTACTTGCTGCGGTTATAAAGTCCCGTCATACCGTCCAGCTCTGCCAGATCCTCCATCTCTCTTGCATATTTTACGTTGGAAGAAATAATTTTGGAAATGCTCTGACATACCGTAATCAGCAGGATGTTAATGATACATCTGGGAAATACAAAAAACAATGCCAGGGTAAAAAATACCTGATCATTAATCTTAGTCAACGCAAAGGTATTTCCCGGCATAATGTATGTATCTAAAGAGCTTGCTGTAAGAAGCACCATATTGGCATCACAAATACCGAGATAATAGCCGCCGAAAACCGAAATAATCGTACTAAACACCATCAGCACATACGTCAAATACAATGCTTTTTTGGAAGAGTACATGGCCGAACATATAATGGGAATCGTGTAACACAGCACTGCATGATAGGTCAACCCCGTAGTCAAAATGGTAATTAAAGAAACCGTCCATAAAATCACCCAATATTTCATACCGGGCTTTGATAAATCCTGAAAGTGGAAAATCACTCTACCGACAACGTAAACAGTCAAAAACAATACAAATGCCATCCTTGTTATAGCCTGGTCAATAATAAATATATCCAATACATTCAATACCCAAATAAACGTTAAAATAATGGTCGCTGTACCCATACACCGGATGGTATAGCGGTTCGCTGTTACCTCAACGTTCTTTTCATATGCCTGTTCCAAGTTGTCCTGACCCAATCTAAATGCCTGCATCAGATTTATCTCCCATTCTTCCTACATAATAGCACCATGCCAGATTAATCGGTAACATCACTACTAAAGGTAACACATACCGGAAATACGCGTTCACCGGTGACGCAATACACAAAATCATACTAAGCGACGGCACCAAAACCGCCAGACATCTCTTTTTCTTCCGTGCTATCAGATAAGTAAGCATCCCCAGCAAAATATAGATATGTGCTCCCGCACTGTAAACCATGCCTATGACCGGAGTACGCTCTACTATGTACGTATATTCCTCGTAAAAGCCACGGGCTTCCTCAAATTCCTCTACAAAGGAAACATCTACCATATCCATCTTCAGGTGGATTCGTCCCAAAAGGTAAAAAATACCGATTTGACCATGGAAGCTTTCTCTGTTGGGATAAAAATATCCATATGTATGATTTAAAAATGCCTGAATATACGTGTCCGGGTGCTTCGTAAACTGCTTCCAGAAAACAGACATATACGCATCCATAGCTTCATCGGAAGGGTAGCTCTCAAATACCGTTTTTACCGGGTCCGAAATCTCCGGAGAGTAGATTCCGGCAACCTCCTCCAAGGGTACACCGAACATGCCCTGTAAAGCATCCCTCTCCTCCTGCGTCAGCTCATCACCATGTTCTTTCACATAACGGGCCGTCATCTGGATTGGCAGAGACATTGCTTCCTTTGCGGGACCGTCCTCATATCCTTTGGCCGGGATATAAATACCCTCGAACACGAAAATAATCGCCAGACAACTCGCAAATACCGCTACATATTGCTTCCAATATTTCCGATATGCAAGCACCGCAACCACCAACGTAGCAAGCACAATATACTTTCCGTTGTTACGGAACAGTGCAGCCCCGATTGCTCCCACGAAAAGCAGACCGTTCCTCCACCAGTTCATACCTCTTTCACTGTCACAGATTCCGTCAATCATCGCCAGCACAAACAGGTAAGTGCAAAGATAATAGCCTGTGTCCTTATTCAGCGTATAACCCCACATAGGGAATATAGGTAAAACCGTATACCAAAAAAGCGTTGCCCAACGCAACGACACGGGAGCCTTCAAACGCTTTAACACGCAAAAAGAATATGAGAAAATCAATGCCTGCGCGATAAACTGCCCCGCATTATAGAAAAACAGACCGATGTTATCCGAACCAAAGTAAACTTTCCCAATACTCACGACCTTACCCATCAGCTTTGTCACCGCGATGGGAGACATATCATTTACCGGTATTACACCGAAGAACTGCCACAGATGCGCAAAAGCATCCGCATGCAGGGTTCCGGGGTAAAACAGTATCAGTATCGGCAATCCCAGTATCATAATTGTCAGAAAGGGAAGTAAAAAGCTTCTCTTTTCAAACATTTGCATTTCTATCCGGTTCTTTGTCTCCGCACGGAAAACCGCCGGCGTTTTTTCCAACAAACTACGCACGAAAATAATTCCGTTCTTGTAAGCAAAATAATAACCACACATAACAAGAACCGCCAACGTAAACTGGATTCTTCCATGGAAAATATAATCCCATGATGCAGTCTCTTCGTAGCTTTTTCCAAACACCGTAGAGATTGCAAAAAAAGCACTAAGAACGGAAATGGAAACGCTTTTTTGTCCCGGATGATTATACACATGATAAAGAACGGCGCCCATACCTATCGCCATTAAAATCATTTCCATGCCCCATCCGTTTATGGACTGGAACATCATGACAAAATATCTCAGCAAGGGAACATCCGCAATAAACTCGTATTCCAAAACCGTCAGTGCATTTTCAGACAACGCCAACAGTATAATAAACAACCTTATACCCCAGGATAGCCATGTCGGCATTTTCACCTCCGGCAATTTAATCTTGGGCAACTTTTCCTTCCACATTTGCGCTTTGGAAAACTTTACATTCGGATTTTTCATCTCTCACAATTTCTCTTTTCTGTCTTTATGTTATTTAAATACATATTTCTTCTGTATGTAGAAGTTAAAGAAGTACAACAGTACCTCAATAATTATTTTCATAATTATACTGGTCTTACCGATGATAACGCTGGAAATACTAAGCAAAATCGCGGACATACAGCCCGAGAAAATAACCAACAGAAGATATTTAAGGAAACTCTTTCCCGCGTTGCCTTCCTTTTGGAAAACCAGTTTTTTATTCAGCGTAAAATTCACCAGCATGGACACTCCTCTGCCGGAAAACGTCAGCGCCCAGATGTCACTGATATACGGCATTAAAAGAATAAATACCAGATTGTCCACCAGAGCGGAAATCAGCGATGCCATGGAATATTTTAAAATAACCTTATAAATTTTAAAGGAATCTTTTACAGGATTGAAATGCGAACTCTCATTATTGTTCTCATAAACCGTTTCAATCGGTACCTCCTGAAAACCCTTTTTGCTACGGGAATAATAAAGGAGCATATTCGTTTCGTACTCATACGCTTCTCCCTCCAGCTCACTCAGGTCAAACAGGGAATCGTAAAAAATACCGCGCAGTCCTGTCTGGGTATCGGAAAGCGCAATCCCACAAAAGAGCCGCATAACCAGCTTCGTCATTTCATTACCGAATTTGCTCCTCAGAGGAATTTTTACATTCTCACTATTCACAAAATGGCGACATCCCAAAACCAGCTCTCCGTCTGCAGTCCGCATCCTCTCCGCGATTTTTCCGATGGCCTGTATGGTATGCTGACCGTCTGCATCCGCTGTAATAATTCCGAGAATTTGCTCCTGATTATACGTTTCTATTACATATTTCATGGCCGTTTTCAGCGCCTGGCCCTTACCTCGGTTCACCTCATGTATCAGGACGGTAGCTCCCAGTTCCGCCGCTTTCGCGAACACTGCATCGTACTCCTTCGCACTACCATCGTTTACAATTACGATTTTATCAAAGGCTTCCCTTTTCAGTTCCTGCACAAGCTGAATCATCTTGTTTTCCGGGTTGAGTGCCGGAATTACAATTACACAGGTTTTTTCGCTCATAGTTCTTCCTTTGCAGCTACGCACTCTATCTGTTAGTTACTTACTTTTCCCCACTTTATCCTCATCTGCGAAAACAAGCTAAACCCACACTTTGCAAAATGAGTCTAATTAACACAAGTATACTATATCTTATGGCTACTTGTCACGCACAATTAAAAAGGATACGCTCTGACAACGTATCCTTCTGACCTGTTCTTTATTCGTTTTCTCTTATTTTGTAAGGTTCTTGGGAACTCCCACATACCAATCAATAAAGTTAATGGTTTCAAAATCCTCCTGAAACGACTCCAGGCTGTCGTAGTAGAAGATATAAACCGCCTCTTTGTCAATATTTCCCATATCGATTCCGTTGACAAAGGTAATACCATCTGAGGTAAAGCTGTACGGTTCTATTCCGTTCTCCTTATATTCTATATTAGTCAGGTACTCTTGGCCATCTGTCTCCGCATAGTACAAAAGCCTCGGCCATTGCGCACCGCGATGGGCAATAATTTTAGGGCAGGTTCCCGTCTGCGCTTCTATTTCTTCGGCTTTTTCGATGGCACAGGGTACGCTTTCACTGATACCTTCCGCAAACCAAAGCGATATGAGTTCCCGGTATTCGGTAAAGTACAGATGAACAAACTGACCCAGATAAAGCAGGAATACACCAACAACTGCTGCCGTACCTGCTACAAGGGTATACTTTTTGGCAATCAGTTTTTTCAAGCCATCCAGCACTACAACTACACCGTACGTCTCACATATCACCAGCGGGATAAACAGACTATTTGTCTGGTGTAAATCCACCTCCACCATAAGGCAGATAATCCCGGCCGCAAAAAGATGGGCAAAAATGAAAAATTCATAAGTGAACTTCTTAAAAAACCGGCATCGGATTAACTTCCACATAAGCGCAAAAAATCCGATTACAATAAAAACTCTGCCCAGGTCATAAAACAAGCCGGAAGGCATGATAATGTCATAAACAGCTCCGGTATCCTGTCGGATTAGGAGAGACATTGTCCGCTTAAAATTATGCCACATGTCAACGGGTGTAAACGCCACCTCTCCCGCGCGGTACCCGCTCATCGCAGGAATTGTCATAAAGGGCAGATGAATCTCCTCCATCATCCCTGCATTGATGAACATAAACAAAATCAAGGGTAACGCCAGCACGAATAAAATGCAGGAGGCGCCGATGCTCCATCTGTCGATGCGCAGCTTTTTATGGTAGAGCCCGTAGCAAATCTGTATCAGAAGTACAAGGGGTACAAAGGGCCAAACCACCGCATAACAATGTAGCGTCAACCCGTAAAACAGACCCGAAAGCAGCAGATATTTCCGGTTCTCCATGCCTCGGACAAAAAAATAAAAGCTGAACATTAAAAAGCCCGGTACCAGATTGGCATCCAGCCCCCAGCGGCACATGGTAATATGCCAGGGACAAATCGCCAGCAGGAATGCACCCCACAACCCCATACGCTCATGAAACATCCGCTTCAGAATGCCGTAAAGTACGCCGATTGTAGCGATGCCCACCATCGCCTGAGGTAACCTTGTCACAAAATGCGTCAGGTGATTTCCCGCCAAGGCAATAAAGGGCTGCAACAACACCGGGTACATTAAGCTGTGTCCGTCACCCCAGTCTGCCACGTAAACAGGCCACACATGACCCGCAGAATCGTATCCGTAATTAAAAAGAGAAAATGCGTTCCACGCAACTATCGCCTCATCCTGATGTAATCCTCCCGGAACAGAGCCAAGATACAGCAATCGCAGCAATGCTCCGACAACAAGAATCAGAAAAAGGAGGATGCCCGTTCGGGAAATCTTAGGCATACGCAGTGCTTTCATAAAATGCTCCTTCATCATACGCTTTTTATTATCTTTGTAGCGTCTTGATTTTTTTATCATATCACGCATTTTGCGCAAACTCAACCGCCTTTTGTTTTTCGAAATTGTATAGCACAGGGATTTGATTTATGGTACTATAGCTTTGTAGCATTGTTCATCATCCGTATCGGAGTAAGAGAATCTATGAAAATACTGTTTCCGGAATGGAAAAGCTTCGGCAACGAGGACATCATTGCAGCCTTTCGTGAGTTGGGACATACGGTGGAAACCATTCCCTTTTCCAACAAAGAGGTTCACCATAACGAGGAATTGGAAAATCAGCTGGCACAGCAAATAAGAGACTGTGCGCCTGATTTTGTTTTCACGTTCAATTATTTCCCGATTATTTCCCTGGCATGCAAAAAGGCGGATATGCGGTATGTGGCGTGGATTTACGACAGCCCCTTTGTGCTCTTGTACTCCTACACCATCATCTATCCGGGAAACTATATTTTTGTTTTCGATAAGGAGCAGTATCTGGAATTCCATAAAGCCGGAATCCCCACCGTTCATTACCTGCCTCTTGCGGCAAACACGGAGCGCCTGCGTGCCATGACGGATTTCTCCACTTTCCGGGCAACACCCTGGTATAATCAGGCCAAAATCGCCTTCGTAGGATCGCTTTATACGGAAAAGCACCAGTTCTATCAACGCTTAGAAGGCATTTCGCCTTACACCCGCGGCTATCTGGAGGGACTTATGGCCGCCCAAAAGCAGGTGTACGGCTACAACTTTATTCAGGAGTTACTCAGCAAGGATATCATCGATGACATGATGCGGATTCTTCCCATGCAACCCGACCCTACCAGCGTGGAAAGTACGGAATATCTGTATGCCCAATACGTTATCAACCGTCAGATTACCGCTACGGAACGGGCAGAGCTGTTAACTGCCATCGGAGAAAAATACTCTTACGACTTATATACCCCTGACCGGAATTTACAGCTTCCCGGCTGCATTAATCACGGTCCGGTAGATTATTATGACTACGCACCTTATGTATTCAAAACCGCAAAAATCAACTTAAATATCAGCCTGCGAAGTATTGTAAACGGTATGCCGCTGCGCATTTTCGACATCTGCGGTGCGGGAGGCTTCCTGCTTACAAATTATCAGGCGGATTTTCTGGATTACTTCGTGCCGGGAGAGGATTTTGAGTATTTTGAAAGCAAGCAGGATATGTTGAATAAAATCGATTATTACCTAAGCCATGAGGATGAGCGTACTGCCATCGCGAAAAACGGTTTTGAGAAAATCGCGGCAGCTCATACCTACAAGCACCGCGTGGAGGAAATGTTATCCTATTTAAAATAATTTCCGCCGGAAAGGACTATTATGTCTGCAAAGATTACCCCTATTTCTATCTGTGTCATTATGAAAAATGAAGAAAAGCATATGGATAACTTTCTGTCCTCCATCACAAAATGCTGGCAGGGCTTTCCCTACGAGCTTGTTCTGGTGGATACCGGTTCCACGGATCATACAGTTGCCATTGCCGAAAAATACAATGCAAAGATTTATCATTTTCAGTGGATAAATGATTTTAGCGCCGCTCGGAATTATTCCCTGTCCTGCGCCTCCAACGACTGGATTCTGGTGCTGGACTGCGACGAATATATGCTGGAAGCAAATCCTGCTGCCCTGCAAATAATGATAGAGCGTTATCCGGAAGCAGTAGGGATGCTGTCCCGAAGAAATCACTATGAAATGAATCAAACCGACAGCGTTTATACAGATGACGTGGAGCGGTTTTTCAACCGAAGATACTTCCATTACGAGGCCATTATTCACGAACAGGTGCGAAGAATTGACGGTGCCGGCTTTGACAGGGTTGCAATTCCCGTTCTGGTAGACCACTGCGGCTACAACGGTAGTATGGAAGACTTGGAAAAAAAAGCTGCCCGAAATAATGAGCTGCTTTTAAAGATGTTGGAAGAAAATCCTTCCGACCCGTACCTTTATTTTCAGCTGGGGCAGTCCTACAACATGCTGAGGGATGATGAAAAGGCCTGCTATTATTACGGCAAGGGACTGGAATATGATGTAGACCCGAAGGCAGAGTACGTACAGATGATGGTTATCGGCTACGGCTATGCGCTGCTCCATTTGGAACGATACGATGAGGCACTTGCTTTCCAAAGCATCTATGACGACTTTGCTTTCACGGCAGATTTTGTCTGCCTGATGGGTCTGATTTATCTGCGAACCGGCATGGTTGTTCAGGCCATGGGTGAGTTCCTGAAAGCAACCACCTTTGAAACCTCCCGCATCGACGGTGCTAACAGCTTCATTCCCTATTACAACATGGGCTGCATCAACGAGGTTATGGGGGATACCGAAGCAGCAAAATTATTCTACCAAAAATGCGGCGATTTTCCGCCCGCACTGGAAAGATTAAAGGCGCTCTGATACAGAGCGCCTTGTTTTAATAAAATGAATCTACAATCGGTTCAATTACGGACGGGATTTCCGTATTGGCAATCTCCAGCAAATCATGGATATCACCGGTGTAGGTAAAACCGTAGTACACATTAGAATAGCCGATTCTGTCGATGGCATAATTTTGGACTACGGGATAATCCATATCTGTCCAACGTACCCATACGGTTCTCTCTCTTGGCTCGTCCTCGGAAAAATCATAGAAGGTTTGACCATACTTCGAAGGATCCTCTCCCACCAACTTCGCAATCGTGGGACGAAGCTCGTGAAGACTGATAGGTGCACCGGAAACCTGCATCTTCTCATGCTGTTCGCCGGATTCCTTCACAAACATAATCACTTGGGAATCCTTCATGTCTCCGTGATCCGCGGTAATTATAATGGTCGCATTGTCATAAAGACCAAGCTCCTTCAGCTGGTTCAAATATTCCTCCAGCATAACCATACAGCCTTTAATGGTCTCCTGACGGGTTGCATTATGTTTAAAGAAACCGTCTGCTCCCGTGGTTCGCTCATGAGGTCCCATTAAATGCTGTACGGAGAAATAATTTGCCTCCTTATCCACCTGCAAGCCCTCGTCCAGCAGCTTCTGATAGAAATCGAAATTGTCATATTCCGCTTCATTTCCCTTATAGGTAATAATATTACCGTATTCTGTACTCTGGGTGTAAAATACGGGCTTCAATACCTCCGGCGCCATACGGTATGCGGACATTTTAGCCATGGTCTTAAACAGGAGCTTATAAAACACATCCGCTTCCAAGGGAGCGTTACTTGTATTACTGAAGCAATTCTTCAAAAGCTCTACACTGTGGGTACCGCACACCTGCGGCATTTCCGGGGTATACAGGTTTACCAAATAGCCTTTTTCCCGCAGCATTTCATAAAAGCTGATTGTCTCCTCATCACTCCATATTTCCTCAAACCAGTCGTTCACGGAAAGAGAGTTATCCACAAACTTTCCGCTCAGGAAACAGGGCAGGGATGGAAAAGTACCATAATAGTTACAGTCCGTATTGCTGTAGTATGTAAAATCGTGCAGGAAATCCGACATTCCCGGATATTCCTCCAACGCTTCATCATAATATTGATTTCCAAGATAATCCAACACAAACACAATCACATTTTCGTTGGCAGAAACCATATACTGCTTTTCTCCGCTCAAATGCCATTCGCTTTCCGGATGCTCGAACGCCTCCTTAGGCGCAGTCAGAAACAGGGAAACTAACGCAACCGCCTGAATACAAACCAAAAAGGCCGATGCATAACAGGTCACTTTTTCCCAAATCTGCTTTTTCCAAAAAGCCAAAACCACTACTGCTGCCAGAATCAGCACCCACGGTATCAGATTTACAATCATATCTCCGGCGGAAACCCGATATCCGTCCGGATTCTGTCCCAACAAATCCAGCTGTTTGTTGATAAACATAACCTGTGCATAGCTTGCCACAGACAGACCCAGCATGATTGATGACAGCACACGGTACAACATTTCCGGAAGCACCAGCATAATCGCAGTAAGTACTACTGTGGCACCCGCCGCTACCAGTGCCAGAAAGCCTCCGAATTCTCCGTATACAAACTCAAATTCCACTGCATTGCCGAAAAATATCTCAGCCGGACCAAATATTAACAACATAAAGAAAAACAGAAAAATAGGCAAAATTGCTGTAAGTAGTCTCTTTCTAATTTGTTCTCTCATAAAACATACCTTTCAAATCTTCTGTGTTTCAAAACAATTATGTATTATAACATCTTTATCGACAAATGCCAATATTTTCACTTAACCTTCTCCAGACGGTTTCCTTGCTTTTTCGGCATGCGCTTGCTATACTGAGTCTGGAAATAAAACTATCATCTTGCTAAGTACAGCACGAAAGGAACTTTTAATGAAAAACATAAGTAAGAGAAAACTTTTTCTTTCTTCAATACTTTCCCTGATACTTACTTTTTTGCAGATTGCAGGATGGCAGCTTAGTATGAGCTATGGCTCCTCCTTACACCAATCCGCCCTTTTTCAAAATATCGGTACATTGACTATGGCGCAATGCATTATCTGGGGACTGATAGAGTGGCTTGCACTGGTTGTGTTGTTTAATTTGTTCTTTAGTTTTCTGGAAAAGAAAGATATCGCCAAGAATGTGGTTCTTGGAAACCGTACGGAAAAACAACATCGGGAAATCAAATATCTTTGGTTATACGCATTTTTCATTCTTTTTGCAATCTGGCTTTTTTTCCTTTGGTGTTGCTACCCCGGCTACTATAATTATGATATCGGAAGTCAGGTAGTTCAGGTTCTTTATGACTCTGTTTCCTATGACGCACATCATCCGTTGTTGCACACGCTTTTCAGCGGCGGCTTGATTAAATTAGGCTACCTCATCGATAATAGTAGTCTGGCTCTTGGCGTTTTCCTTGCAAATGCAGTTCAGATTCTTATCGTATCTCTTTGTATGACTTACGCGTTGCGGTACGTTTACATCCATTCCCGCAACATTACCTTGACTATACTTTCCTTCTGCTTCTATGCATTCTGCCCGACCCTTGTTATGTTTGCCATGACCCCTACAAAGGATGTACTTTGTTATGCTTTCCTCTTAATGGGTGTAATTCACATGACGAAGTTGTACGAAACCTTAGCAACAGAGAAGACGCCTACTGTTTGGGACTGGATTTTAACGGGTACATTTCTTACCCTCTCCTGCCTTTTAAGAAAAAACATTATTTACGCAGTCGTGGTATTTGCAACACTTATGCTACTGTTTTTCCGAAAGGCACTTTTGAAGCAATTACTGCTCTATGTCAGCATTTTTCTGCTATGCAGTATCGTCAACAAGGGACTTCTTCTGGCACTTAACGCTATCCCCGGCGAGGCGGACGAGGCTTTATGTGTTCCCTATCAGCAGATTGCCCGTTTGTATGTAGAAGAGGGTGCCGGCGCGTTTACCGAAGAGGAGTTGGCTCTTCTCAGTCAGGTGGTTCCGCCTGAAGGTCTTTTATGCTACGACCCTGTTATGGCAGACGGCATCAAGTCACAGTTTAGTCCGGGATTGGAAACCTTGCTGGAAAATAAAGGTGAATATCTTAAACTTTGGTTAAAAAAGGGCTGGGAAAACCCCGACGTTTATTTGGAATCATTACTCTACAACACTTATCAGGCATGGTATCCCTGGACAACGAATGTGGATGCCTCTAAGTTCCGATACTTTGACTTTACCGAATGGAACGAGGAATATGGAAAGCCTCATTGGCCCGCTCTTTTTGATTTCTACGAGAACTTTGGTAACGGCGAATATACTAAAATTCCTCTTTTGCGCCTTCTCTTCACCACCGGAACCATGTTTTGGGTGTTCCTGATTGCCTGGTTTTACAGTATCTGGCGCAAGGATCGTCCCTCCGTATTAGCTTACCTAATGATATTTCTCGTTTGCGGTACCAACTTTTTGGGTCCCGTTGCAGACGTGCGATACTATTTGATTTTGTTCTATCTGTTACCTGTCTGCCTGTCGACATTGCTGCCGAAGCACAAGGTAACTGCGGAAGCCATCGTCGAAGAACCCGAGCAAATGACTGCCTAAACCGCAGTGCCATATGGATTTGATAAAAATGAACAACGCCGAACTCAGGGAATCCCCCGGGTTCGGCGTTGTTCCGTTCATTGATTTCTATTTCCCGTAAGAACAGCCAGCACTTTCGGTGCAAACTGCTTCAGCATATAATATAGTGCATATGCGCTAAGATAAGTAAGCACTACATTTAACGCCTCGCGGTACTGAGGAACTGCTATGCCAACCGTAGCCATTCCCCATATGTAAAGTAAAAACCAGTGCATCATGTTGATAAAGAAAATCGGTTCCGTAAATATTGTTATGAATCCGATTTTGCTGAAAAGCTTCTCCGGAACCGCCTCCCACGCTAACAACGGTAAAATTATCCAGAGAAACCACCGGAGCTCCACGGGAATATCCCGCAGGAGTAAAAACAGTGCTGCACATGTACCGATTAATCCTGCAATGCAGTTTTTCCAGCCCACTGCTATTTTCCCTGTAAGCCATGTCCCGATGGCGCCACCTATCAGATACGGTGCCAGATATTCCGACATCCGCACAAGATATCCGCCTACAAAAGGAATCCCTGCAACCTCTACCTGAAACCGGATATACCCTAAATAGGATAACAGGATACCGATTCCTACTGTAAGAATCGTGGTAGAAATACGCTTGTACGCCCGCCTTACGACTACCGCCAGCATCATATATATAAAGAGCGTTAACAAAAACCACGAAGGAACGCAGAGCGGTCCTATGGTAAACCACGTAATCACATTTTTAAAGGAAAGCTGCTTCCAGCCTCCGTAGATGATGATGTATATTATATTCCACAGCACATACGGCAGCAACAACGTTTTACACCGCTTTTTCAGTCTCGTCCCTAAATTCTCTTTTGTTAAACCATTATAGAAAAAGAACGCTGACACGCAAAAGAAGCACGCCGTTGAGGCCGGACCTACCTGCTCTATTAGCGGATAATGATAACAAAGACCCGCGTGATACAGGACGACTATGGAAATGGATGCAAACATAAAAAACGATATCTTTCTGCTTGCCTCCGTACTGATTTTCTTCTGCTCGGACATATCTGATTTTCTCCCTGTAGATATGCTAATTGCTCAGTTTCAAACCGTAATCACTTCTGTCCAATGTAAAGTTCGGGTTATAATAAGGGTCTCCCTTATCCAGAAACTCTTTCCAGCGTTCCCGAAACAGTTTACTTTCTTCTTCGTATCGTTTTGCCTTTTCGGGAACCGTATCCAGGCCTCTTGATGCGGATTCGTAATGATATGCCTCCGCAAAAGGCGTAAATACATTTAACAGCCCTCTCTCTCTAAGCCGCAGGCAGAAGTCCACGTCATTCAGTGCCACCGCAAACTTCTCATCCAGACCGCCCACCGCATCGTAATCGGATTTCTTTACCATAAGTGCCGCACCCGTCACTGCTGACATATTCTGAGCATAGCACAGGCGTCCCATATAGCCGATGTGTGCGTTTTCATCCTTATAATGAATGTGACCCGCCGTTCTGTGGGCTCCGAGACCGATAATAATTCCCGCATGCTGGATGGTGTTATCCGGGAAAAGAAGCTTTGCTCCCACCGCTCCTACATCCTTACGCTGGGCATACATCAGCAATTCTTTCAGGAAATCCTTGCTTATAATCTCCACATCATTATTTAGCAGCAGGAGATACTCACCCGTAGCCTCCTTTGCCGCAAAATTGTTAATACGGGCGTAATTAAACTCTCCCTCATATTTTAAAATACGAACATGGGGATTTTTTTCCAGCTCATCATAATACGCAAACGTGGCATCCTCTTTACTGTTGTTTTCAACAATCAGGATTTCATAGTTTTCGTAGGTATTCCTTTTTTCTAAAGCCTCCACACATTTCCGCAACTCCTCCGAATGGTCACAGTTGGGAATCAGAACAGATACCTTTCCCGTTGTTGTAACCTCGTACTGTAAGCGGAAAATAGTTTCAAAGGCTCTGGTACTGGTAATCATGGTGTGGTAAATACCGTAATTGTGCAAATGATCGGAAATCGCCCGCTTTGCGGCATCGATACAATACGTTTTCGCATTAATATTACTTGCCACACTACCCGCATGGGCACGCCAATAATACAGAATCTTAGGAATATGGACTACCTTCTTTGCAATACTGGTAAGACGGAGAATCATATCATGATCCTGGCTTCCGTCACATTCCTTACGAAACAGCTCCGTTTCCTGTAAAAGTGTCCTTTTGAACATACTGAAATGACAAATGTAATTATTTGCACGCAGTGTATCAAGCGCATAATCCGCTTTAAAATGCAGCGTTATCATGTTGTTGATGCTGTTTCCGGTAAAGGTTGCCTCATCACAGTAAACATAATCGGCGCCCTGCTCTTCAATCGCTTTCGCATATTCAAAAAGTACGCAGGGGTGCAATATGTCATCATGGTCGAACAATCCGATATAATCTCCGGTAGCCAGTTTATAGCACTGATTCGTATTACCGGAAATACCCTCGTTCTTCTCCAGCTTATGATAAACAATCCGGCTATCCTTTGCCACATAGTCCAGACAGATTTCTCCCACCTGCTTATGCTCATCATCCGAACCGTCGGCAAGGCACAGCTCCCAGCTTTTATAGGTTTGCGCCAAAACCGAATCTATCATCTCCCGCAGGAACTTCTCCGGCGTATTATAAAGCGGTACCAGAATAGATATTTTATGCGACTCTCTGAACGGCCATGCCTCCTGCTCCTTTCGGACATCCTCACCGGGCATGGAACCCGTTCCGAAATACACATGCGCTTTCTTTTCCAGATGCTTGTCCCGTATTTTACGGGCAATCTTTTTGGGAGACTTATAGTAGCCGAGTCTTATAAAAGCCACACGGATTACGCGCAGAGGCTTTGAAAGCTTCCAAATAAAGCTTCCCTTAATCTTTGCAAGCTTCTGCTCCGACTCTTCTTTCTGTGCCTCTAACGCTGTGATTTTAGACGCAAGCTCTATATTTTCTTCCTTCAATCTCCGAAGCTCCTCTTTATAAAAAGCCAGCTCCTGCATTTCCTTTTCGTTATCCATCTTTATCTCCATTCTGAGAACGCCACAAATTGCCGTGTAAAAGAATTCTTTCACTCTACTCTCTCATGCCATTCTACAGCCTCCGAAGCCTGAAAATTATTCTACAACCAGTATCTCTCCGGTCTCCTGGAACAATCGCTGTCTGGAACAGCGGTCCTTCGCAAAAATTCCTACCTCGTATGCACCCTCCGGCAACTCCTCCGTTGTAACCCAGCAGTAAAAACCGCATAAATCCAGATTTTTTGCGTTGGGAAAGCCTCCCGACATATTGGTCCGCATTTTCTTTCGGATCGGCATATAATAGGTTTCCTTTTCGCCGGAAAAAACCATCTCAAAGGTATATCGGCAGTTATCAACCTCCGGCAGAATAGTAAAGCCGGTTACCGCATAAACCTGTTTTCCGTTTGCGGTACTTCCCGTTTCTTTGCCCACACGGTCGATTCCCACATAGACTCCTGCCGGATATTTCCTATAATCTCTTTTCGCCTTTTTCGCTGTCTCAAATGCATCCTTTTTCGCATTGTAATCGATTCGCATCTGCAGGCCAAAGTCCTCGCCGCCCCGGTTATTCGCTCCCTCGTAAGGATCCTTATACGCCAGTTCCGGGTGCGCCTCATATAAACGGTCCCGCTCCCACTTCAGACGCTTCATTTTTTCCTGAGACATAACATCCGCACCGCGGCTCAAAGACTCATGATGGTATAAAATCACATCATTACGCACTACATTGCGCAAGCCCTTTTCGTACAGGGCAAAGCACAAATCCACATCATTGTACGCCACCCGTAAAAGCTCCCGCAGCCCTCTCTGCTCCCGGTATACATCGCTTTTCACCATGAGACAGGCTCCGGTTACACCTATCACGTTATACACCAGTTTATTTCTTCCGCGGTTGTAGGACTGACGGTCATCCTTTTTCAAGAGCTTATGCACCGGCCCATCCACCGCATTGGTAATTCCCACATGCTGAATCAGCGTACTGTTCGGATACAAAAGCTTCGCTCCTACCGCTCCGACACCTTCCTGTAAAAGCTGTCCTACCATCCTATCCAGCCAGTCCGGCGTTACCACTTCCATATCATCATTTAAAAGCAATATAATTTCTCCGGTAGCCTCTTCTGCTGCCGTATTATTCATAACCGAATAATTGAATTTCATCGGTGCATAAACGTAATGAAACGGATATTTATTCCGCATCTCTTCGATTTCATCGCGATGCTCCCGACTGCTTCCGTTGTCAATCACAATGATTTCAAAATTGCGGTATGTGCTTCTTTCATATATGGATTCAATACATTTATACAACACCTGCGGATTGTCTTTAGAGGGAATCAGTATACTTACCTTATTTTTTTCCTCTTCCGCTTCATACACCGGGTAAGAATATCCGCCCTCCGTTACCATGGTAAAACGCAGACCCTGCTGCTTTCCCGCAAGCTCCTTGATATGGTTAAACTTCTCTGTTGCCCCGATAATTTTATCTTCTTCCCGGAACAGCCGCTCCATCTCTTCCCGATTGAGCGCATTTCCGTTTTCATCCGACCTTACGGGCTCAAACTTATGATACAGAATTTGGGGAACATGCGCTACTCCCTCTGTTCCCACACTTCCCCATGCCTTCAAAAGCAGATCATACTCCAGAACCTCTGCATCTTCCGTTTCTTCCGGCGTAATTTCCTTCAACAGGTCACAGCGAATTGCCCATACATTTCCGAAATACTGATAGGATAAAAAGGTTTCCCAAGAGGGAACCGGCTTCAAATTCGGATAACAACGGCTTGATAAATTAATTCTGCCGCGCTGAAACCGCTCAAAATCTTTTTCTGTTCCGATACAGATATCCTCATCCGCGTACAAAAGCCCGCATTTCCTATTCTCATCAAAATAACTCAGGATTACCTTTGATGCGATCGGACTTAAAAAACCTTCCTTGTGAACTACAATCAAAACATCTTCCTTCACTTCGGACTTTTCCTTCATCAATCCGGGTAATTCCTGCTTTGTTACAACCTTTCCCGTAAGAACGCAGCTGCGGCTTTCATATTCCTTTCGCAGCTTCTCTTCCTGCTTGCTCATGAAAGTATCATATACATTTGTCTGTTCTTCCAATGCGGCACGATATTCTTTCATGCAGCGCTTTGTCATGAAATTTTGAATACCCGCCTTCAAGCCGTTAGACATTTTCCACTCCTACTTCTTCCAAATTTATCTCTACATTTACCGTATCGCTCGGTTTTTATCGCTATATCCTTCTACAAAAAGATATTAAAAAACAGGATAAAAGTCAAGTTATGGCTCCAACCACTGCACAAAGGCTGTTTTATCCGAACTGTTATATCCCGCATTCTCATAAAACCGATGAGTTTCCTCCCGCTTCGACCCTGTAAGCAGCATCATTTTATAGCAATTACTCTTCTGCGCAAGCTCTTTTGCATAATCAAGACATGCCGTAGCATACCCCTTCTTCCGGTACTCCGCATGGGTTACAACGTTCTCCACAAAGGCATACGGCCGCACGCCTCTGGTGAGATTCGGAATCACAACACAGACACAGGATGCTACGATTTTACCATCCGCCTCACAGACAATCAGGTGATGGTTCTTATCACTTATAATACTGTTCCATGTAGTCCGTAAATATTCCGAGTCTTCCGGTACGGTCTTCTCGTGCAAATGTAGGTACAGTTGCAATATTTCTTCTAATTCTTCTTTCAGGGCTTCTCTGACTATCATGCTTTACTCCTTGATGGGAGTGTTTTACTTTCCTAAACAAAAACGTGCTCCCTAGCCTAATACAACATTTCCTAATAGAACTTTGTAAAAATCCAGAATGTAACTTTCTCCTGTGCGCGGGTCGGTTCGGTTCTCGGAGTGCGTATAGGTGAATCCGCAGGATTTTTGCAGCCGGGCAGACGCTATGTTTTGTTTCCGGCAGGAGCACACAAATTCCTTTGCGTTATACTTCGTCTTCGCCTGATTTATTAACGCACTTAAAACCTGTTTTCCGTATCCCTTTCCCACATACTCGGGACCCAGTGCAATACCCGTATCCTCGAAAACTCCTTCCGCTATCTGTGTCATTCCTGCAAAACCGATTGCCTCCCCGCTCTCTTTCTCATACACCAGATAAGCCTCCTGGTTCTCCATGTGTCGCAAAGTTTTTTCCATCCGCAGCCTTGCGTCCTCTTCTGATTTCGTTACGTTCCAAAGCATGTACTTCGCCGTTTCTTCCTGGCTCCATACTTTTTCATACATGCTTCGCCAGTCCTCGAATTTCGGCTTTGCCAGATATAAATCTGTAGTCTGTATTATAAATTCGCTACGGTTCATCTATTCTTCCATCTCCGACCACGTATTGAAGCTTCTTGCCTCCGACTCACTTCGGTTCTTCTTGATATATTCAAGCAGTTCCCAGCCATCATCGGATATCCCGTCAATATCTTCCGGTACATATACCATAAAATCAATCCTTAAAATTCAACTGTATTTGTTTATCACGGAAACGGATTGTCACCTCCCCGCTGTCCCAGTCCTCTTGGATAAAGGGACTGTCAAACGCTTTTGCAGGCTTCTTTATGGTAGGTTGCCCGTTTATGCAGGGAACACTGCTAAAGTCTGTTGAAAAATTAAATTCGTCTCCGTAATAAGACCGGTATACGATACCCGTTTCGGTCATTTCGAGGGATAGCTTCTGCACTGTCTTCTTAAAATCTTCAAAGGACAGTTTCCCGTTTTCCTCTGCCACTTCCAGAATCACCGGGCTCCACTGCTTCTCACATACCAGATAACAGCCTTTGTCCGTCTCTTCCTCATAAAATCCGCCGTCTACAATCCGGATAGCTGCATACGCACCTGCAGTTTTTGTGAAAATCCATTGCCCCTCCACCGAATAATCACGGAGGCTTCCTGCATCAGACATGAAAATCCGCATCGCCCCCACATCCTCACAGGTGGGAATCTTTTGTGTAATCAGCGTACCCTTCCTCTGGGCGGAGTAATGCTGATTGTAAGAGCGGTTAACCGGCGTGGCATCGCTGGTTAAACACTCCGGTACCGGAACAATCCGGGCATCTGTATGGGATGCAAAAATGACTCCCTGAAAACGGTTCTGGGAGCTTAACAGCGTCCAGTCCTCCATCGGACGGACCTCCGTCATAAGGCTACCCATAATAAACTTAGGAGTTACATAAGTATACCGTACAATACCTCCCCAGTCCTTCACAACATGATAATCAGGATTTATATAAAATCCCTTTTCAGCAAGACCTAAGGGTCTCTGTATAATCTCGTAGGTTCCCCTCTCCTCTGCCGATAATGCAAGCTCACATATCAGTTCCGGAATACGGTATGTACCGGACATCACGGTATAGTCATTGCCTCGCAACGACACAATTTCCTCTTCACCCATGTAAAATTTGCTCCACTGTCCGATACCGTCCGAACCCACACGGGTCCAATGCGGATATACTCTCGTTTTTCCGCCTCCGCGGACACCGTTAATCTGCTCCTCTGCCCAGCTTGCCCAATATAAATCGAGAAGTGAAGTCGCTAATTTTCGGGTTACCGGATCCGGAGAAAAATCAAGTACATTATAAATTCCCTTTAGTGTTTCTGCAGCATAGTTGCCGTTCGCCACCTCGATAAAAAGGCTTTTTTTCGCACGCTGTCTGCACCACTCTTGAATGTAAAGATTCCATGCTTCATAGTGCTCCTGCGGCAGCTTCCCGTCGTCATAGCACTTATCCCTGTATTCCTCCGAGGACATCAAAAACCGGGACAGCTGCCATGCTGTGGTAAAACCCTGCACATGATGATTTTCGGATTCCCATACATGCCATGTTCGATTTTCGGAAAAATCCGCTCTTGCTATGACAGAATTATTCTTACACCACAGATACGCCATATCTAAAAACAGCTTCTCGGTTTCCGCCTCTAAAACGCCCGGACGAATGCTTCCTTTGGCACCGAAAAATTCCACGATTCTGCAAAATACATCTATGGACCAATAAAAACTGTCTCTGTCATTCCGGCAATCCTCGTCCTTTATATAAAACCGACAGTTCTCACGAAGCTCTTCGTTTGCCTGAGAATAAAACTCTTCCTCCTCCAACCAGAACACGCGAAATGCAAAGTTAATAATAGAGTAAGAATACTCCCTCGCAAAAGTAGGTCTTCCGGGCTCTGCGTAGGGTAAAATTTCCTTCTTTTCCAACGGCTTGCCTTTGTTCATCAAAAACGCGTTCTTCACCTTTTCTTCAAACATAAGCTTTCCTCCTTTGTCAGTACTAAATCCTCTATGGGTGCGCAGCTTTCACATACACATAGTATGCTTGTTAAAAGTGTTACTATTAAAATCAGTAACTTTTTTCATTCGAATCTCCTTGTATCACAGCGTTTATTGTTCTGCTTTTATTTTATCATAAAATTATTTTGGTATATATACTTCTTCAAAAATTATTCTCCTTCTAACATTCCTTGTGATTGCGACATCCATACGACTGGACAAAAGATGGTTGATATATTAAACTTCTATTATAGAGAAGTAGTGAAATTTCATACGCAGAAATAGGAGATGTCGCATGGGAAAAAAAATAAGTTCATCGTTGCCTGAAGATGAATTAATAGAAAATGGAACTGATACCGTCGTAACAACCGATGGCGATTTTTTTAAATGGGTCGATGATATCATAGCAGAGGCGTTTAATAAATCGTCAGACGAAGAATAATATATCATTTTTGCGACACAAAAAAAGACACATCTCTGTGTCTTTTCAGCAGTCAACCGGAATTGAACCGATGCCTCGTCCATCAACGCGTTCTGCCAGCCTAAACTATTTTCTGCCAAGAAGAGTGTAGCATAAAGCATTTTCCCTGTCAACTTTGGCCTTTTAGTATATATCTAATTCTTCCTCGACACACTTAGGAAATGTGTCGACAACCCCATAATGCTTTCCTCCTTTTCCAACAAGCGCACTACCTTCATGATAGTCTCTCTCTTCGCGGCATCTCTCCATGCTTCATCTAAATTACGTATGAGCCAACAAGGTCCTATCACACCTCTTATATCAACATCTGTAAATCCTGCTGCTTCAACATCTTCCTTCAGCTCTTTGGGCGTGTGAAAATATGCCAGTCCCATGGGCTTCTTGGTATGTACCCCTGTATCCACTGTATTCTCAATCATTTTATAGAAATTTTCATCATCCAAATATGGCTTACGATCATATTCTGCAACGTATTTTATCATTGTCGAGTAGCGTGTAATATTGGCTGTAAACAGTACGCCGTTGGGCTTTAATAACCGATAACATTCCGTTAAGCATAGCATTCGCTCCTCCGGCTCAATAATGTGGTACAGCGGGCCAAATAAAAGAATTGCATCTGCTGAACAATCTTCTCTGTCTATACTTCTTGCATCGGCAACCTTTGCCTCCCTTAACGTCAGACCATACTCCTTTTCCATATCAGCAGACATTCGAATATTTTCTTCCGCGATGTCATACAGATAGACTTCATATCCATGAGATGCCAGCCAGAAAGAGTATTCGCCATATCCTCCGCCTATATCATAAATAACTGCTGGCGCCGGCGGTAATTTTTCCAGCAGTATTTCCTTCGTTCTCTCAAACTCAATCAGCCCCAGTCCACGGTGTAACCTTCCTTTTTCAATGCCGGAATTGTACCCGGCAAGTACCTCACTGTCTATTGTTTTCATGGTCATTTTCAATCTCCTTTTTATTGTACTGATATCTTCCGTTCCTGCCTGCTGGGGAATCTCTTGCTGTTCCGGCATCATTACACCTCCTTTCACACAATAATTAACCTGTCCTATAGCCCGAAGCGATATTCCTTTTCGTCCTTCTCATTGGCAACCAGTTTAAACTGCTCTATAACCATATCCGCCACCTCTTCCTGGCTAAGATTGGTATTGTCTATCTTCCCGACCGCCTGAGCTCTTTAATCATCGTATATTCGTTCAAAAGCGTACCATCCTTTAAGCGAATTGCGTTAGGGCGTACTCCCGTAATCCGAAAGCCCATTTTCTCGTATAGGCGCCGTGCCCGGGCGTTTCCTTCTATAAACTCTAATTCAATCTGCATTACCTCTTCTCTGCTTTCTGCAAGACGAAACATTTCTTCAAACATTTTCGTACCGATTCCCTGGTTCCAGAAATCGCTAATCAATGCAATTGCTACACTGGCTCTGTGCCTTGTCTTCATTCCCTTAAAAAAGCTTATCTCGCAGTTTCCCACAACCCTACCGTCTACTATACACATAATCATCGCTTCATTCGAAGAAGCATTTTTCTGTTCAAACAGCTTTTTCTCACCCTCCGGCGTATATTTTCCGCACTCCTCCGGATAGCGCAGGAGATAATCCGTCTCCCCCGCAGAAATAGCCAAGTACTCTAATGTACTTTCCACATCTTCCTCTTTCGGGCTGCGAAGTACCGCCTCGCGCCCATCCTTCAATTCAAACCGTACCTCTTCAATAATCATACTCTCTTTCTCCTTTTCTTGAATTTAGCTTCGCGTTTTCGTTTAACGTGAACATTCGCGAAGCTTTTTCATTATAGGAAAACCTTTCACATGGTAATGTGACAAGTTTTTTCCTATAAAAAAACCACCTATCCGAAAGATAAGTGGTCAAAAACAATGCTACAAAAATATATGTTTCTGAAAGCTTATTTTTCTTCGTAATCGGAATATTTACATACAACATTAAGACCCTGCACATTATTCTGCTGCATTGTCTGAATATCTTCGTATGCATTTCTGACCACGAATAAAATCATATCTTGGCTTCCTTTCTCAAAATATTTTTTCCACTATAATCCTTATGCGTCTTTTTGTCAACAAATACTTTTACAGGGAAATACCTCTCATAATTTCCCTCTCTGATTGGTACGCACTCATTATACAAAATTAAATATCACAAATAGGTGGAAGATATTTCCGAAAGAGAATTAAATAACATTATCTGTACCTAATAGCATTTTATCAATCACCGGATGAATCACCTCTGTATTCTCGATTTTATTTATAGCGCATAGCTTCTTCCCGGCATCCTTGCTGGATGCACCGCAATGATATACTTGCTCTGTAGATAATCCATAATCAAGAACAATCCATCTGTCATGACAATCCGGATTTGACTTGATTCTGAGTGGTGGATATTGATTGATGAAATCAGTCACAACTGCTGTTGTCAAAAAGCCTTTTCGCCCATGTCCATTTTCTGTAAATAAAACAGCTTCTACTCCTTGTTTCTTCTGTGATAAAAGCTGTAATGTCTTCGTATTCATATAATCATCAACCACATATATGCTGGTGATTGCCTGCTGATAAATATCTACATATGCTGCATCTGCCTCGAATTTCTGCCCTTTATAAATAACAAAATTTTTTAGGTCCTTATCTGATACAAAATTTTCGTTTAATGTGTCTATACTTTTTTGAATAACTTCAACATTCTGTTCCGTTTTCTTTTGTCTATCAGATATGCCTGCCATTTGTGCAGATATCTCCGATACCTTTGCAGTTACAAGCTTCATTTCCGATTGTGTTACAAACTGCCGGTTCTGTTTTATGTAATGACGCATCTCTCGAAATGCACGCATAATAAATATACTTTGTTGCTCCGCAAGTTCTCCTCTGAGAACCGTTGCTAACATGTATATTCCTTGTTCTGTAAATGCATAAGGTAGCTTTCTTTTTCCGCCCCAACTTGAAGTCGCAAAATGCGACTTCAAGTTCTCAGCTTCTTCATTCGTCAACTGGAACATAAAGTCTTCCGGAAATCGTGCAATATTACGCTTTACCTGCTCATTCAAACGTTTTACTTCATATCCATAAATCTCTGCCAAATCATAATCAAGCATTACCTGCTGCCCTCTTATGACATGAACTTGATTACATATGTTATCTACAGTCATCAGTGCTGTACTTTCTCCCATTGTAGTCCCCCAAGCATTAGTCCTTAACCATTTAAGCTACTCCAGTTCTTCCAATGCCTCTATCTGCTTTAACGCCTCTATGTACTTCATAAGCCTTTTACGCTGTGGATCTTTCATCGCATGAATATCCGTAATTATACGAATATCGGCTTTTGATATTTCCGGTTCTTCTTTACCTTTCTTAGGCCTATACCCCATATATTCCTCATCAATACCTTCTCCAGTTAACAGCTGCTCCGGTGTAACTTCCAGTACCATACATATATCCATAATCTTATCCGCTGATGGATTCGCCTTCTTTCTTACATATATACAGCAGGTGACTTGAGCTACCGAGCAATTCTCTCTTTTCGCATGTCGCTAAATGATACTTAACAAATAACTCAAATTCTTCATCCGACATTTTAAACTCTGCCCGTCCTTCTGCTAATTTTAAGATGCTGTCTACAGCTACTGTAGCCAAATATTTCGTCTTATGCGACTCAAAAAGCTGCTCAAATTCCGCAATATCATACCCGGTGAACAACTGCTCCTCGAAGTGTTTTACATTATATTTTTCATCAAAATTTTCCTCTACACCTGCAGCAAATGTTCCGTTCAGATAATTGTCATTCATGATGGCATATACGGAAAGAAATGCTACTAAAATTATCCCATCTTTTTTTGTAACCCGAATTGCTTCCTCGATGGCTTTATGTACATCTTCTTTACTGTATAAATGGTACATGGGACCGAACAATAAAGTAACATCAAATTGATTGTTTTCAAATCTGCTAAGATTTAGCGCGTCACCCTGATAAGAAACAATATCTTTCATATCACTACTGTTTTTTCTTAAAACTTCATGGTTACTTTCCACCAATTCAACCGCCGTAACCTTATATCCTTCCTTTGCCAGCGCAATGGAATATCTGCCGGTTCCTGCACCAATCTCTATTATCTTCGCTCCCGGCTTCGCATAACAGTGAATATATTCCATTGTCGTCGCATACTCCAACTGTCCGTGTCGGCTTTTCTTTAATCTGCTGTCCTCATCGATATCATCATAAAATGAACTTACTATTTCTATTCTTTTACTCATAATTGTTCCTTCCTGTCGCTAATCTGCAATATCAATCCAGTATCTTTGTTCCACAACACCATCCACCTCTACTTCATTTTCAAGGATTCCGCCATTGTTCATAATGCTTTTCGCAGAACCGATATTCTCCTTATCGCATACCATCAATACTTTTTCTATCCCTAATTTTTTGCATTCTTCTAATGCCAGACCTATCATTTTTGTTGCTACTCCCTTTCTTCTCTCAGAGGGTCTGACTCCGTCACCGATATGGCCGCCGTTAAGTAAAAGTGATTCATTCAAATAATGTCTGATATTGACGGCTCCGACTATGATGTTTCTATCCTCATCCAGACAGAAAAAGGTGGAATCCGGCACCAACCCGCTGCCGGCATCCTTTATTTCTAAGCCACAACAATACGTCTCAAAATCCCTATAATCCAATCGCCGGATTGCATACGGAATAATTTTCTCGCCATAACCGTTCCATTCCTCCATCATGTCACTTATCTGACTCCGATATTCTTCCGAAGCCTTTACTAATTTTAAATTCATATCCTATTACTCCTTTCGTCAAATTTATTAATTCGTCGAACTCTGTTGATAGCAAAGAGTCCGCATCCTGCGTAGCATTTTTGCTTTCCCGGAAAGTAAAAAGACCACCTATCCGAAAGATAAGTGGTCAAAAACAACGATAACTGTATTCTGTCTCTGAAAGCTTATTTTTCTTCGTAATCAGAATATTTACATACAACATTAAGACCATGCACATTATCCTGCTGCATTGCCTGCTTGTTTTCGTATGCATTTCTGACCACAAATAATATCATGCCTTGGCTTCCTTTCTCAAAATATTTTTTCCACTATAATCCTTATGATTCTTTTTGTCAACAGATACTTTTTTCGTTAATTACACAATTTAACAAAACACGCCGCAATATACATACATTTAAAGAGGCACTAAACCGTAGATGCAACTATCTGCAGATTTCCCTGTAACTGCACCTTTCCGTAACCATTTGGAACAATAAAGCAATCTCCCTCTTTTATCAGCCGGCCTTCCATTATTCCGTCACCCTCAATTACGTTCATAATCAGGAACGGGTACTCTTGATTTACTTCTGCCTTTCCCGCTACGTTAAGCTTCCATACCCGATATTCATCAAAGGCGCTTAAAAGGTTCATTCCCAAATTACCGAATAATTCCGGACATTCTGTCCACAGTTGGCTCAGTGTTTTTCCCGCAAAACGTCCTTCGCGGATTACGCAGTCCCCGTCCCACATGGTCTGTTCTAAAACAGGCTCCATATGTAATATTTCCCGCTTGGTCCGGTTCACACTTAAAATTTCTCCATTCGATTCAATAACCCTCTGATACCAAAAAGCAGAATCTTTTACAATACGTTTCTGCGTCGCGTAATCCACATACACCACCCCAAAACGCTCGCTGTATCCTCTTTCCCACTCAAAATTATCCAGGAATGTCCACAGGAAATAACCTCTGATATCAATTCCCTCTTCCACTGCACGCTGTACGCAGGAAAGATACTTATCCAGAAAATCGATTCGGTTGGAGTCATGTACTTTACCATCCGCTGATATCTGATCGTGACAAGCCATGCCGTTTTCCGTAAGGTAAATGGGCAGCTTATACCTTTCATACAGGAATCTGACGCCCCAGTAAATACATTCCGGCGTTACCGGCCAATTCGTTGCTGTTTTAGGGAATCCCGCCGGTCTGTCCACATATTCGGGTTCGCCATCCTTTCCCGCACGAATCCAGTAGCCGTTATAGATATTTTGACCCATGAAATCAAGGGGCTGATGTATCAGCTCCATATCCTCCTCGGTAATCACCGGTAAGTATTCCGCATACTTTTTTAACCCGTTTTCCGGGTATTTTCCCAGAAATACCGGGTCGTTGAACCACGCTACATTCCATGTCCAGTTAGTAATCGGCTGGTCAAATCCGAAATAAACTTTTCTTGCAGCCTCAATATCCTCCGGGCTTTCCGTATACGGGTAAGCAACTCCGCAGGTCGGCGCATATCCAACCTGAATCGGCTGCTTCGCATGTTTCCTAAGCTCCTGAACAGCTCTTCCATGCGCTTTCAGCGCATTATGCGCAATCTGAAATACCTCTTTCGGCTCCAGCTTCAACCCAGGAGCATGTAAACCGCTTAGATGACCGAGTCCCACAAAGCATTCCGGCTCATTCAAAGTAATAAAATACTCTGCCAAATCGGAAAGATTCTCCGCTACTACTCCTGCATACTCCGCAAACCACTCAACAGAATCAGGATTCAGCCAACCTCCTTTTTCCTGTAAAGCCAGCGGATATTCCCAATGAAACAGCGTAACATAGGGCACAATCCCGTTTTTCTTCATTTCGATAATCATATCCCTATACAGGGCAATCGCTTTTTCGTTTACCTTTCCGGTTCCTTCCGGAAGGATTCGCGCCCAGTTAAGCGAAAAACGATATGCTTTAATACCCAGATTGCGCATTAAAGCGAAATCTTCTTTGTACCTGTGCATATGATCACTGGCAATGTCTGCATTCTGGTTTTCGTATATCTTTCCTTCCCTTGCAAAGGCATCCCATACGCAGTCTCCTCTGCCATCCTCTTTGTCCGTTCCCTCTACCTGGTATGCGCTGCTGGCAACACCCCATACAAAATCATTTTGAAACATACCTTCTTACCTCTCTTATATACCTTGCCAAAACCTCTGCTGCCTGCTTATGGCACAGTTGCCCCGGATGTTGTCTGGAGCCCACATTTGTATCATCCGTATCAGGAAGTCGTAAATAGGATACTTTCCTGTCTCCGCTCTTTTCCACATAGGACGCAATCCCTTCCGTAATAGCTGTTTGAAAAGGAATTCCAAGCATCCCGTAGCACCATATCATCTGCGCATTGGGATTACAGTCCCGCAGCATTACCAAGAAGTCCTCTACCGCTCCCTTAAATGTTTCCACATCCTCCCTGCAATAGCTTCCGTCTTCCGGCTGTTTAAACCCGGTCGCATCATTTGTTCCGAGATTTATTACTATCACATCCGGCTGCCAGGTGGCAAAATCATGCTTGCTGTTGCCGCCAAGCCGTTCTGTCTTCTCTCCCGGCATAAGACTGCAAATTTCCCTGTAATACTTCGGAATTGCATTATTTCGATTATTATCCCATGAATGATAAACACCCCAGCCGCTTTGGGAAAAAATGCGATACTCCGCATCCAGTTCCGTTGCCGTTAAATGGGCATATGTCCTGAGGGAAGAAAAGAACATGGGAATCCAGTCCTCCTCTTCCTTTGCTCCAAACAGACCTTCCCCGGAGGTAATGCTGTCTCCTATAAATTCAATTTTTAACTTTTTCGGCTCCACAGGATAAAAATTTCCGTCATGGCACAGGGCATGGACATGAATATAGGAGTTGCCGTCTCCGCTCATGGCCTGTAAATCCTTGTATAGCCTTACATTTTTCACCTTTTGCGGACTCATGCCACGAAACAGCGGAAG
Source organism: Acetatifactor sp. (assembly GCA_045546495.1). Taxonomy (GTDB): domain Bacteria; phylum Bacillota; class Clostridia; order Lachnospirales; family Lachnospiraceae; genus Acetatifactor. The sequence goes on along the minus strand of JAZQCX010000148.1, from coordinate 25,863 downwards.
CCAATATCTGCCGGGCAGCAGCATCTGCCTGCCAACCCAATCCCCGTTCACAGTGTAGCTGATCCACGGCTCATAGGTGTCATATGTTACTTCCACCTCGACCCATAACTCCGTTCCCGATACATTGCATTCAAAGCCGCTTGCTGTCCAAAACAGAGTAAGCGGAGCTCTCTCCGCCGTTGTTCTGCCATGAACCTTTAGCATTTCTATGTTCTCTATTGCAGTTTCTGTCACAGACATCTCTATCTACCCATATACTCCAAATTTTTCCTAATGAACTCGCATCTCTGCTCTACACATTTTACGCTTCTTAAAGGGTCCTCCGGCGTGTTAAATACATAATCCGTCAGTCGGTCCAGCGTTGTAGTTGCTACATGGAGTCTTGTATCGCTGGAAGCATAGTAAATATATACTTCACCATTCTCTCTTGCGATTGCTCCGTTGGTAAATACTACGTTAGAAACATCACCGACTCTTTCGCTTCCCAGCGGTGCGATTAAGAATCCGCTCGGCTCTGCAATTACTTCCGTGGGATTCTCCAAGCTGGTCGCAAAAGCATAAATCACATAACGAAGCCCTGCTGCCGTGTTACGGACACCATGTGCAATATGAATCCAGCCCCTGTCAGTCTTAATCGGGGTAGCCCCTGCACCGTTCTTCGCTTCCGTAATGGTATGATATTTTCTCTTGCTTGTAATAATTTCTTCATCAATGACGGCATGTGTAATGTCTTCACACAGCCCGAAACCGATTCCGCCGCCGCTTCCCGTATCAATAAAATCATCCATCGGCCTTGTGTAGAATGCATATTTTCCGTCTACAAATTCAGGATGCAAAACAACGTTTCTCTGCTGCGGGGAATTCAAGGTCTTCAGATTTTCAAGTCTCTCCCACGTCCTCAGGTCCTTCGTTCTCACAATGCCGGCCGCCGCAACGGCTGCGGATAAATCATTCACCGATGTATCCTTACTTTCCGAGCAGAATACACCGTAAATATAACCATCCTCATGTTTCGTCAGACGCATATCATATACATTTGTTTCCTCGGGACATACATCATCGAAAAGAATGGGATAATCCCAAAAGCGAAATCCATCGATGCCGTTATCGCTTTCCGCAATTGCAAAAAAGGATTTTCTGTCATTTCCCTCTACTCTTGCTACCAAGTAGAACTTGCCGTCCAACTCGATTGCACCGGAATTGAAAACGCAGTTCACGCCCAGTCTTTCCATAAAGTACGGATTGGTTTCCGGATTCATATCATATTTCCAGAAAGGGGGAATATGCTCTCTTGTTAACACCGGGTACCGGTAACGGTCATAAATTCCGTTGTAGAAATCGGTCTTTTCATTTTTCCGGGCTATAACCGCCTCATAGCGCTGCATCATTTCTTCACATTTCTTATGAAACATTTTTGCCTCCTTATACTCTTCTCTCTGATTTACTTATGCCCGCTCCAGCAGTTCTTTCACCTCTTCCAACGTCGGCGGATTCAGCGGTAGCGGAAATCTGGATATTGCAATTGCAGAGCAGGCACTTGCAAACCGCACCAATGCATCGTCTTCCATGCCATGTAATAAACCATAAACGCAACCCGCCTTAAATGTATCTCCTGCCCCCAAGGTGCTTTTCACTTCCACGGAAAAAGGCTTCATACGCTTCATGGGCTGACCCTTTCTGCCGTATAACATGTCCTTCTCTCCCGAAGTAATAATCACAAGTCCTTCCGTATTCTCTACCAGCAACCGGTAAATTTCCTCTAAACTTTTTCCCTTATATTCCTCGGAGCCGGCACACTCTTTCGATACTACATTCACTGCGGAATGTTGGTGCAAATAGCTGTCATGCGCGCAGTCAATGGTTACATAAGGCTTATTATGTTTTACACATAATTCTGCAACCGCTTGTGTTTCCTCCATGAAATACGGGTCTATTGCCGCCACTTTACATGCTTTGATGTCCTCTTCCTTTGGCATATTCCAGCGTTTTGTACCGGACTTATAGAGAGCCTGAAATACTCCCATGGGCGAACGCACCAACCCTGCTATCACCACGTAATCCATCAATCCCTCGTATTCCGGGTCAAAGTAAAGTGATGACAAATCTACCGGCTTATCCTTATAAAACTCCTTTAAAAGCGGCGCCACGGCTGTTCCAATGTGAGTGCCGTCCATTTTTACACTCACTCCCAAGGATGCCAGTACTGTCGTTGCAGTACCGGTTTCTCCGCCGGGCAGAAAATATTTTTCTTTAATCTCCGCATACTCATCCGGTTGTAAGAATTCTCCCTCTAACCAGAAAGAATGGGTTCCCAATATTTGTCCGTGCATATAAGCGTCATGACTCATAGGTATCTCCTCCCGCGCTTTTTGTACCAACGCAACCACATAAGGCAATTATTTCTTCTTCCTTAATAATCTGCTTTCTCCACTCCTCCGGCACACTTTCATATCCGTAGAAAAGAACTGCTAAACCACCGGCGATCGCTCCTATCGTATCGGTGTCACCCCCGAGATTTACTGCCTTGAGCAGGCCTTCCTCCAATGTATCCGTTGTAATCAGGCTCCAGACGGCAGCCTCCAAGCTATCTACAACATAACCGCTACTCTTAATCGCAGCCTCTTTACTCTTTGCAAATTCGTCCAAGCAAAAAAGTCTCGTGTAATGCGCCAGCTCCACGTAATTCGAAATATCCTCATGATAAAAGTCAAGGGCATCATCTATGCCGCTTTGCAACCGCTCTGACAGGCTTCCGTAACCTTCAATAATATGCTTCATCAGAAAAAAATAGATTCCGCAAGCCATTTTGGAGCGAAGATGATTATGGGTAAGGGCTGAAGCCTGATGCACACATTCTATTGCCTGCTTTAAATCCCATTCCTCACGCTTAACCTTTTCATAGGCATAAAGACAAACCGGCATGATTCTCATAAGCGCGCCGTTTCCGTTCGCCATTTCTCCGGTCTTTCCGCAAGTTCTGTAATCTTTTTCTCCTACAAATTTGCAGATTGCTTCAACACAGGTATTTCCCTGATCGAAAGCCCTGCCCGCCGGAGTATATTCGCCAAAGAACAACCATTTCGCAAATCTCTCCATAATGTCCGCGTAATTTATTTCTCCGGTCTTTCGAATACTGTCAAGTGTTGCTAACGCCATACTGCTGTCATCGGACCATGTTCCCGGCGGCATATGAAAGGTTCCGTAACCCACCATTGTTTCCACCGGATTCTTTTTCAGTTCAGCTCTATCCACAAACTGTACCGGCATTCCCAGCGCATCCCCTACAACAACACCCATCATGCCGTTTACCCATATATTTTTCATTGACTCACCCTAACTTCTTCTGTTTTATTCTTCCGGCACACCCGGAACACATTGATGAAAAAGTTCTGCCGGTTCACTGTTCTTAATGATTTCCCGGATGGCTGATATGTACATCCATTACGGTTCCCGGCAGGAATTGATATTCTTCAGAAAGCCATGTAATTCCATACTTATCCTGTAAAAACTTCTTTTTCAGGAAAATATACTCATCCCTCCGTAAGCTCATGAAATCTTTTCCCTGTTCTTCCAGGGTTCTATGAAATTCGTCGCACTTATCATAAAAATCCTGCGACGTGAAATATCCGCCCGTTCTGTATTCCGGAAGTAAATGCGCTTCTTTATCAAAGGGCGGCAGCGTCTTATGTTTCCCAATAAGGTTTAACTCATAAGTCTGTAAAAGATTCTTCTTCCTTTCAATTTCCTTTTCCAACGCATCCATTTCCGGTTTTAAGTCATAGGTAAAGTGTTCCGTGTTTTTTCCAAAACCCGGAATCATTACAGGTTTGCAGGAAAGCCTCTTTTCTTCAAGCTCCCTTTCCAACGCATCTATTTCCTGTCTTAACTCTTCTTTGATTTTTTCTGTGTCCGCCATAAAATAAAACCTCCTCATGCACCAGCTGTAGCTTTACATAATATCGTTTGTCAGATTAATTTCATCACCCGTCCTGTATTTATCCTCTCCGTCATCTACGTATATTTCATAACGTTCTTCCAGCTGTGCTATTTCAAACGTAGCTTCAGCAACCCCCTTTTCCTCGCACCACACAGCCTTCGACACCATAATCTCTGCATCCTTTTCCTTTACCGGTACAAGAATTACCGTCACATCTGCCTGCTTCCTACACCGCACCGTCACGGATGCTTTTCCTTCTTCATAGTGCACTGTCACCGGCTTTTGCTCTGTACTGTCACCGCTGCGCGAAGCAGCCTGCACTTTTACAAAGTCAGCCTTTGCTACGGATACCACCCGCAACAGTCCCTGCTCCAGACGTCTTGCCACCTCCGCCATACGTTGCTCTTCTGCCATCATTCTCAAGCGTAACGCTACGATTTTACTGCGTATCTGCGCTTCCTGCCGTACCAGATTCAGCGCAGCGCCCATATTCGCATCCTCCGTCAGGGTAGATAAAAGCACCAGCTTATCCAGCCTGTCCCTGCATAATGCACATGTATCCAAATGCGCCGTAAGCGGCTCACAAAACATCATATAATCTTCCGAAAAATCGGTATCCTCTGCATACCGTTCTAACTCTTCATAAGTCAAATGTCCCTTTTCCATCCGGCATTCCCTTTCACCGGAAGCTAAATTCCGCTTCCGTCTCTATTAACCAGCGCTTTATTTTCTCCCTAAGACGCAGACTCCAGTTTTCAAAATCCTTGACCTTAAAGCGCTCTCCGAATACAAGCTCTCCGATATAGATACCATCCTCCGTTTCGTCCATGGCATCCAAAAAATCATTGTTCCACCGAAGCGGTACCTGCGGCATCCACTCCCGCATCTCTTCCAAAAATTGTTCTGCTCCCTGCCACACCTGATACTGTTCCAATCTCTCATATGCCCATTTGGGCGATGTCAGCTCCGTAGTATGCGGATGATATTTCTGGAACAAAATCATTGTAAAACCGCAGCTCACCGTCCGATAAGGTTTTTGCTTCCAATCCATTAAAATCGTGATGTACTTTTCCACCAGCCGAATCATCTCCAGCCGGCTCTCACAATCCAGTAACTGCCGCTCCGGCGAACGGTAGCTTACACTGTATTCGGATGCTTCCACCCCCTGCTCCAAGTCTCCTTCGCTATCAAGCAGTATCCGCCTGCGCTTCTTTTTCCAGTTCCATACCTTATGCTTCACAATCTGTGCACAGTAGGTCGCAAACATCGCCTGCTCCTTTTGAAAGGTATGCAGTACCTCCGTTGCCACATAGGCCAACGCTTCGTTCGCAATGTCTTCGATTTCCGACTCATCCACATAACGGCTTTCGTTCATGAACTTCCATGTCATATACTTCAGATAGCAAAACAGCTTCTCATAAAACGCATCCATATTTCTATCCGGGTCCATACAAAACGCATCATATTCCGCTTCAACATCTGCGCTGAGTGATGTATAATGTTTCATAGAAGTCCCTCCTGAATTCACTGCTTTTCCAATATGAATTATTATAGCAAATTTTAGCAGAGACTTCCACCAATAAGTACTGCGGAGAGATATTTTTCATGTCCATTTCAAGCGAACTTCATTTGGCAAAAACAGCATATGAGACCGGACAGTTGGCACAAGCTTATTCCCTTACCGGTACCTTATTGACGACCCATGTAGTACCGGCTGATTTTCGTGCCTGCACACGGGATGAACTTCTGGAACACTTAGATGTGGTGACACTCCGACAATCTCTTTTGGTGCTTTTTAACCGCCCGGCAGACTATCTGGCCCTGGAACCCTATGTGACGGAACTAGTTACATTGATTTTTTCGGAGGATGCAGATTTTTATTATGCCCTTCATGCCTTCGATGCGTGCGAGGCAATGACCACACATCACTTCCTTACCGAGGCATACGATTATAAAGCCAAAGCGGTTTCCCTCATAAAAAAGCATTATGGCACATGCCCCTACCTGTCCTTTATGGAGGCAGTTTGTAATGCACAAATAGCCTTCTATATGGAGGACTATTACACGGCAATCAATGAAGCGACCGCTGCCAATGCGCTGTGGTATGTATCGGAAAATGAGCAGGTTTCCATGCCGCATCTCACCAATGCGGAAGCATCCTTTTACACCATCAAACGCCTTGGAATCAATAATTTACTTCTCCTTTGTAATGCTTACGGAAAGATCAATAACCCTAAGGACAGCATCTGCCTGCTTAAAGAACTGCTATCTCAAGAGGTGTTCGACTATTACCAGAAAATCTCTGCTGAGATTACCCTGGCAGAATTATATGTTATCGCAGGTGAGACGGAGCTTGCACGTCCGCTGTACGAAGCTTACAAAAACAGCAGTTTTTCCAATTATCCCGGACTGGCTGCTGCCATAAACAGTCTTTCCTATATTTTAGAAACTGCCCCGGATGCCTTTACCCCGGAGCTCCCGAGCGTACCGTGCTGTTACAGTCAGAATATGTTTACTGTTTCCCGCTATAATTATGGGCTGGGGCTCGTTTCCGCAGGCCGGCACCGGGAAGCACTGACCCAATTTCAGGCGGTCGGCGAAACCGGCTATTCCATGCAGCTTGCCCTGCTCGCTTCCTTCGACCGACCTTCCGCCATCGAAAGCTTACGCGCCGATGCAAATGCCTACTTCTATCGCCAAATTGAACAGATTATCCGGCATTATGATGAAGAGCTTGCTTACAATCACCTTGCCAGACTGCAATACCATATTGACCTGACACTGGGCGCTTATTGTCATCGTACGGCGCCTCCCGACTTGGCGTACGAGTTCCTTTTAAATACCAAGTATATCGGTCTTGAAACCTCGTATCTTAAAAAGAGTCAAAAGCCACATTCCCGCATACAGGCTTCCGCAGTTATGCAATACCTGCCGGAAGACACCTTGCTTTTGGAATATACCTGTTTGCGCACCATAGACACCGTAGCCTACGGTGTATTTGCGGTGTCTCAAAAAGAAATTTCTTATATACCGCTGGGCGAGACCGTTGCCATCGACGACACATTAAACGAATGGCTACGGCTTCTTTTGGCAATACCACACGCCACCGGAACTGAAAGCCAACTGCTTTTATCCGACTTTCAGACAGTCAGCCTGCGCTTACGCAGACTGCTTTATCTGCCGTTAAAAGAGCATCTGTCGACGTATCGGACGCTTCTTATCGCACCGGCAGGCGGACTGGTAAATTTCCCGTTTTCCCAGCTGTCCCTCTCTGCAGACAAAACTCTGGGCGATACCTATACCATCCGCTACCTGAACACCGGAAAAGAATTGCTTTGTACAGACCGCTCCGCTTATCGTTTCCGGGCTGATACTGACCGGGCCTTCGTGGTAGGAAATCCCAGCGTTTCCTCTTTTGAAAATCTGCCCTTTGCGGAAGCAGAAGCAGATATGGTAGCTTACTTCCTCCACACTGCCGCCTGCAAAAACGGACACGCCACTGTTTCCTATGTACAGGCTGCGCTAAATGAATCACCGGATATGATACATATCGCTGCACACGGCATCTATCAGGCACCTGTTGCCAAAAACAACGCGATAGACTGGGATATTCTCCATCACGCCATGCAGCACAGCGGTATCGTCCTTGCGGAAGATACCCTGCTCTCTTCTGCCACTCTTGCCACACTGGATTTAAGCCACACGAAGCTTGCGGTTCTCTCCTGCTGCCACTCAGGACAGTCTGCCTACCTTGGCACAGAAGGGGCTTACGGACTACGCCGCTCCCTTCTTCTGGCCGGTTGTCATGCACTGATTATCAGTCTCTGGCAGGTTGATGACGCCGCTTCCTTTTTATGGATGAAGACTTTCTACGAGGCCTTTACACTTACCGGTGCCTCCGTTGAAGACGCGTTTCTCATGGCACAGGATACCGTGAAATCCTATGAACAAAACGGAACAAAGCCTTATGCCGACCCTTATTACTGGGCAGGCTTTATTCTGGTGTCGCCGCACTGATTATGCTAAAATTATTTTATTTCTAACCCTATTGCTTCTTTAATAAGTTCCTCCGTTAAGTTTAGCTCGTTGAGTTCTCCGATAAATATTCGGTCCAACTCATGGTAAATTGAAAACATATATATACCATCTTCCGTCTTTATATCGAATGCAAGTTTAGGAAAATCTTCCACATATTTCTCTATCATTTCTTTTATAACACCCAAAGTTTCGCTAAATTTACATTTTCTGCAAAAATCGGGACCGTAGTAAAACTCTGATGGCTCCGTATACCCCTCAACAACTACGTTCAGATTTATTAATTCTTCTAATGCCGGTGGTGTTCTATCTTTAATAGATGAGTCATTCAGAAAACATTGTTCAAAAATATCTAAGATCTGAGGTTCTAAATCCTCATACCCATCTTCGATTTTATATTTTGGCTTAACTCCGTATATTTCAAACATGAGCTTTTTGTTTTCGTCATAAGCAAATATTTGTGCTGTTTTTAATTTCCCTTTGAAATGCTCACAAAACATTTCGATTTTAGTAAAGCATTCCTCAAACGGAACCTCAATCTTTAGGTTTATAATAATTTCTCTTATATCAGGGAAAAAGTACAATAAAACATTGTTCATAAAATCTCGTCTCCTTTCGGTTTTTATGTTTGTTTACATACGTTTTATTCCACACCAAGATAAAACCCTCAAAAAATGCAATGTCATTAAGTTAAGCTCGCTTGTCCGTTTGCCCCGATTCCCCGCCCCACAAAGGGTTGGACCGCCCGGAACACGGGAGTTTCAAATGCGGTGTTTCTGTCAGATGCGCCTTTGGAAATCCGCGATTGTCCGTGTCTTTGTCAACAGAACACACTCCAACCGCGACCGGTTCGCCCCGGGTGTACGCGGAAATGTTGTTTGGAACCAAATGCGAGAACTTCTTATGTGCGCAACTTTGGAATAAGGTTCGTGTTTTTATGGTCTTGAACAAAAATAGCGCCGTGTCCGCAGGAGGCGGAAGGAGGAGCAATTTCTTTTGCTCATTCTTCCGTCCGCTTGCGAACACGGCGCTTATTTTTGTCCCAGCTCATAAAAAGCACGAACTCATCGCAAATTCCAAAGTAAGCATGTTAGAAGTTCCGCATTTTGTTCCCCAACATTTCTGCGTGCTCCCGGGGCGGACAAGTCGCGGGGAGCGTGTTCAGGTGAAAAGACACGAACCCGATTTCAAAGTGCGCATCTGAGAAACGCTCGCATTTGCCACAACGCGTTCCGGGCGGCCCTACCCTTTGTGGGGCGGGGAATCGAATTTACAGCAAGAGGGCTTAACTTATTGACATTGCAAAAAAAGTTTGGTTAAATAAGGAGACTCCCTCTTTGCATTAATCTGCTTTGTATCCTTCCAGTTCAGCAACGGTACGGGATTCTTCCATTCCAATATCCCGCAATTTCTTCAGCGTCTCTACGTTTGAATCCATGCTCACAATTATTTTATGCATATTTATAAAGTAATGAATCTCTTTTGTTTTTTCAGTATAAATCTTGGATTCCATCGCAGTTGCCTGTAAAGCATCAAACTCTTTTGAATTAGTAAGCTTCTCCCTGAATTCTTTTGCAACGTTATCCCGTAACGCTCTGGAAATAGTCTTAAACTTTTCTCCCTCAAAACGAAGCATCTCATAGTCCTTACATTTATTATACTCCTCTTCAAAAGCGTCAAATTCATCCCGACAATACATATACCTTTGATATAAGGTGTTATAGTCTTTCATTACGGCTTGTAAAATGTCAATATTGGTTAAAATTCTTACTGCTTTATCCCCTCCAAGTACGATGTTAAATGCAATCATAAGTTTGTGCAATTCTCTTAATTGGTCTTGATATTTATGCATGTTCATCAAAACCATCCTTATATCATCTGCATATTTCTCCCATTCCGGATGCACATTTAAAAAATCCGAATTAAAAACCAACGCCTTTCTGAAATATTTGGCATCAATACATTTAACTTTGCCGGCGACATTCCTATAAACGATATGAACCCGCATATCTATGGACTCTTTTTCTTCCTCGTTTTGCTTAAAACATACAATAAATTTATTTATCGAGCCATCCTTGCCTGTCACATTAAAAATATAAGAAGCACTTTTCTTATCGAATAAATCTTCTTCATATTTCAAATCAGGAACTACTTCTTTTTGTAAAAATCCTAAAAATTCATCACCCTTTACTATACCGGCAGAATAAATATAATAAACCAGGCAGTTTCTGTCTTCGCTGCATCTGTCTGTAAAGTAATCCTTTTGGGAAGGAGGCGCAATTTTCAATGAATCAGATATATGACAAGACCATTCTCTTTCTGTTAAACCACTTAAGATTGTCTTTATACCTTCTGCTTCTACCGTCCTGGTTTCTACTACTAAATACCCCTTACCGGCAGGGAGTTTATATTCATCTGTCCCTTTATAAATATGAGTACAATTCCCTTCGTTTAAAGAAACATCCGGAATATCCTCTAACCCCGTTCTGACATCACTCGGAGTAAACGTCTTTATGTAAAAATCATCTCCCGCTTTAGCGAAAATTATCATCCGTCGTTTGTCTGTGTAGTAATTATTTGTTAATACAAACGCTTTTTCGCTATATAAAGTTTTTAAGACTTTTTCTTCTAAAGGAATATTTTTCTTTAATATGTTGGAAATTGCTTCCGCTCCAAATCTGGAATCCTGAATTTTTTTCAACTTTTCAGGAATTTCTTTTTCTGATATATTACTGGTTGCTTCTCCACTTTTTGAAGCAGTAACCTGGGGTTGCTTTATGTGTAGACGTTCCTGAATATATTCTTGTCTAAATTGTTCTTTGTCTTCCTCTGACATCCACACTTTTGATATCAGCATAACCACAGTTTTATCAATTCCCACCCTTTTTTTTTCACGTTTTTCTTCACGTTTTTCTACAATTCCCGTACTTTCAATTTCTATACGAGATAAAGATATGTCATAAGAATCTTCCTGTAAATATCTTATATTAAATAAAAGTCCCTTAGCCATAGTTGAAAAGCTGTCATTATCTTGATTCAAACTATTTAATTTATATTCAAAAGCCTCTTCATAAGAAATACTAGTTACTTGATAAAAATCATTCAAAATCTTTTCGTTCTCATGATATATTTCTTCTAATACTCGATTAGGTATTTTTTGGAAAGCTTCATCAAACCATTCATCAGCATACGTTTTTCCGTATTCGTATTTTAGTGTGTCGTATGCTTTTTGAAATCCAGAAAGCTTTGTGCCTACTCCAGGCAATTTAATTTCACTTTTTAAATATTCTCTTATCATACAAATCAATTTGTTTTCTTCAAAATTTACCATTTCACTCATAAAAAAACTCCTTCTTATATCATTTATTTTCTCACCACTAATTTATCTCAAAACTTATCTGCTATTGCTTACCCCCAGGTCGCTCACGTCCTCACTGCATAAAGACGACAGCAAATCTGCAAGTTCGCCGGCGCTGATTTTATCATTATTCTTCCGATTCAGATTCTTGTCTTCTACTTCTTCCGGTTGCTTAAAATAAACTTTTTTCCAGTAATCTTTATCGAAATACTGCTCAATCTCTTTGGCTTTTCTTTCAAGAGCACATACCATTCCGGCTTTTGCTTCCTCTACATTTATAAACCTTACGGGATTTCCGTTCTCGTCTTTTTTCTTTGTCCCATCTTGATTTTTCATAAAAGTACCGACATAGCTTTCAATGGACTTAGGGTCCATATAGAATTTGTCCCCTTCCCTGTCAACCAAAACAAGACATACCTCCAATATTTCTCCTTTACCGTTTGTCTCTACTCCCAAGGAATAACTGATAGGCTCTTTTATTTCACTAAAATTTTCATCCACTCCGATATCAAAAAAAACATCAAATACAGGATTCTTTTTTAAACATTCCATAATTTCTTTATAATTAAAATATTCCGCAACCTCGGGATACCATTCCCGATGAATACTTCTTTTAATTCCTTGTTCTTCATGTGCATCCATTTTTATACTCCCTCCTTCCGTATTTTTTCAAGAAGTTCGGACATTCTTCCTGCCGGCTCATAACCATAAACAGTAAAAAGCCCTTCCCTAAGCATGTGACAGGCGTATAAAATACCTTCTTTGGTCCCATCGAAATCCCGTTTGGAATCCTCTGCCCAATTGTACTTCACCAATTTTTCCAGACATTCTTCACAGGCAGGTTCTTTTTGGAAATAGTCCTGATACCTTTCCATCGGCCAAAGCTCTAACTGATACTGATTGCTGATAAAACAAGGAATTTCACACATGGCAGGCTCAATATAATGAAGTGCCTTTGCAAACAATACATCTGCATTTCTTTCTTCCCTTATGTGCCACATTTCCCCGTATGGTTCGTTGAACAAACGCTGAATTTCGGAGGCTTCTGCCTTATCTAAATCCGTATGTACCTTCCACAAATCAGCCCATTCCCCGCATTTATACGCTGTGATTGCATCATCCCAATTATCCAAAATCACTTCCGCAAAGCGTTTACTGTCACAGCACTCCACTCCGCCAAAAAGTATGGGGCGGATATATTGATAAGTTGGACTATTTACATTAATTATCATAACCTTTTTCTCCACATCTTTGCTTTATAGGAATTTTCCCTTTGACCAAGCAGTCCCTGTTCATAAATCTCTACCAAGCGCTGAATTGCTTCATATTCACCCGCCTCTGCAGCCATTTTATAACTACCGACTATCACTTCATCCAGCGTGGCATTTATCTCTATTTTTAAGTGATCCCGAAGATACTCATCCGCCTCTAATAGTTGTGCTACCCGGAGGGCCGCATAAGTATTCCCTTGCTTCTCCAAATCTATTAAAGTTTGAAATCCACTCAGTTTTTGTCCAAGTGTCTCTGTATTACACTGATTATAACTTGGAGTAGCCTCTTCAATCTGGGCATTGCGCTTACTGATTTTCTCATCACATCTCGCATAGCCATCCTGACACTGTTTTTTCACTTCACGGTCTATGGCACGCTCCGCCCCCAGCTGATAAAACGCTTTCGCATCATCATACCGATATTTGTCTTCGTATAACCCGGCAAGCTCCTTAGCCACATCATTATAGCCCTCATTTATTACATTTTTAAAAAATGTGATTTTTTCCGACTTGCTTAGGTATTGTAAAGCTCGGCTTTGGAACTCTCGGTGCTTCGCTAGCGTACCGGCCTTTCCATAAAAAGCATACGCAATGGCATCATCTTTTACCGCATCCTTACCGGTTTCATGACGCCGGCCATACCAATCATTCAGCTCCGCCTTCACTTCGGGCGCAGTATCCCCCGCATCACGTAGTTTCATGAGGTAATTATCCAGATTCTGCCGCAAATCGGGTCTGGATGTAAAATAATCATGAAAGAAAAATTTCTTTACCTGATACATACCCTCTTTTGTGCCCGCATCGATATATGACTGTATCAACTTTTCATACTCTCTCTGTCCTTCCAGCATTACACCAGGAAGTTCCTTTGCATTATCGGTACATATTCCCTCGACTTCTACTAATCTTTCCCATGAAACGGGCAACGCTTCTTTTTCCATGTTATGACCGCTTTTTGCTCCGGAATAATAATAGTAATAGAGAGCCATTCTATCGACCACATTTGTCATATCAAAGGTCGGATTACCCGCATAATATTTTTCGAACAAAGAAAATGCCGCCTCATAATCCGTTTTATAGCGGAAATCATTTTTTGTTGCACCGGCCAATTCAAAGGCTTTAAACAAAATCGCCGGAGTATATTCACGTTCCACTGCCAAATTCAAATGTTTTTTTGCCATTACCACATCTTTTTTTAAGAGAATTCCATTATAATAGCAAAATGCTAATTTATAGGCAGCCACACCGCTTCCCAGTTCACAACCCTTTTTGTATAAGCTAACCGCTCTTCGCTTGTTGCCTCTTCCATGGTACTCAAAAGAAGCAAGTACATTGAAACAATAAGGATACTGCTCTGCCATAACTGCCACTTCTTTATAAATGCTTTGCATGGCTTCCCGGTCACCGTTTTGTCTTGCTTTCTCATACAATTTCTGCTTGTCCGTAATGTCCTTAAAAAGCTGTTCCCTTCTTTCTTCTTCAGGCACTTCCGGCTCAGGAATTGTTTCCGGTTCCGCTTCCGGTACTGACAGCATTAATCCGCTGTTCTCCATTTCCCTGTCGCGGAGTATTTTTTGAATTTGTTCTATCAGACTTCTTTGCTCACTGAGACTTTTATATTCCGGCGAATTAGGAGAAAAAGCACTTTCCCTGCGTTTCACCTCTCTGCTGACTCTTCGTAACAAATCCTTTAATTCTTCAACCGGCATGGTTTCCACATACCCGGCTTCTTCATACTCCGCCTCTTTTAAATAAGCTTTCCATTCTTCCAGTTTTTGTTCCAGTTCTGCCATATCCTTACCTCTGTACTATTCCATATCTTCCCGTCTGATCATACTGATTTCTTCGTCTGATAATTGATGCAGCTGTGCTTCGGACAAAATTCCTGTATCATTCGCTGCCAACCTCGCATTCATACGCTTCACAACATTTTCAAAGCAATTTCGCACACCTCTTGCATTACCAAAATCAGCTTCTGCCTCTGCTTTGGCTCGGCTGATATACTCTGCCACACAAGCCTCTAAGCCCTCTTCAATCCGATAACCTTCCAGTTCCGCTTTTTTATAAAAAATCTGAACCATATCTTCCAGACTGTAGTCTTCCAGCATAAGTTTTGTGTTCAAGCGGCTGCGAAGTCCCTGATTGTGTTTTAAAAGCTTGTCCATTTCTTCCCCATAGCCCGCCATAATCACCATCAAATCATCACGGTTATTTTCAATTGGTGCTAAAAGCGTATTTAAGGCGTCCTTACCGAACTCATCATGTTCTCCGTTTACCAAATTATAAGCTTCATCAATAAACATGATACCGCCTTTGGCACGTTCTACTTCTTTGGTTACTTTTGCGCCGGTCTGTCCCATGTATCCCGCCACCAAAGATTCTCTCCGAATCTCTACGAAAACGTCCTGATTTTTGATAAGTCCGGCTTTTCCATAAATTTTTCCGATTAATCTGGCAACCGTTGTCTTACCGGTTCCGGCATTTCCTACCAGTAACATATGTAAACTTCCCGGAGAATAATCAACACCGGCCCTTCTGGCACGTTCCTGAGCAATTTTGCCGGCCTTAATCTCATTCATGATATGTATTTTCACATTTTCCATACCGGTCAAATGATTCAGTTCATCCAGATAATCATCCAGTGTCTTCTCATTTTCCGCTTCACGTCCGATATATTCTTCTACGTCTATCTTCCGTATGGTTCTTCGGTCCACACTCTGCTCTATTTTTTCATTCAAAGCCCTGACTGCAAGTTTTTGAATCAGCCCCTCCAGTATATTACGGACCTCGCCCGCATTACCGAAATTGCTACGGCTCTTTTTACTCTTAATCAGACGTTTCACCGCCTGCTCTGCATCGGCATGTAAATAATAATGACGCTTTGTAAGCATGGAGCAGAAAATCTCCATTAACTCATCTTCGTTGTAATCTTCAAAATGTAACCGGTGGGGAAACCGTCTTTCCATACCTTCATTTACTGCAAGAAGCTGACGCATCGGTTCTTCATAGCCTGCCATAATAACCATTAAACGGTCACGATAATTCTCCGCTTTCGTAAGCAACGTATTAAATGCTTCCTTACCAAACTCATCGTTCTCTCCGGTCACAAGATTATAGGCTTCATCAATAAAGAGAACACCGCCCATTGCCTTTTTTACGACTTCATCCACTTTAAGTCCGGTCTGCCCGGAATACCCTGCCACAAGACTTTCCCTTGTCACTTCCACAAAAATATCACCTCTTGGCAGAATGCCAATCTGACCATATATTTTTCCAAGCAAACGGGCAACAGTGGTCTTACCGGTTCCGGGAGGTCCCAATAACAATGTATTTAAGGAAACTGCTTCTTCATCTTCATTTCCTTCTTTGCGATTTCGCTCACGCTCTTCAAAAAGCGCAATTTTTTCACTTACTTCATCTTTTACACCGGAAAGTCCTATCAGGGAATTTAATTTTTCCAGCAAATCGTCCCGATTTTCTTCCGCTTCTTCGTTCATAACAAAGTCCCTGTCTTCGTAGCATCGCATACCACCTTCTTTTGCTACACGATAAGCCAGGTTCTTCTTTGCTTCGATGATTATCTGCTGAATGGTATGACCGTTTGCGAAATCTCCCAATACTGACTTTTTACGAACTTCCTGATAGAACTGTTCTTTGCCTGCATCCGAAATCTCATATTCATCTTTTTCAATCATCTGCAATCCAATCTGATGCAGTTGTTTTCCGGTATATACCGGTATCTGTAAGTATGTGACATAATTTTTAATTTTGGAATTATTACGAATCAAACTATCCATTTCCGTGGTATTGCCAAGGAATAAGAAAAAGTGCTCCTGTTCCTGGCAGGCTTCTTCCAATAACTGTTCAAATACCAACCAAATCTGATTCTTTTCTCCGCCTTCTTTGTCCGATTGCTCCGTAGCCCGCCAAAGGCATTCTGCATTATTAATAATGATAACCGGAGGTGCATCTTCCAATGCCTCTTCCATGCTTTCCATCAGCGAAACGGCACTAATCTCCCTGGGCTCTCTACGCTTTGAAATTCCGGCTTCATACAATAATTCTGTGATAATATAAGCAAGTTTCGTCTTACCGCTTCCCACTTGTCCTGAAATTACAAAGTTAAACGGTACCGCAATCCGGTCAATCCTATTGTGATTTACTTTCAAATGGTGATAAAGGGCACCGATTTCTGCCTTAATCTCATCCATGCCAACCACATCCGCAAACAGTTTTTCAACCATTTCCGGAATCTTCCGTTCAATTCTTTGTATTGCCGGAGTCGAAACTCTCTTTTTTGTATTTGCTTTTTGCGTACTTTTCAGTAATTCTTCTGCCTTTTTCTTATTTGCTTCATTTGAACTCCGGGCAATAATCTGTCTTAAATAATAATCGCTGTCCAAACACTCCGCCGCTTCAAAATAAATTGCATCGTCATAAGAACTTACCGAATCCAGCATATCGCGAGCCAGTTCTTCTAAGCGCGTCCCACTTGCCCCCTGTGCTTTTTCAAAGAAATAAGAGGCAACCGCCTCGCATTCGCTTGATTTTCCTCTTGATAAATCAAGCAACTTTTTCCACGCATCTTTTGAAGTCTCAGTCTGCAAATACATCCCGCATAAACGTTCCAGCAAACGCCGTTCCGGTTTTAACTCCACCAAGCGTTCCGTCCATGTAATGGCATCCGCAACTTTACCCACTCTCCGATAGCTTTCAGCCACCTTATTTACCACATCCGCATCCGTAATATCAGCCGGCTGTTCCTCTTTATATAACTCAATTATTTTTTCATAATTACGCTCTCTGTAATATTCATTCATCATAGCGATACCCTCTTATTCCAGTGTCTTTGATGCAATAAGCCCTGACATCTCTTTTTGCTCTTCCTCACTTAGGTTATTGATGCGAGTCACCTCATACTCCTCTGAAAAATCAATATCGGGAATGTGCATAGCCACCTCTATCAAGTGATCCTGATTTACCCGAAGCCTGATCCGGACCTTTGTCCCTTTCGGCAAACTTTCCGGCAATTTGATGACCTGCTCCGTAAATTTATTACCTGCCTCGGTTAACTCAATTTTAATATAGGTCTGCCCTGCATATGCTGTATTAAATTCCTGCTCCGCCTCTGCTACAATCGGTGTGTTTTCTTCGATTAAAACATGGTCTTCTTTTTCTTTCGTTACTGCATTTTTCGTAATTAACAAGCCGATAGAATGTGCACACACATCTTCTAGCATAAGGGGAACCGAATCTTTTTCATCTTCCGCTTCCCTATACAGCCCACATTCCTGCTGACGTATACCTGCATAGATTGCGGCTCCATATGTAACTGCCTTATCCGGATCAATTGCCTCAGACAGTTCTTTTCCAAAAAACTCTTTCAGAGCCTTCCTTACATAAGGAATACGGCTGGAACCGCCCACCAACACAATTTCATCTATTTCAGAAGGCTTTATATCATTTTCATACAGCATCTCATCTATGGTATCGATGGTACGATATACATAGGGTTCAATCATTTCTTCAAAGCCCGCTCTTGCTATAGAAACATCTACCGACTTATGTTTCATGCTGACGGTCATCTTTACTGCATCCACACCCTCTTGTGACAGTTTCTTTTTGCAATTTTCTGCTTCTAACAGGATTTTGGCACGCTCATTTTGATATTCTGTCTTTCTTAAATCTACGTGATATTTTTCCTCTATCTCATCCATCACATATTTCAGAATCTTTTCATCAAAAAAGGTGCCGCCGGCTTCATGTTCTTCTCCTTCAGCAATAACCGTTACCTTATTATCAGCAATTTCTACCAATGCCGCATCAAATGTACCGCCGCCCAAATCATAAATCAGAATTTTTCCGTTTTCCCGTTCCATCTTATGGCTATAATACAGCGCAGCCGCCTTAGGCTCATCAATGATTGCCACAAACGCCACCTGCTTTACATATTCTGCCAGTTCACTATCCTCTTTCAATGCTGCAATGGCTACCTCTACAGATTGTTTTGTGGCAGTTCTTTTTATCTCATTAAAATAAGTCGGCACTGTAACTACAATGCCATCAATAAACCCTTTCTGCTGATTCAGAACATCCTCCAACAACCGCTTGACAATCATTGCAGAAATTGTTTCCGGCGTATACTTGGTATTATTATCCTGTATCGCAATTTCCTTAAATCCCATTAAACGCTTAATGCATTTACATATTTTTTCCGGGAAACTAAGTGCCTTTTCCCGCGCCCTTTTTCCAACAATCACATGCTCGCCGTCTACATACACTACGGAGGGCGTGGTGGGCTCTTCTTCTCTGTTTAAAATAATCTGGGGATTTCCCTTTTTATCCAAATAGGAAACAGCCGAATAGGTTGTCCCCAAATCAATTCCGATTAACATATCCTGCTCCCTATGGCATTACTCTATTACAATGGTGTTTCCATCCATAAGCACTACACAAATAACGTCCATATATATCTCTGTAATTAAAAGGTTCTCTCCACACTGCTGCCAATACATCTGATAAGCGTCATTACCTTTTAATATCTGGCGTTCCTCCTGTTCTGACCTCGGCTTTGTTATCTCCAGCAATTCCTCCGGCGAATTGAAAGCGGTTCCCGGGCAGCCAATCACACCGTATTTTAATAAAATATGCTCATTCACTCCGTTCCAAATCATACTAATACATTTATCCGGAACCGGCAGCTGTGCCATAAATGCCTTTTGCTCCTTTTGAAATTCCTCTATCAATCTGTTTTGCTCTCTCTGCAATTCCAGAATTTTTTGTTTCTTTTCCTCAATCCTTTGCAGCACTCCGGCTTCGTTTTTTCCTTCAACCAGCCACGATACCTCCTCTTTCTTCGGAGTACCAATCCCCCCGGATACGGTACTTTCTTTTTCAGTGTCTGTTACCCATGCAACCGTACTTTCCTTCGGAGTATCAGTCATCCAGGGTATACTTTCCTTATCCGGCTTATCTTCTTTCGCCCAAGTTGCCTGAAATTGTTTCGCTTCAGCTGCAGTTCCCTCCGGTATATACTCTGCATCAACAGCACCGGGAAGCATGCTCTCCTCCTGTGCTATCTCCTGTTGCAGTTTCTCAATTTCCTCATCAACATCAGCCAGTTGATTGGCAACTTCCTTGATTTTGCCCAACAACTGAAAATATTCTTTTCCGCGGGGGGCTTTTAATAATTGAATATATGCCTGTTTCTCTTTCATTTGAAACCGTTTCTTATCTTTTTGCAGCATCATTTTTCCATAACTGCTATTATTTTTCGTCGAAGTTTCTGTTTTATTCTGCTTTTGTTGCATAAATAAGCCTCCACTTTCCCTATTTCATTTATTATAACATAGAACTTGTCGAAGAACACTTCATTTAGAGTCTCTTACCGTCACCATTTTCATATATTTCATTTCTAACAAAATGAAAACCCTCAAAAAAACAAACAAATCAGGCTGTCAATTGCCAGCCTGATTTGATTCGGTTTTTAAGACATACTTCCTTCTAAATCGAAAGGACTTATTTCTACAAGTGTTTTAATTGCATTTTCAACAGATTGTTGTTGATTATCTTTACAAGTATATCCATAGTCTCCATTTTTTATGTTATTAAGAAAGCAATACATTTCCCGATGAGCATATGCAAGCCTCGTCAAAGGAATATCTGCTTTGATTATTTCTATGGAGTCAGCTTCAAATCTAACCTCATATTCACAATTTAGTTTTTCTTCCGTACCGATGGACTTTATATTAACTTTATCAAGCTTTCCATTGGCTTCAAAAGTTACTTCGCTGTAGAAAGTATCACCTGTTTTTTTAATTCCACTGATTGCAAGAAAATAAAGTTCTTCTTCTTTATTCAAAAGCGCTTTTATCTTAGAAACATAATCATCTTCATCAATAAGATTACGTAAATAAACATATCCTTGAGCAGTATCAACTCTGCTTTTTGATGAATCTACTTGGTAAGCACTTCCATTTTTATATAGAAATACAATAGAATCCTCATCAACAACACGTCTGTCTTCCGTATGCATCAGTACATGTTTTTTTCCTTTAATCGTGCCGGAAAAAGAATCGCTTACAGAATCTATATCAATCTTTACATTATCTGTTCCTGATAGGGATTCAATGCATTCCACTTCCTGATAATTATTTTTAGTAATAAGAAATTCCTTTACTTCCCTTATCGGAATAGCCTTTACTTTTTTCATCATTTCACTCATAAAACATTTCCTCCATCTTTTCAGCGGATTTATTTTCAATTCAGCTCTATTTGCATACTTTACCGGCATTCCAAGAAGATATTCTTTTTAAAATTATAACAAATCAGCACCATGATTTCAACGTGCTTCCCATCACATTCCGTTTAGGCTTTCCCGGCAGTCTGTCACCTGTAATACGGCAAATTCACCCTTTACATTTTTCTTTGCAAAGCGGTAAACCGATACTCCGTCGTATGTAAACTTCCTCCCTTTATAATGCCAGTTTACTTCTGCATAGGTGCTTTCCTTTAACTCCTGATTTGCTCTGCGGAATGCATGATTTAACAGATACCTTGTCCCTACATTTCTTGCATACACATCCACGCTTCCCAGGTCAATTCTGTTATCGCCGGGCTCTGACGGGTTGGTGGTAAAGAAAAGACTTATCTCGCTTTTCCTCACCTTTTCCATATGTCCGTATGTATTTCGTCGTTCCATTTCCTTTGTAAAATTCTCTTCTCCAAGCTCTTCAAGTGTTACATAGACATTCTCCGGATGTTCCTTTTTTAACCCTTGATAGATTTCTTTTATGGTTGGTAAGGCCGAGTACCATTCGATATATTCCGACTCTAATTCCATCTCGTCCAATACAGAATTGGTCAACATACCCATCGCCGCTTTGGAATCAATCAAATCCTTATCGAACTCTCCCTCTGCCAAAATCATATTTTCCGGCCCAACCGCTACCAGCCACCGCCTGTTTTCTTTGAATTTTCTCGTTGTTAATTTCTTTCTTTTATATGGGTCATCGAACCGGTCTATCTCGCAAAAATACGGGGGCGTTTTCCCATCTCTCCAGTGGAAAGGCATTACGGTTTGCCATGGTTTAAGACTTTCCGTTTCCTTCGCCGACAAAATCGGATAGGGATATTCATCAATGTCCGCCAGATTGGTAAGGCAGGGAAGATTTCTGCCGGACAATACCAGCGCCTCTCCCTTTTCCTTACTCAGGTGCTGTAAATCAAACTCCGAAAAAAGCGGCATGCGCACATTGTTATCATAGATCACTTCCCCGCACAGTCTGCTGATTTCCTCCAAAAGATTATATTCCTTGCTGTACAGGTACACCCAGTTATTACAATTTCCCATAATCGTTTCCGCGCTTTTTTCATATTTCTGTTCCAGCTGTTTCATGCCCTGCACAATCAGGTGAAAACGAATATTTCGGCTTCTGGACGCCGTAATCATGGCGTCCATATTTTGAATTTTGGGGATATTGGCAAACTCATCAATCAAAAAATTCATACGAATGGGCAGCATATGGGATGCCTCATTTTGCGCCTTTTCAATCAGTACCTCATACAGCTGCTCTAAAAACAGACTTGCCACAAAGTGATAACTCGTATTTTCATCCGGAATTACCAGATAAATTGCATTTTTCTTGCCTGCAAGTTCCTGTAAATCCAATCCCTTCTGAGAGAGAAATTCTATAAATTCTTCGTTAATACCAAGCTTATTCAGTCCCATGGATATAAACGCTTCGATGCTTCCCACCGTCTTTTCCGAAGGATTATCCAAGCTGGAAATTCTCTGATATATCAGCCCTTCCCCAAACAGTTCTTTTATCTTTCCGATTGCCTTTTTCCGGTCTGCAATATAGCTCCTCCAAAGTTCATATAAGCTTCTGAAATGACATTCCTCTTCGCTTGACAGTTCGAAAAGCAGGAGGATAAATCCGCTAAACACATCCACAGCGGTATTAATCCAAAACGCCTCATCCGTAGCATTTTCACCGATTATCATTTTAGACATTTCTACCGCGTACTCGATTGCCTTCGCTTTTTTCCCGTTATGGTAATAGCGGTATGGCAAAGCCAACGGGTTCCAGGTTACGCCCGCCTTAAAATCACGCAAATTTATACAGTTGCTCTCGTACCCGTAAGACACCACGTCCCCTATGGTCCGGCCGTATAATTCGCCTTTCGGATCTGTCACCACAAAGGATTCTCCGGCTCTTGCGAAAATACCGATAGCGGGCATCGCAAACATACGCGTCTTCTTACTTCCCGTAGCACCAAAAATCATCGTGTGCGTATCTTCTGCGTCTATGTAAAGCTTATCACCCTTGACCAGCATCGGAATTCCTCCAACCGGGTAAGTCGTTTCATGGATATTGATTTCCGTCAGTGTCTTTGCCAGCTCGTCCTGTGTCAAAAAGCGTGTCCCGTTTATTCTGTTCATACCTCTGCTCCTCCTACCGCAAATCCGATTGGTCTCTTTTTTGTGGTCTCTTTTAACAAAGCTGCAAATACCCGCTCTATTTCTTCCTTCCGCACGATATTGTCTTGTGCGTCCTCATTGATAAAACTTTGATATACGATTTCCTTTGCGATATTTTCGATTCGAATTTTCACCGCATCGGATGTATCCCATTCCTTTCCCTCAAAAAAGGCTTCCGCACATCGCTCCGCTTCCTCATCTGCCTGAAACCGATACATCTGCAGCGTATCCGAAAAAATCGCCGTCTGCTCATCAACCCGGTACGGTTTTGCATATACAACCCGCACAAACCCGTAATTTTCCAGTCGTTTTCGCACTCTGTCAACGGCTTCCTGTCCCCGCATGGTGTATACACAATGCAAGCGGTCTTTCTGACTGTCTATATAACTTAACAGCTCCTCTAATTCCTTTTCTTCTTTTTCGTTCTCCGGAGCCGAAAGTTCGATCAAAATGCTTCCGCTATATTCTCTGCCAATTCCGGCATGCCTGTTTAACTCCAGCTTAAAATGGGAAAGCAGATTTCCTTCCTTTTGCTGCACCCCATTATCGAATGTAAACCATTCCGCTTGTCCGAACAAAGCTGCAATCTGCGGCATCTCTTCCGTAATATCTCTGCCATACTGCTGTACAAACAGGTAATTGGGAATCGGAAGACTTCCCTTTCTTGCATCCTCCCTTTCTAAAATCTGCTGTATCTCCGCCAATAAATTATTTTTCATCCGGACATCCTCCTTTAACCCCTGCCAAACCGGCATCTGCATCCTCTGCGCGATTTCCTTTTGTTTTCATAGGTTTAATTCCACAGTAAAATAAAACCCTCAAAAATATCCTTTGTTTCTTTCATTCTCGCATTCCTCCATTCGGAATCTTAGACGCGAAAGCTGACAAAAGAAAGAAGACCGCCTGCTTTCACATCCAAAGATGTTGAAAACAAACGGTCTTGCTTCATTTCTGTACCCATTTCCACCGCACAATCATTGACATAGATATTCTTATTAGATACACTATTGGCAAGTAAATGACTTTAATTGAGAAGTGAAACGGATAAAAGAGGTAAATAGGATGATTGCAGATAAAATCACGAATTTAATAAAGTATCCTCAGCTGGCAAAATATGAAAAGGAAATCATCGGATTTTTACAGCGATTGGATAACGAGAAATTGGCGCCCGGCAAATACGAATTGTTAGGCGATGAGCTTTTTGCTTTGGTACAGCGATATGAGACAAAGCCTAAAGAGGGCTCTCGTATGGAATCGCATGTGCAGTATGCAGACTTGCAATATATCCATAAAGGAGAGGAGAAAATATATTACGATACTGTAGAAGATATGACGGTATGTGAAGACAGACGTCCGGAATCAGACATTCTGTTTTATGAAATCCGGCCTGACAAAGGATACTCGTTACTTTCGGCAGGAATGTTTGCCTACTACGAGCCTCAAGACGGTCATATGCCTTGTATCATTTCAAAGAAGCGTATGCTTGTTGAAAAAGTGGTTTTTAAGATAAAGGTGTATTGATTGAGCCACTGTCCGTTTGCCTGCCGTTCCCCGAATATCTCTACTTACCCAATTTTTCATTTATAAACGTCCTGATTCCATCCGCAATCCCTTTTGCCATCTTATCCTGATATTCCGGATTTATCAGATTCCCATAATCCGCATCATTAGTCAAATATCCCATCTCAATCAAAGCGGCCGGCATAGTGGTATACTTCACTACTGCTAATTCTCCGCCTTTTTTTCCCCGGTCTTTTGTTCCGGTATTTGCAACAATCGAACTTTGCAAACACTGCGCCAGGCTCTCACCTACGCACTTTCCACTGGCATAATGGACCTCTACTCCATTAATATATTCCTCTGTCATCGAATTACAATGTACACTAACCATCAGATGCGGTTTAGCAGCATTTATCATATCAACGCGGTCATAGAGTCTTACGGTGGAATCATCTAATCTTGTTAATAAAATTTCATAACCATCATTCTCTAATTCTTTTACAATTTTATTTACGACAATAATATTAATGTCTTTTTCATAAATACTGCGAACATCACTGCCTACATCTCTGCCACCGTGTCCGGCATCCAGCCACAAAACTACCTTTTCTCCTTGTACGTATGTAACTTCTTCAATAACCGGTAATTGCGTCTGTTCCTCTTCCTGTTCTGTACTTTTGGCCGGTTTGCTCTCTTCGTTCTTCTCTATACCTTCTTCTGATGTACTGTCTTCATCTGCTTTTAACTCTTCTTCAAGCTTATTATCTTCATTCGGTTGTTCCCCCTCTTCAAGCACTTCTCCCTGCTCCTTTGGCTCTTCGACTTCCGCTTTCACCATGATATTTTCTACAAATTGTTTTTCCACAATCTGCTCCTCTATCATGACCTTCACCGGCACTTCTTCTTTCGTTGACATAGCAATCATCATTCCGCCCATTGCTATAATCAAAATCAAGATTACAAGCACTGCAACGATTCTGAAAATCACTTTCTTATTATTCTCTTTTACTACCTTCTCTTTTGTATCCATCTGGATTCTTTTTTCCTTCATGATTTTGTATATCTTTGATAAAACTTCCGAAGCTTGTATACTATTCTGCTGAAGCGTCCAAAATAATTCGTTTCAAACAGCATACCGTCTCAGCCGCTGTATTATTAGTAATTGCGTAATGAAACTTGTTTTGTATAGTGGCATAGAAATGATATGCCACTTCTGAATCCTTAGTATAGTCAATGCTGCATTCCGCAAAGATATCAGTAATCTGTTGCCATATACGCC
>JAZQCX010000147.1:0-9127 GCA_045546495.1 Acetatifactor sp. | reverse complement strand
TAGCAATTTCCAAAATATCCTTAGCCTGCTTACCTTCCAAATACAGATTAAAGATTTCACGCTCCTTAGGAGTTAAGGAGTGGAGACATTGCATGAATAAGTCGAAGCTTTCTGTATCTACCTCCGGCATCCGTTCGTCTGCCAGATGAGAGATGTAGGTCTGGGCCATGTCATATTGTGCCCGGACATCCTCCGTCTGTTTATTTAATTCCCAAATTGCTTCTTGGTGGGCACGGTCCTTTTCTGCCATATATTCCTCGTGCTCCCGGTCTTTTTCCGCCAGGAATTCAAACAAGTCGTTGATTTCCAAATAGGAAGCAGAACGCTGTTCTTCATAGGAGCGGTTTTTGATGGAGTCTAAAGCGTCGTGTACCGGACGAAGATACCTTTTGCTTATGAACACTGATACAGCAAGGCTGATAACCAACAACAGTATGCTAATCATGATAAACAGGGTTACGCGGCCTTTGATTGCAGCATCCAACAGGTCCTCCGGCATCAGCAGTGCCACAGACCAGGCTTCTTTCTCGTACGGTGAACCGTTTGGATACAGGCGGAGGGAGGTGGTCTTTCCTCCGTAGGTTACATCGCTTTTGGAAAAGCGTTCAAAGCCGTTTTTGCTGCCGGACAGCATTAAATCCTCATGGAAGCGGTTGCCGGTAAGATAATAGTTACCGGCTAAAATTCCAAGGGAGGTGGTTAGGCCCTGTTCGTTTGACGGAGAAACAACGGCAAAGACATTTTCGTAGGTACCGGCGGTTGGAGAGTACATAGATTTCAGCATACGGTCGCTGACTTCAATGCCGGAAACACCGAACACGGTACCGTCGGAGCTGCGCAGCGGTACACACAGCAGAAAGCCTGCTTCGCTGTTGCCTTCCAAGGTAATTCTTCCGGACCAGTAATATAGTCTGGAAAGGGCAGTGTCGGGGTTTTGACGTGCGGTTTCCATAACGGTGGTAAAAAATTCCTCACCCACGATGTGGTATTCCATTTTCCACTGGGCAATCAGGCCGATATCATTGTCTCTTGCAATTTGCGCGGGACCCCGCAGATAGTGCAGCTTAACGCCAACCGCCTGGGTGGAGGTGGGCTGCGTCTTTTTAATAAAGATACCTGCTTTTGACAAATCTGAATTTTCTGCCGATGGGTTTACCGTGGCATCCAGCAAAATGAATACACCACCGCAGGAGCGGTTGTTGACAGTGTTTAACAGCGGACCTGCCAGCTCGGAGAGCAGGGGTTCGATAAGCTCCGGTGCGGTAGTTAAATCAGACGCTTTAGTGCCGGAAGCATCGAAAAAGTCATCGGCTACCCGGGCAAGGGACTCCGCCAGTTGGATACCGTCCACGGAGAGCAGACCAAAATCCTCGGAAACAGCGCCGGAAATGGTATTTAGTTCATCGGTAAAAAAGTTCTGAATGTTTTTTTCTTCGCTGCCGTTGATACCAAACAAGGTAAGCAGAAAAGTAAAAGCCAAAATCAGACAAAAGGTAACAGAGACGAAAAAGAGAATGAGCCTGCGGCGCAGGGTAGATTCCTTGTTTCGTATTTTTTTCAGCATAGTGAAGCGCTCCTTTGCGGTCAGAGTAACGGTTATTTACGAAGCTCGTTAAGAGCTGCTTCGGCAGAAACACTGCTGCCGGCAAGGAATTTGCTTCGTTCCCCGGTAAGAAGAGCCTTAAAGCCGGTTTCATAAGCGGCGCTGTCTGCATCCAAATTGCTGTAATTCGGAGCGGTAAAGAAGGTATATTCTTCGTACATGGAAAGTACCGCAGTGAGCATTTTTTTAATACGTGCATCCTCTAAGGTTTCCATATGAGCAGCCATGTCCTGTTCGAAGGCCTGCTTCGTTACAGGAAGATAGCCGGTTTTTTCAATGAATTTCATGTTTTGTTCGGAAGAGGTCAGCCACTTGATAAATTCGCAGGCAGCATATTCCTTCTTTTCATCGGACTTTGTAACCATGAGACCGCCACCGCGCTGCAAGGCTGTTTTTGCGCCGCCTTCAAATACCGGATACGGATAGATGTTATAGGTAACATTTTCTACGGTTCCGTCGGTATAAGTGATGGTATCCCCGTAGAACAAAATGCCCGCGGAGGAGCCGGTGGAGCAAACTAAATCCCCGGTTTTGGAAAGGTCGGAGGAATAGCCGTCGTAAATGGCAAAGCCACCTTCTACCGAAGGGGTATAAATGGTGTTGAAAATCTGCTTGTATGTATCACTGGACAGATTTAACTGCCAGGTATCGGTAAAAAGACTGGTACCTAATTGAACCATGCCTACTTCTGCCACATTAAACCAGGAGTCGGCAGCGTAAAACTGCTTGCCGTCGTTTGGAATGTCCGGAGTTTGTGCATCAGTCCAGGCATAGTATTTTTCGGAGAGCTCTGCCAAACCTTCAAAGGTGGCAAGCAAATCTACGGAAACACCGGTTTCCGCCGCAAAGCGGTCAAATAAGGTCTGGTTTAAATAAAGAATTTCGGTGGATTTTGCAATCGGGAAAACATAGAGTCCGCCGTCGTCAAAACGTCCTTCCTCTAAAAATGCTTCTACATATTCGTCAAGTTCTTTTTCGGAGAAGTAATCCTCCAAATTTACCAGCATTTCTTTTTCCTGAAACAGAATGCCGATTTTTGGATAGCCGGTAAAAATGTCCGGCATATCCGGTGCACCCGGGTCGTCATTTGCAATCATGGTTAGACTTTTGTTTAACTCAGAACCGGAGGAGATGGCGGTAACATTGATAACGATACCCTTTTCTTTGCCTACGGTGCTGTTGAACTGGTCGATGAGGTAGTCCATGGATTCCTGCATGTCGCCGCCATAATTGTGCCACATGGTTAAGGTAACCGGATTTTTAGGGTCCAGCGGAGAGCCTTTGCCACAGCCGGACACACATCCCAGTGCCAGTAAAAGAGTCAGTAACAGAGTTGTGAATTTTTTCATAACAGTTCCTCCTTAGGTGGATATTTTCCCACCCTTTTTTATTTTTTTTGGATTTTTCGGCCTTTTTTTATGTTTTCCCACCCTTTTTTGACATTTGGGGTGGGGACAAAATGCGGGAAATCCGTAAAATTATGTCTGTAAGCATCACCAAGGAGGGCATAGGTAATGACTTGCGCATCAACCGATTTGGAACCCCTCTTTCTGAAATTTCAGAAAGTTCTCCGCAACCGCTACCAACGAACGGAGACCTCCAAGTCGGTTATTTTAGTATACCATAATTTGAACAAAATGGAAAGATGTATTCGGAGGAAAACAGGAGGAGGCTTATATGGAACAGAATCGTCACAAAACGGCGAGATATAAGGTGATTTCCGATGCGGGTGGCGTCCGGTTCAAATTTTACTGCGAAGCCTCCGGGGCTGCCGTATGTATCACAAAGCAGTGCTATCCGGCGGAAACAGAAGAAGAACTGCTCCGGGCATGGGAAACGGAGGGAAAGCAGCAGTTCAACCGGTGCCATAAATGCGGACGGTGGATTTGCAATGCCATGTATAACGCAGACACCTTGGAATGTGTGGATTGTTCTCCGTGGGAGGAGCAGCCAAGCTATTGTCCGCACTGCGGAAGCAAGGTGAATCCGGTGGATGTGTTCTGTAACCGTTGCGGAACCCGGTTGATGTATGGAGGTGATGCAGATGACGAAGCAGTGTGACAGGATAAGGCACGAAGGAATGCAGCAATACGGCTTTGGGGTGGAAGTAATGAAGTCGATTAAGGTTTGCGGAAGCTGTGGGGCGATGTCAGACAGCGGATATCATTACTGTCAGGAATGCGGCAAGCCGCTTCCGGAAGAAAGCCTGTTTGAGAGATACCGGCATTTGCATCGTTCTTGCCAGGAATGCGACACGGTAGTATCTGATAACACACTATATTGTCCGAAATGCGGGATAAAAATTAAAGGAGGATTAAATTATGAATGCAAAACAGTTATTTAACAAGACGCTGCCGTTCTGTATGGCAAAATTGGTTTTAGGTGCAATCCATGTAGGAATCTGCCTGGTACTTTTCGCTATATTAATGGGTATCGGCTGGTTGTTTGAGGGCTTCGGACTTGTTGTCTGCTTCTTAATCTGGCTGGCAGCCATTAAGGGTGTAAATCTTGTTGTTATGCGCTACGGCGGATATATGGTAAAAGCAGGTCACATTGCGGTAATTGCAGAATCCATGAAAACCGGTCAGATTCCGGAAAATCAGGTGGAATACGGTAAGAACCTTGTAAAGGAACGCTTTGTAACCTCCAATGTTTATTTTGCGGTGGATGAGCTGGTAAACGGTGCCATTAAGGAAATCCAGAGAGGTATCGAAAAGGTGGGTAATTTCTTAGATTTTATTCCGGGCATGGATTCCCTGGAAAGTCTGGCAAAGTTTTTCGTACAGCTTTCCTTAGGATACGTGGACGAGTGTTGTATCGGATGGACCTTCTATAACAAGGACCAAAACGAATTTAAGAGTGCAGCTGATGGTGTAGTAATTTACGCACAGAACTGGAAGAGCGTATTAAAGACAGCAGCCAAGACCATGTTAAAGGTGGTTGTCGGCATGATTGCTTTAGTGCTTGTGATTTTCGCGGTAATCGGTATTATTTTTAAGATTTTCCATTGGAACGCATTCATTGCCTTCTGTATTGCCTGCTTACTTGCATGGCTCGTGAAGTTTGCCTTTGTTGACAGCTTTATGATGTGCCAGAGCATGGGCAACTATATGGCAGTGGCACCGACTACGGTAATTACCTTTGATCTATACGGTAAGCTTTGCGGAATGTCCAAAAAATTTAAGGAACTGTTTGATAAGGCAAAGGAAGATGTGAGTCAGGCAATGAACGAGACCCCAGCAGCAGAAGCCGCAGCAGCGCAGTCTATGGCACAGCCGGCACAGCAGGAAGTACAGCAGGTGGAACCGCAGAGAGCGGCAGAGCCACAGGAAGCAAAGCCGGTCTTCTGCGGACAGTGCGGCACAAAAAATGATGCGGGCGCAGCTTTTTGCGGTAACTGCGGTGCAAAGCTGGTAAAGTAAGCGGTTAGAAAACAAAATATGGATACAATAAATTACATGGAATAAAGGAGACATTATCATGGCATTTTCAAGTTTATTTAATCAGATTAAAAAGGGAATCAAGGAAGCAGTAAGTGATGCAGTAGGCGATGCAGTAGGAGAAGCAGTAGGAGAAGCAGTGCGTCCGGCAGTGAATGAGGTTGTGGAGCAGACAGTTGCGCCGATGGCAAATCAGGCAGCTGACAATATCAATCAGGCAGCCCAGAGCTATCAGCAGAATCAGGAGCAGCTTGCAGACGCAGTGGAGCAGTCCGCCGGAAATCAGCAGGCAGCCCAGAGTGTGATGGGAGCCTTCGGCGGATTATTCGGCGCCCTGACCAATGCGGCAAAGACCGTGGCAAACGAAGCGGCAAAGAATATGAAGGTTTGTGAAGCCTGCGGTGAGCCGACCTCGGCAGATAAGATATTCTGCCCATCCTGCGGTGCAAAGCTTCCGGAGCTTACCGCTATGGAAAGCGCAAAGTGTCCGAACTGTGGACAGCAGAATGATGTTGGCACCAAGTTCTGTTCCGGCTGCGGCACCAAGCTTCCGGAATTGGGACCAAAGGAAGAGCCGGATCCGAATTGTCCGGGCTGCGGTGAACCATGGGCTGAGGGAGTAAAGTTCTGCCCGAACTGCGGTACTAAGCGGGAAGCATAATACATATACACCAAGGAGGAGAAGGGAGGATTGCTTATGATAACTTGTAATAAGTGCGGAGCAAGTCTTGCAGACGATACCCGTTTCTGTACGGAATGCGGGAATAAGATAGAGGAAGCTCCTGTAGGAATGAAGGAAGTGGAGGCACCACAACCTGCTCCGGCCCCGGCGCCAGTACCACAACCGGTGTACCGGCAACCTGTACAGCCACAGCCGCCAAAGACCGATGCTAAGCCGGAAGGCAAATACGCACTAATTTCCACCGGCGGCTTCATTGGAATTACACTTCTCATGTGCATTCCGCTGTTGGGACAGTTACTGCTCATTATTTGGGCACTGGGCGGCTGTAAGAAGAAGCAGAAGACCTACTACGCAAGAGCCTGCCTGATTCTGATGATTATCAGCATTGCGCTGGGTGCGCTTATTGGTTTTGCTGCAAAGAAGCTAGTGACCAATTTTATCAACAACGTGAAAGAAGAATTAAATA
Organism: Acetatifactor sp.; assembly: GCA_045546495.1. Classification (GTDB taxonomy): domain Bacteria; phylum Bacillota; class Clostridia; order Lachnospirales; family Lachnospiraceae; genus Acetatifactor. The sequence continues at coordinate 2,936 of JAZQCX010000147.1, read as the reverse complement.
TAGACAGTGGGGATGATGAAGAATCCTCCGCAGTGAGTAGTATCCTCGGTCTGGTAGCAGGGGTAAGCAATCAGACCTCCGGAAACTCCGACAGTTGGCCGAAAGCACTGCCTAAACCGGATGCCGGTGAAGAAAAGCAGATATCCGGCTACCGCACCGAGTTTCACGGCACAAAGAAAAGCGATATGACGGATTACATTGAGGTGTTGCAGGACGAAGGCTTTGAATATGAGGATTTCATGGACTTTGGCTACACCGAGGACGAAATGCTTGACATGAACGGCTGGTGGGGCACCGACGGCGAATGGTACTTAAGCGTATCCTACGACGACGGCGTTATCACTGTTGATTACACCACAGACCGTCCGTAAAGATAGAGATGAGGAGGATGCAAATATGAAAAAGATATGGATATTACTGCTTTCTCTCATTCTGATACTGTCCTTGAGTGCCTGCACCACCGGTAGCGGTGATGTGGGCGAAGGCCAGTTTGGAAGCAATAATCCTGCCGTGCAGGAGGATGATTCCGACAAGGATGAAGATAAAGAAAAAGAAGATAAGGACGAAGAGAAAGAAGATTCTTCCCAAAAGGACGACGGAGAGGATAACAGGGAAGAAAACAACAATACAGATAATAACGAAGAACCGGAAGACAACAAGGAGGAAGTCACCTACGATTTCTCCAATATTGGCTTATCAGAAAACACCTATAACACGCTGGTTGCTTACAGCAAGATTGAACCGGGCGTGTATGACGGCGGAAAAAATATTATCTGCGAAAACGGTGACTACATCTGCAAGAAGGAATCCGGCTCTACCTGGGAGTTCATATATGATGTGGATACCTATCAGATGTATACCCTGACCTACGATTATTCGGGAAAAGACAACCTGACCAGTGACTACAATCTTATAAACTTCGGTCCGGAACACAAATATGAGTTCTACAACGAGTTATCTGCTTATTCCTTCTCTGCTTTGATTGGATGGAAGAAGAACGACGATTCCAAGGTTTATGCTGATTATCAGGCCTACCTGGCAGATTGCGGCTATACCCTGCTGGATGGCGAAACCGTGGCAACGGCTACCGAAGAAAATTACGGAAAATTCGAATTACTGGAATATACCGAGTATTCCCGGGATATCGATTACAGCATGTTCAAGACCACCTATCTGCATCCTTCCCGGGGAACCGAAGGAATGTATGATTCCGTCAAGGACAAAATTCTGCATTGGAAGATTTACCGCTCCAATTATTACGACTTTTTCAAAGAAACCTGGCTGTACACCGAATATAAGCTGACACTGACCTTTGACGAAAGCTTTACGGAGGAGGATGCGGCTGCGCTGGTTTCCGTGCTGGAAAGCCAGTATGGCTGTGTGGCAGATCAGGGGTACCCGCTTTCCTATAGCGGATATTCCTACAAGGGACAGATTGCGGTATATGATTATCCGTTCAGCGAAGGTTTCGATTACATGTACGACACCTACGAAATTTCCTACATAAAGCCGATTGAGGGCTTAACTCTGTATCCTACCTTAAATGCCACTTATTTGAACTACGAATGGGATGATGCGGGAACAAGCCACTATATTCTCAGGGATGGACTTCATAAGTATTTTCCGAGAGAAGAAAACGGCTGGTATGATATTATTCTGTTAAGTGCAGCAGGAGCAAGTATGGAGCATCCGGCTCCCCCGGTAAAGCAGGAGTACTATTTCTCTGCAAAAATGCAATACAGCTACAGTAGCGACGAGCCCGGCGCTTGGCATGACACATATCAGTACGAACGGGTAGGAGATACCTTTGTAAGCATCCGCGAAAGCGAATATTCCTTTGATTATGAGGTAATTAAGAAAATCGGCGACCGCTATTATAAGCGGACCGGATATTGCTATAAGCCGGATGAATATGAAACCAATCCGCAGACGGAATGGTACGATTTTGAAGAAACCTACGAGATGTTAGATTATACCCTGATTGATGAGTTCAGCCGGTATTACCGGGAATATCCAAAACCGGAAGCGGGAGCAACCGTAACCGTGGCAGGTAAGAACTGTCAGCAGTATACCTATCAATACGATGGCCGTACCTATACCTATGCGGTATATGATAACAGTCTGACCCTAAAATATGTGCAAAAGGATGAGTGGGGTGAATCCATCACGGAATTCCTGAACTATGATGAAATTTCGGCATTTTCTGCGGAAGCACAGAGTCTGATTGATGCCAGTGGTATTGCTTCCTATGTACCGCCGGCAGAATAAATAGAGGAGGATTGCAAATATGAAAAAATTACTTACATTATTACTTTCTTTCTTACTGCTTCTGTCCTTAACCGCCTGCGATATGATTAGCAGCGGCGGTGACGATGGACAGTTTGGCAGCAACAACCCGGCTTCCCAGGAAAAAGAAAAAGAGGACGACAAAGAAAAAGAAGATAACGACGACGGCGAAAGCTCCGACATTCCGGGCTTAACCCAGGAGGACATCGACGAGGCAAACGATGCGTTAGACCAGCTCATGGAAATGTTCTACACCGAGGAATGGCGCTGGGAAAGCGACGGCGACGGCTACATCAACGGCAAGTGGGACCACATGGTAATGTATGACCCGGTTCCGCAGCCATCCGGCGGATGGATAACAGAGGAAATGCAGTTTTCCTCCAAGCAGGGCAGCAAGTGGAATGACTACTGCAGCACCGGCGAAATGTACATTGAGGCGCCCGACTACGAATACATCACCGTATTCTGGGAGAGCCCGAAGGAAGACCTGGACGCCCTATTACAGGCATTTGCAGACGGCGGCTGGGTAATTGAGGATGACAGCAGCGAGTGGGTTGGTCTGGAATACCATATGTACTACGGCGGCGAATATTACACCTATTTAAAGGGTAACAACTGGGGCGGAGATGACGAAAACATCTACAGTGGTA
>JAZQCX010000146.1:0-10137 GCA_045546495.1 Acetatifactor sp. | reverse complement strand
CATCACTGTTTCAATGCCTTCTTCCTTAAAAATCTGCTCCATTTCCTTTAATGCCAGCGCAGTATTGCCCTGTGCTCTCGGACTTCCGTTAATCAATAATACTTTCATTTTTACACTAACCTCCTTACCTTTCCGGCCTCTGCAAACCTTGCCTCTCCGACACTAGGTTCATCTAATGGGCTTCACGTCGCATATTATTTCGCCTTACAGGACAGTTTCTCCACATCCAGCCTAAATACCGCAACCGCCTCCAGCATCTTTTCCTCATACCGCCATTCCGCCCGTTTGGACACCTGCTTCATGATTGCATTCAGTCCCTTGATTTTATCCTCTCTCTGCTCCACAAGGAAAAGCTGTCCCGTTCCGATGACGCTTTGAAAAGCCGCGGAAAACTCACAGGCAATTTCCCCTTCTATCAATTCATACTTTCCGTCTATTTCAAACCCTACATTAGGCTTTTTCTGCGAAAGCTCATACTTTCGACCTGCCCTTGCACCGTGAAAATAAAAGGTATATTTACCGTCTTCCAAGGTGTAACCGTAATTTACAGGTACGATATATATGTCCGCCTCGTCGGAAAAAGCAATCCGAATAATCTGTTCCCTTGCAATAAATGCTTCAATCTCTTTTGGTTCCGTAATTTCCCTATCGCTTCTTCTCATCCGCCATATCCTCCGTGTCTGCGGTTGTTTTCCGCATCGTTTCACCGCAAAGCTCCCGTTGATTATATCACATACACTTTAAACATGGGAACCGCCTGACGCAGTTTTTTCGGCCGCACAGATAAAATTAAGGTATTCTTAATATAAATCCGTGTGTTCCTTTAAAAATTACATGCTACGATTACACATAGTTTGAAGCAGGATACCTCTCCGGCAAAGTTCGGACTTAAATTACTCAAAAACGGAAAGAAAGGAACTACAGCTACGATGAAAAAACTCGGAACCGGTATTATATTTGTATGCAGCCTTATAGCGTTGGCAATCAGTTTAAAATTGCTTTGGAACATGGGAATTTATGTAGATGAACACAACACAAATCCCGCCGCAGTCTGCGGCGGGGATTTCTGGAATGTAATGAATTGGTTTAGATTGCTATTACTTGGCGTAACTACTGTTGTTTCCGGTATACAGCTTCTGAAGAAATCGTAAGACCGGATTTCCCTGTCAAGCAGCCTTACCCACACCGATGCCGGTTTTCAACGAAACAATTCCGGGTTCTTCTTTGGCAACCGTGCGTTAAAAAGCAGCACGGCGGTAAGCTCCACCACGCCCGACAGGAAATTGGATAAAAACATCGCCAGTCCGCAGGCTGTATAATCCATTTTTGCAACATATATCAGGAGCAGCAGAATCGGAATTCTGTACACGAACAGTCGAAACAGGGAAAACACCATGGTAAGAGTCGTTTTTCCGCAACCGCTGAAAACCGCATCCGCCGCTCCGCTGAAGCCTATAAAAATAAGGTCCAGACATTCCCATGTGAAAATGGAAATTATCATCTCCTGATACAACGTATCACCCGGTGCAACGTACGCGTAAAGGAAGCAAACTCTCTCCTGCTGCACACAACCATGACCGTAGAGGAGATTTCCGATGCGGTAGGCTATCACAGCAGTACTCACTTCGGCAGAATCTTTAAAAGCCTTACCGGGATGACTCCCTCTGCATACAGAAAGGCGGACAGAAGATAACCCTTCTGCCCGCCTGTTCCCACTTATTTAGAATAAATAATTCACCGCCAGTATCACGGCACTTGTAACCACCATCACAATACCTACCACGCGATTTAGGACAACGGCACTTGCTTTGTTTGCAATTTTCGCTGCAATTCTTGCCCAAATCAAAGTAAATATCACACAGGCAACCAGAGACACAACATCCGGCATACCGCCGATTACCAAATGACTGACGCCTCCTGTCAACGCCGTGAAAGCCATGATAAAAACGCTGGTTCCCACCGCCATATGCATTTCATAGCCCAAGAAAGAGGTCAGCACAAACAGGAGCATCATACCGCCGCCCGCACCTACAAATCCGCAGATAAAGCCTACGAAAACGCCGCCGATTGCCGACCGGATTAGGCCATCTCTATAGCTTACCTTTGCCATTTGCTCCTTGGTTGTGGTAACCGGCTTCAAAAGGAAGCGAAGACCGATAAAAATCATGGCAATCTGTGTGGTATTACTCATAGCCCTCTCCGGTAAAAGATTCGCCACAAAGCTTCCCACAACCGTCATACAAAGCACACAGCCCAGCAGCACCATACTATTCTTTACATCCAGATTTTTATTTTTCTTGTATGTCCATGCACTGACCGCGCTGGCCAGCACATCGCTCGCCAATCCGATTCCGATTGCCTGATATGCAGGAACTCCTAAAAAAGTTATTAACATCGGCCCTATGATTGCCGCCGCGCTCATTCCCGCAAAGCCTGTACCGATTCCGGCTCCCGCCCCCGCAAGAAAGCATATTATAAGCTTATACACAAAATCCATCTGTCAAATTTCCTTATTCTGTCTATTTTCTCTCTGCAACATCCGTAATACCCAGCGTTTCCAGAAACCTCTTCCGTGCAAAAACCACGAAACAATAGCTTGTGCCGCCCGCAAGACGTAATGTCACAGTGGGGAAAAACACCTTTCTTCCCCTTTCCACCGCTGTTATTTCCTGCTTCGGCATCACAATATTCTTATAAGCCTCCGGCATGGTAGCGGTCTGATTCTTATAAACCACCGCGCCGTTTTCAATATAAACTGCGCCACCCCTCAGCCCATGGTAACACAGGCTTGCTCTGAATGCTTTTTCCATCCCTGTTACCCCATAATCATATCTCTGCTGATAGACGCAATGTCCTTTGCGCCGCACATTGCCATGGTGTCCTCTAACTCTCCGCCTATCTTATCAATCAACAGCTTTACGCCTTCCTCTGCGCCACCGTAAAGCGCGGGAACAAAGGGACGGCAAATCAACACCCCGTCCGCGCCAAGCGCCAGCGCCTTAAACACATCCACACCGCTACGGATACCGCCGTCTACAAAGACCTTAACCCCACTGCCCTTCAGAGCGTTCACAATGTCCTCCAGCACTTCTGCCGTTGCGGGACACTGATCCAGAACACGCCCGCCGTGGTTGCTGACAACGATACCTGCCACACCTGCCTCTTTAGCCTTCAGCGCACCCTTTACCGTCATGACTCCCTTCAAAATAAAAGGGACATCCGTCATTGCCGCAATTTCGCGCAGTTCCTCCACAGTCTTGCTTCCCGCCGGAGGATTCATTCCCTTTAAGAAAGGCAATCCTGCCGCATCAATGTCCATAGCAACCGCAAAGCAGCCGGATTCCTTTACCAGCGCCATCTTTTCCTTTATGGTTTCCAGATTCCACGGCTTTACCGTAGGAACGCCAAAGCCGCCCGCTGCACCAACAGCACGACAAGCACTCTTCATGACCTCTGCGTTCAAGCCGTCTCCGGTAAACGCAGCAATGCCTCCCTCTTCACAGGCCCTTATCATAATATCGTTATAGCTCAAATCATCATATTTATCGCCGTAGTGCAATGTAACCGCGCCGGCGGGACCCACAAAAAACGGATACTTAAATTTCTTTCCGAACAGCTCCACCTGCGTATCCGGCGTAGTATTCTCGCCAATGGTATCCATATTCACGCGGATTTCCTGCCATTTATCATAATTACGGATAGCCGTATCTCCTACTCCCTTTGCACCGGGACCGGGAATCCTGTTTCCGCACGCTTTCCCGTTACACACAGGACAAGCCGCACATTTCCCGCCCAATTCCTTTCTGGCATTTGTCAAAACCTCTGCATATGTCATTTTGCTTCCTCCTTAGAATCCTAAATTACAACGCCTTCACCCAGAACAAATTACTGCAATCCCTATTGCATCTAAAACTATTTTACTATAAAACTGTAATAGACGCAAACAATACCGGGAGGCATCCATGAATCAGTCAGGAAGTAGAAACCTCAATTATCAGACCACCATGATATCCTGCTTTGTGGGATATATTGTACAGGCAATCGTTAACAATTTTGTTCCGCTTTTATTTTTGACCCTACAGAATCAATACGCGATTTCTCTGGGTAAAATCACCTCTCTGATTACCGTAAATTTCGCTGTACAGCTGACGGTTGATTTACTTGCCACATTGTTCGTGGACAAAATCGGCTACCGGGTGTCCATCGTTGCGGCCCATGTCTTTTCAGCATTGGGTCTCATCGGACTTACGGTCTTTCCCGAAATTATGAATCCTTATGCGGGAATCCTGCTTGCCATCGTCTGCTATGCCATCGGCGGAGGCTTGATTGAGGTGCTCATCAGTCCCATCATGGAAAGCTGCCCCACAAAAAACAAAGAGAAAGCAATGAGCCTTCTCCATTCCTTCTACTGTTGGGGACATGTGGGTGTAGTCCTCTTTTCTACTCTTTTTTTCAGCGTGTTTGGAATTGCAAACTGGAAGTTCCTCTCCCTGCTTTGGGCAATCCTTCCGACCATCAACGCCCTCGTCTTTACCCAAGCCCCTATTGCTTCCCTCATCGGCGAAAACGAAAAGGGAATGACTCTAAAGGAGCTGTTTTGTAATAAGGTATTCTGGTTACTGCTGATTCTCATGGTCTGCGCCGGTGCCGGTGAGCTGTCCGTCAGCCAGTGGTCCTCTCTCTTTGCGGAGGAAGCACTGGGTATCAGCAAAAGTCTGGGCGACCTTGCGGGGCCTATGACCTTCGCGATTCTGATGGGTATTTCCCGCGCCGTCTACGGTAAATTCGGGGATAAAATCAATTTGGATAAATTTATGCTGGGCAGCGGAATTCTCTGCGTTATTTCCTACCTGCTGATTGCCTTGGCTCCCCACCCAGCAATAAGCCTCATGGGTTGCGCCCTTTGCGGCTTCTCCGTGGGCATCATGTGGCCCGGAACCTTCAGTAAGGCAACCAAGGCGCTTCGAAGGGGCGGAACCGCCATGTTCGCCATTATGGCACTTGCCGGAGACTTAGGCTGCGGCGGAGGACCCACTCTGGTGGGCTTCCTCTCCGATGCTGCGGGCAACAACCTGCACGCAGGCATCCTGGGGGCAACTCTGTTCCCCGCAGTGTTCCTGATTTGCCTTCTGATTCGTCGACGCTAAGGCATGTTTCTCACTTTCCATGCCCTCAGTGCAGCTTATGTTATATTCGGAATCCTTCTTCTCATGGTTCTCTTTATAGCAGGTTCCTCTCCAGATACTCCGCAATTCCATCCTCGTCATTCCTGCCGATTACGATATCTGCTGCCTTCTTTACTTCCTCCAGCGCATTTCCCATTGCCACGCCTACACCGCACAGCCGAAGCATACCGATATCCGCCAGGTCGTCCCCGAAAGCGGTAATCTCTGAAAGCTTCAGGTCACAGGCTTCACACACACGCCGAATGGCGTTCTCTTTCGTTACACCGCTCTTTGTAAATTTATACCAAAAACTTTCCGTGAATTTAATACAATCGCATTCCGGCAACTCCTCTGCCAACACCTTTGCATTTTTCTCATCAAATATTTCCACACACATTTTCAGAGACGGTTCTTTAAAATCGGTAAAGTCCGTATATACGGTATCTCCCCAAGTCTTGTCCATCTGTAACGGGTCAACCTTATAATTCCAGTAGTGCCTTGTCAGGGTATCCACCGTAATCTCACAATCCTCGCCGCATATCGCCCGGGCTGTTGCAATCATTCCCCGGATTTCCTCCGGCGAAAACTGCGCTGTGTAAAGATACTCCTCTCCCCGTTTCACCAACGCCCCACCGCTGGCAATCAGAATATCCGGCTTCAGTTCCGCCAAAAAGGGCAGGGAATTCTGCTCGCTTCTTGAGGTGGAAACTCCAATCAGAATCCCCTGTTCTCTCCATGCCGACAGCGCCGTCAGCGTCCTCTTTGAAATATTTTTATTGTTGTCTAACAGTGTCCCGTCCAAATCAAATAACAGCAATTTCATACTTTCCTCCAAAGTGTTCCCTTACGGCGCCTTTGCCTTCCTTACTTTCTCTTCACCGGAATCCAAATCTCACTCTTGTAGTCCGCATCCTTATTGTTACCTTCCGAAGAATACCACTCCACATTATACTGCCCTGCCAGCTCATACTCGGTATTTCCGGGAAGCCATTCCTTCCAAATCTTCGTATTGGTGGTCTGCATTGCCTCGGGCATAGGTCCCTCACAGGCAAACCTTGCCCATGTACACGCGGGCAACTCGTAAAGCTCCATTCCCTCCGGCACCTCACCGCCCATGTAACGGCCCGCAACCATGTAACGGAACTTTCCGTCCTTCTTCACATCATCAATACAGATGCCGTATTCGCCGATGCGGTTATTGACCATCGCCCACTCGGTACCGCTTTCCGGCTTCTTCCCGGCGGTGATACCTACCGCATACTTTACAAAAATTTCGTTCCAGAACTTAGGAATTTCCCTGTACGCCTCCTCGTTGGTAAACTCCCTGCAAAAACCGATAACTTGAAAACCTTCCTGCTCTTTCACCGTGTAATTCATGTTTTCTCCTCCTTGAATCACTAAACTGATTTTCAACGGATGAAAGGCCTTTACAAGCTTCATGTCCTTGCGCACCTCCGAAGGCGAAGCCCCGTGAAAACGGGTAAACGCCTTGGTAAAGCTTTCCGGGGTATCATATCCGTATTTCAGGGCAATATCAATCACCTTACCTTCGGTTTTCACAAGCTCCAGCGCTGCGTGATATAGCCTGCGCTTGCGAATATACTCGCTGATGGAATACCCGGTGAGAATTTGAAATCCCTTTTGCAGGTACATAGGTGAGAGGTATACATGTTCCGCAACCTCCTCCGGTCCCTCCACCGTAAGCAGGTTTCTTTCCATGTAGTCGATAGCGCCCCTGATACACAATGTCCACTCCATTTTAGGTCCCTTCCTTCCGTCGAACTAAGCTACTCCATGATTCTAGCAGGAGACATGTCTGTTTTCCTGTCATTTTCAGAAAGGTTTTGTCAGGTAATGCTTACGCATTCCCACCAAAAAAGCCACTGCTGCCAACGCTGCCAATGCCTCCGCAATTACCAGCGAAAGCCAGATACCGTCAATGCCCCAGACAATGGGTAATATCAGCACACAGCCCACCTGAAATACCACTGTCCGCAGGAAAGCAATCACCGCCGACACAAGCCCGTTATTCAGTGCCGTAAAGAAGGACGGTCCCATAATTGCCATTCCCGAAAACAGGAAGGAAACCGCGTAAATCCGAAATCCGTTAAGGGTCATAGTATAAAGTGCCGCATCATATCCCGCAAAAATAACGGCAAGGGGCTTCGACAGCAGTTCCGATAACAGCAGCATACCTGCTGCCGCCGAAACATTCAGGATCACACCCTTTTTCAATAAATTTTTCAGTTCTCCATGATTCTGGGCTCCGTAATGATATCCGATTACAGGCGCGGAACCGTTGGCATAACCGAAGAAAATTCCGATAAATATCATGCTGACATACATCATGATACCATAGGCAGCAACGCCGTCTTCTCCGGCATAACGGATTAACTGTGTATTATACAAAATTCCCACAAGGGAACCGGACACACCGGAAACCAGTTCCGATAAGCCGTTCGTAGTTGCCTTCCATGTGGCATTCCCGTCGAAATGTGTCTTTCCCAGCCGAAGCAGACTCGTATTTTTACAAAAGAAATAGATAAGCGGGATTCCTCCGCCTACTATCTGACTGATTGCGGTTGCAACAGCCGCCCCTACAAGTCCCCATTGGAATACTGCCACGAATAACGCGTCCAGAACCATGTTGGTGATTCCCGCAAGAAGCGTTACATACAGTCCCAGCTTCGGCTTCTCTGCCGTCACGAAGAAAATCTGGAATAAATACTGCAGATTCCAAAAGCTCAATGAAACAAGCAGAACATTGCCGTACAACACTGCCTGCTCCAGCATCTCCCCTTCCGCTCCAAGCCACATCAGCAGTGGTCGCAGCAGGAAAAAACCAAGCACCGCAAACACAACGCCCAGCGAAGCACAGAGGTACACAAACAGCGAAAACAACTCTTTCGCTTTCTTCTTTTTTCCCTCTCCTAAGGTCTTTGCAACCAGCGCGCTTCCGCCTGCTCCGAACATATAGCCGAAAGTAGCCAGAATCATCAGCACCGGATATACAAAGTTAACGGCGGCAAGCGCACTCTTTCCCGCAAAATTTGTTACAAAAAGACCGTCCACCACCCCGTACAGAGAAGTAAAAACCATCATCACCATTGCCGGAAAGGTAAACCGTAGCAGTCTTCCATAAGAAAAATGGTCTGATAATTTAATTTCCTTTTTCTTTTCTTTCATATCTTTCGCTTTTCTTCCTGTCCGATTATTACTGCCTTTCCTACACCTTTACCCTACTTCGTCATATTGTAAATTACTTCCCTTACCAAAAGCGGGAAATAAGGCTTTCTAATATAATCCTCGCACCCGTACATCAGGTTGTACACCAAAAGGGCTTTCCGGTTACCGCCAGTCAGCAATACAACCGGCGCATCGCTGCCTTCTCTGATTTGTGCCATTACCTCCAGACTCTGCGCATCTGCCATCTCCGTATCCAGCAGAATCAAATCCGACTGCTGTTCATCCAGAAATTCCTTCACTCTCCTGCTACCTTGTGCGGAAACGATTTCGTAATTTGATTCTTCCTGCATTATTTCTGCAATGGCCTCATAGCTTGTTCCGTCATCATCCACCACCAGCACACGCTTTTTCGGGTCAGACTGCCTCATGGTATACTCCCGGTCTTCCTCCATCATCTTCAGCATAATATCCGCTATTTCCGGGTCAAACTGGGTTCCCCTGCCCTTTTCAATCTCCGCCCGCACCACTTCCTGCGGCAACGCATCACGGTAGCTCCGGTTACTTGCCATGGCATCGTAGGAATCCGCAACCCCCAGAATTCTCGCCACCTCCGGTATTTCATCTCCCGCAAGACCATCCGGGTATCCCTTTCCGTCGTACCTTTCGTGGTGATATTTCGCCCCCAGCGCAACGTAGTCATTGTCGGAAATCCCCCGCAAAATATGATGTCCTGTTACAGGGTGCAGCTTAATGATATTAAATTCTTCCTCCGTCAATCTACCCGGTTTATTAATAATTTCCGCAGGAACCCGTATTTTCCCCACATCATGCAACAAGCCCGCATAATATATTTTTTCCTGTTCCTCCGTACTCTTTCCCATCCTCTTCGCTATCAGCTTAGCATATTCTGCCACCCGCTTCGAATGTCCGCTGGTATAGCGATCCTTCGCATCCACCGCTTCACTTAATGACGTCACCGTCTGTACATACTGCTCCTGTATTTTACTCTGCTGTATGCGAAGCTCCCTTGTCTGTTCCCGTACCTTTATCTCCAGCGTCTCCTGAAAGCTTTCCAGCTCGGAATTATGCTTTGCAAGAAGCTCCATGTACTGCCATTTATCCGTATCCTCCCGCATTTCCACCATGAATCCGCACACCTTATTCCGGTGCAGCATCTGCGTAATCCGGCATTCATAATGACGGTTATTTTCTTCGTAGGTAAAATTTTCCTGACCGCTGTCTTTGTGGACCTGAACCCACTCCGTAGGCTTTTCAAGCCCTCCTATATTCCGGATAGGACGATCCACCGTACATTCGGAGAGCTGCGGGAAAATGCGACGCGCCATCTTATTACATCCCAAATAGTTGGAATGCTTGTCAAACATAATATAGCCGTACACTTCCTGGGCTCCCAGCGAGCCTGCCAGTCCCTCGTTGACGGAATAGATTACTCCCCGGCGATACATATACAGAATAATCCACCCGTTAATTACGTACACGAGCGGCATCACCTCGATCCGCAAGTTAAGCATCCTGCCCGCCGCGAACAGAATAATCATGTCTGCTCCCATCAAAAGCAACGCATACAGATTTTTACGGGATACCGACTTCTTTCTGGCAAAGCTGTACACAAGAAAAAACATTTGCAGCATCATACATCCGTATAGAATTACATTGAAAAAAAGATGCCCCACACCGTATGTATGCCCCAACACGGAAACACCGCCATACTTTTCCAGCCAGGCCTCTTTATAATAAATCTTGCTGTAGCCGATGGAGAGCACCA
>JAZQCX010000145.1:0-5530 GCA_045546495.1 Acetatifactor sp. | reverse complement strand
ATCCTTGCACTTCTTAATAATCTCAAGTCCTGTCATTCCCGGCATCTTGATATCCATGAGAACAAGATCCGGTTTGTCCTGAAGGATTTTCTGCAGAGCCTCTTCGCCGCTGGCGGCGTCGCCACAGATAGTGAAGCCCAGCTGTGTCCAGTCGCATATTACCTTTAGTCCTTCGCGGATAAAAGCCTCGTCGTCAACAATTAATACTCGGTACATTTTGTCGCCCCCCTCCTTTTTATGGTATAATCAGTATATTAAAATTTAAAAAAAGCGTCAAGCCACCTTGCAGTACCGAAAGGAATTTACTATAATAAAGTCATGAAGAATAAAATTATATCATTAACACTAATCGTGGTGGCAATCGTGCTGATGCTGGTGTTTCTGGTGTTGCAGTATGGTGACTGGGGAGAGCGACCGGCAGGAGAGGAGCTGCCCGGAGATGTCGTAGTTTTGACCCCGGAGCCAATTCGGACCCCGGAGCCTACGCCGGAGCTTACAGAGACTCCCGAGCCTACCGCCACACCGACCCCGGAGCCCACCGAGGCTCCTACACCTACGCCTGTGCCATTGGTGGAGAATCCTTATAAATCCTATTTCCTGGAGAATGAGGATATGGCAGGCTGGTTACAGATACCGGATACCAATATTGATTATCCGATTATGTGGACGCCTGAGGATGAGAATTATTACTTGCGAAAGGGCTTTGATAAAAAGTATGATAAGGCTGGCTGTCTGATACTGGATACGGACAGTAGCGTGGAGCCGTCGACTACGAACCTGATTATTCATGGTCACAATATGAAAGCAGGAACCATGTTTGGTAAGCTGCAGAAATATGAGGACGCAGAATATGGTGAGGCGCATAAGACCGTATATCTCTACACGCCGGAAACCCTTCGTACATATGAGGTTGTATCTGTGTTCTACTCACAGGTATTTAAGAAGAAGGATACCGTATTTAAGTTTTATAAGTTCTTTGAAGCAGAGTCTGAGGAGGAATTCCTGGATTTCTACGATAATATTAAAGAAATGTCTCTCTATGACACAGGTGTCACAGCAGAATATGGAGACCGCTTCATTACCCTTTCTACTTGTTCGTACCATGTGGATAACGGACGTTTTGTGGTAGTTGCCAAGGAAGTGAAGGAGGAAAATCTCTATGAACCGCTTGCACCGGAGGCAGAGTAGAGAAGAGAATAAGGAGGAAAAAATATGAAAACAATGAAGAAAGTATTTGCTGTAATGTTGGGCTTATGCCTGATGTTAACTGCTTTTTGCTTTACCAAGGTGGATGTAAAGGCAGCAGAGCCTGTAACCTATACCCTGCGGGTAGTCAATAATGAGTGGCGTTGTATGGTGGGATATCCATGGAATGATTCCGGTATTCATTTGGGTATGGTTTACATGGAGCAGTATTTAAACGATGGTGATAAGATTGTGGTGGACGATGACAGCATGGAGTTGCATCTTACCGTGGAGAAGCGTCTGGAGAGCATTACCTTCGGAAAGTCCAAGCTCAGTGTAATCTATGCACCAGGTATCGATAATGTGTATGTGCTTAATAACAGCGTTGCTTCCATCAACTGTGATGTAAAGAATGGTTATGTATACCAGAACGCTACAGCAAACTTTAACAGTAATCTGGGCTATCTGGAGGTTTATAACAAGACATCACCGTTACAGGCTTCTGTTTTCGTTGCAGGAACCTTAGGACATGTAAAGGCTTATGATGCAGAAAAGACCCATTTTGAGTTTTTTGATTTTGCAAGAGGCTCACTTTTTGTAGATAAGGGTAGCTTGAAGACAAATGCGTCTCTGTACAGCATTGTTCCTGCTGCAACCCCTGCACCTACTAAGAAGCCGGTAGCTTCTACTTCTACAAGCGATGAGTATGATGATGTGCCGAAGACCGGCGATATTGCTTCCTATTACTGGATGTTTGGTCTTGCTGCAGCATGTCTGGTAACCGGCGTGGGCTTTAAGGCAGCTTCTCGTAAGGAAGAGAACTAAAAAAATAAAAGAGATGGGCGCAAATAAAAGTGAGGCGGGGATGGCAGCTCTTCCCTGTGGGGCTTGCGAAAAGTGCGTAGAAATTTCCAAAACCGCAGAAAGTGTTGCCGTTCGCGTCTGTCCATCTTTCGACAAAAATGAAAAGTGTATGACTGGGGAAGACAATTTTTTGTCTTACACCAGACATACACTTTTTGTTTTTGCTCGAATCTTGGACGAACACGAACTAATAAAACGACATTTTCTACGGTTTTGTGAAATTTAAGCAGTTTTCGCCAGTCCCACAGGGAAGAGCTGCCATCCCCGCCTCACTTTTATTTGCGCCCATCTCTTTTATTTCTCCGGGAACATCCATCCCGCATACTCTAAAATGGACTGGTTTTCGGCCCGTTTGTCTGACTGTACCATTTGTTTGCGGTATTCTCTGGGAGACATTTGCATAACCTTGATAAAATAGCGGTTAAAGCTGGACACGGAGTGGAAGCCTACCTGCTCGGAAATGTCCAGAATGGATTCCTCCGTACTGCGAAGCAGGTTACAGGATTTCATAATACGCGTGTTGTTGATAAAATCCAGAGGAGAGGTACCCATAATGTCGTGGAAAACACGGCGGAAGTGGGTGGGACTCCAGTGACATAAATCTGCCAGCAGATCAATGGAAAACTGCTGCATGTAGTTTTCTTCTATATAGTCCAGGGCAGGTGCAATAACCAAGGAGTTGTCAGGACCGTCGCCGTCGGAAGCGGTGATGGTCTTTCCTTTTCCTTCCAGGGCCTGAATACGGTAAAGCTCGATAAATAATGCCAGGAACAGTCCCTTGGCACTAATCTGGTAGCTGGGTTTTTTTTCCTCCAGCTCTGCGATAATACTGATTACCAACTGGTGAATCTGAGGAAAATCATCCTTATGCATGATATATCGGTACATCGGAAAGGTGCTTAAGGACAAATCCAGAGTCTTCCACGTGGAGGGTAGCATGCTTCCTAACAGCTCCGCGGGGTCAAAATAAATGTAGGACCAACGGCTTTCCGTTCCTTTCGCTGAGTAGGTGGTATGGGGGATGTTCCTGGGAACCACTGCAATATCCCCTGCTTTAAAAGGAACGGGCTGCCCAAAGAATTCCATTACGCCGCTGTCGCTGTGACAAATGCCGATTTCCAGGCAGTTATGAAAATGAAGACGACCACTGGGTACGTCAGAAATTTTCCAATAGTCCCCTGATAGGAGCAGTGGCGGGAAGTTGGGGGGGAGGTAATAATTTCGATATTCCGTTATGGTACTTTTCGGTTTCGCCATGAGCTGTCCCTCCTCAAGATATAGTGCTTTTTTCTGTGCTTATACAAAATGACGAAGAAAAAAGGAAAATCAAGTACTTGTATTGTCAAAAATACTCCTACTACTATATATAGCAATTCAATCGAAGAAAATCAACCATTTCTTTGCAGAAAAAAATGTAAGAGCTTACATTTTCGTGAATAAACTGTAAATAACTGTGAACAAATTGTAAACAAGGTGGTCATTTTGCGCACTAAAACCACAAAAAACAACGGTTTTGTGGTCAAATAGTCAACACTCAAAATGGCAAAAATGAAATAAATGGTTGAAATTGCGCAGTTTTCATGTGTAATTGAATAGAAAAGACACGTCACTTGTAGGATAATGTACCTAACAAAGAATAGTGTGAAAACAGACATGGGAGGTATTTGCGATGGCAAATGAGAAATCGGCAGCCAAAGTTAAAGTAAGAACAAAGACTACTTGGAAGAGCGCATTAAAAAGAGACTGGCAGTTATACCTGCTTCTTCTTGTTCCGGTAGCACTTGTTATTATTTTCAGCTATGCGGCTTATCCGGGATTGAGAATGGCATTTATGGATTACAAGCCGGCGAAAGGTTATGACGGTAGTAAATGGGTTGGATTTGAAACCTTCATAAAAATATTTAAGGATGCGGATTTTATCAGATCGTTAAAGAACTCAATTGTATTTAACCTTTTAGATTTGCTGGTAGGTTTCCCGATGCCTATCATTTTAGCACTTATGCTTAATGAGCTTAAGTTCTTAAAGTTTAAGAAGGTTACACAGACCATTTTATATCTGCCCCACTTCCTTTCTTGGGCGATTATCGGTTCTGTAGCGTATACAATGTTCCGTCCTTCTTCAGGTCTTGTAAACATCATTATGATGGATATGGGATGGATTACAGAAGGTATTCCTTTCCTGACGGAGAAATATCATTGGGCAGTTACATACCTGCTGATTGGTGTATGGCAGAACATGGGATGGGGAACCATTCTTTACTTAGCAGCGATTACCAGTATTAATGGTGAGTTATATGATGCAGCGATTATCGACGGTGCAAACAGATGGCAGAAGATGTGGCATGTTACCCTTCCGGGTATCCGTGGAACCATCGTTACCCTGCTTATCATGAATCTGGGTCGTGTAATGGGAAGTAACTTAGAGCGTCTGATGGCGTTTGATAATACGCAGGTAAGAGACTTCCAGTATCAGCTGGCGATTTACATTTACCAAAAGGGTCTTGGAAACGGAAAATTCTCACAAGGTACCGCCGTTGGTTTGTTCCAGTCATTAGTCGGCGTTGTATTAGTATTATTATCCGATAAGATTGCCAAGGCGCTTGGTGAAGAAGGCTTGTTATAGGAGGTGACGAAGATGGCGAAAAAGAAAAATATGGAAGAAGTGGCTTCTGACGGAAGCCGCGCTATAACCAAATTTCATATAAGTGACGTACTTATTATTGTATTTATCGTAATTCTTTGTGCAACCTGTGTCATTCCTTTCTGGCATGTGCTTGTAAAGTCCATTTCCGGTAATGGTCCGGTTATGGCAAAGGAAGTTTTCTTCTGGCCGAAGGAATTATCCTTTGAGGCTTACACAAAGGTATTTGCGGATGACTCCATGGTTCGCTCCATGGGCTACAGTGTAATGGTTACCTTAATCTTCACCATTCTTGGTATGATTGTGTGTACCTGTGCAGCATATCCGCTTTCAAAGAAGAGATTAAAAGGAAAAGGCTTTTTCACCTTTATCCTGATGGTACCTATGTACTTTACCGCAGGTATGATTCCTTCTTACCTGTTGATGAACGACTTGAACTTATTAGACACTATGTGGGTATTAATCCTTCCGCTGATTTACTCACCTTACAATATGCTGGTTATGAAGACTTATTTCCAGAGTACCATTCCGGATTCCCTGGAGGAATCAGCATTCCTTGACGGAGCAACTAATATGCAGATTCTGTTTAAGATTGTGCTTCCGTTAAGTAAGCCGATTATTGCGACCTTATCTCTCTTCTATGCAGTAGGTAGATGGAACGCATACGGTGATAACATGTACTACATCAAGAAGGACAGCTTAAGAATGATTCAGTACAAGCTGTACTTATTGGTACAGGGTGCAGAGGCATCCATTGCTTCCTCCCTGGGTGACGTAGGTGGTGCTTCCAATACCATGACTCCTGAGGTACTTCAGGCAGCATGTATTATGTTCGTAACC
>JAZQCX010000144.1:0-3551 GCA_045546495.1 Acetatifactor sp. | reverse complement strand
GTATGTCCGTTTAACAGAGTTAAATATAACATCACCAACAAAAAAATTCAATAGATAATTTAGGATTCTTTGTCGAAATGTACATCCAATTGCGCGAAAGGAATCTCAATCCCCGCCTCATCCAGAGCACGCTTACAGTTTTCCGTAACACGCCATTTACCTGTCCAAAAGTCGGACTGCTTAAACCAGCATCTCACGTTCATTTCCACTGCCGAGCTACCCAGTTCATCTACGAAAACCACCATATCCTTATCCTTCAAAACATCCGGATCCTCCGTAAGCACCTTCATCAGGGCATTCTTTGCCACCTGTAAATCGGCCTTATAGGACACAGACACCCTGATGTCCATCCGTCTTGTATCCTGCGCCGAAGCGTTAATCAGACTGTTGTTTGCAAGACTGCCGTTTGGAAGAACCACCGTCCGGTTATCCACTGTCAGAAGCTTTGTGTAAAACACCTGAATTTCTGTTACGGTTCCTTCTTTTCCGGTAGAGCTTTCAATAATGTAATCTCCCACCTTAAAAGGATGCAGAACCAGAATCAGTACGCCGCCCGCAAGGTTAGACAGGCTCCCCTGCAACGCCAGGCCGATTGCCACACCGGCGGAGCCCAGCACCGCTACAATGCTGGCCGCATCTACACCGCAGGTGGATGCCAGCATCATGACAAGCACGACATATAACGCAATCTTCAAAAAAGAATCAATAAACTGGATGACCCCCGTCTCCGCATTGGCTCTTTTCATGGATACTTTTACAATCTTTCGCAACAGCTTAATCAACTGTACTCCAATCAGGAACAAAACAATTACAATTACCACTCTGATACCCAGTCGCAAAGCCTGTCCGGGCAACTGCTCCAACATTTCCTCTAAAACCATATTTTTACCCACTTCCTTATTTTCTTATTTCATCCTTTGAACTTGCGGCTGATTTTCCTTTTTACAATTTCTCCTATAGTTACTTTACTGCGGAGAAATCAAGCAGAAAACTCCCAGTGAAAGCGCTGCTGTTTTTACGGTAAGCGAGTTCGGTCTTTCATCCCATGTCACAGGCTCGGATTCCCTGATACGGTAGTTTATAAATCCGGTTCCGCCGTATTCTTCCCTGTCTGAATTAAAAATTTCCTCATATTGCCCCGCATAGGGTACCCCAACCGTAACCTCTCTTGCCACACCGGAAAAGTTTGCAACAATTAGCAAAAACTGCTCATCTTCCGCCCCTTTCCGCAAAAAGGTAAGGCAGCTTTCCTTTGCATTAATGGGATTAATCCACTCAAAGCCCTTAGGATCATCATCCAGCGCATAAAGAGCCGGATATTCCCTGTATAGGGCATTTAAATCAGACACCATCTTTCTGACGCCTTCATGCCTGGGTTTCTCCAAAAGTTCCCAGCCCACACACCTCTCTTCGTTCCACTCTTCCGGTTCCGCGATGTCCTGTCCCATAAACAAAAGCTTCTTTCCGGGATGACACATCATATACGCGTAAGAAAGTCTCAGATTTGCAAACTTCTGCACTTCCTCTCCCGGCATCTTTTCAAGCATGGTTCCTCTGCCCTGCACCACATCCCCGTGGGAAAACGCAAGAATAAAGTTCTCGCTGTACGCATAAATCATGCTAAGAGTAAGGTCGTTGTGATACTGGTTTCTGAAATAAGGGTCTTTACCGATATATCTCAGATAGTCTCCCACAAAACCGGAATTCCACTTTAAATCAAAGCCCAAACCTTCCTTTTCCGGCGTTTCCGTCACCATCGGATATGCACTTTCTTCCTCTGCAATCATAAGCACACCCGGATTACGCTTTTTCATAATGGAATTTAGGTGCTTCAGCATTTCTATGGCTTCCAGATTTTCGTTACCGCCATACATGTTGGGGAGCCATTCCCCTTCCTTTTTCTCATAATCCGAATACAGCATACTGGAAACCGCATTTACCCGAATGCCGTCCACATGATATTTTTCCACCCAGAAAAGCGCATTGGCAATCAGATAATTGGACACCTCCGGCCGACCGTAGTTATAAAGCAGGATATCCCATTTAGGATGGGTTCCTCTTCTCCAATCAAAATGCTCATAAAGACAGGTGCCGTCAAAGGAAGACAAGCCCTGAACATCCTTAGGGAAATACGCCGGCGACCAGTCCAGAATCACGCCGATTCCCGCCTTATGCAACTCATTCACAAAGTACATAAAGTCATCCGGTGAACCATACCGCGCGGTAGGAGCATAATACCCGATTGTCTGATACCCCCAGGAATGATCAAAGGGATGCTCCATAATCGGCATCAGTTCCACATGAGTGTAATTCATCTTTTTCACATACGGAATCAGCCTGTCCGCAATTTCGCGGTAGGTTGCCCATTGTCTGTTAATCCGGCTTCCCATAAAAGAGCCCAGATAAAGCTCATAGATACTTACGGGCACATTACCTGTCTGAAACTCCATACGCTTTTCAATAAAATCGCCGTCCTCCCAAACAAAACCGTATAAATCCGTAATCACGGAGGCGGTTTCCGGGCGAAGCTGCGCGGCATTTCCGTAAGGATCCGCCTTCAGATAAGTAAGGCCGTCCCGCAGTTTCAGTTCAAACTTGTAATTATCGCCGATTTTTGCACCGGGTACAAATATCTCAAATATACCGGAGTCCCAAAGCCTGCGCATCTGATGCACACGTCCGTCCCAGCCGTTGAAATCGCCCACAACACTGACGCGAAGTGCCGAAGGTGCCCATACAGCAAAATAAGTTCCCTTTACACCGTCAAGTGCCATGGGATGCGCACCAAGCTTCTTATAGGCACTGTAATAAATACCGTTTTTGAATTTATCCGTATCACTCTTGTTGATAAGAGGCGCAAAACGGTATGCCTCATCTCTGCGCTCGGTTGTACCATCGTTCTTTTTTACCATGTAGTAATATTTCGGCAAATCCTTCTCCGGAATCAGCGCTGCAAAATAGCCGCTTTCATCCAGCTGCTCCATCTGCACATTATCCCATTTTTCCTCAAATACAATTGCCGCCTTTTCCACCTCCGGGAAAAAGGCCTGAACAAGTGTGTAGTAACCGCTTCTGTGCGGTCCCAGCACCTCATGAGGATTGTCACACTCAGAGGCAATAATCTGCTCCATTTTCGGCCAGTCCATCAATTTGTACAACTTACCCGTCATATTTTTATCCTCTTCGTCTGCCCGTAATTTGTCCGTCAGAGAATATTTTTGTTAATCCTCCAACGCATGCAGGAACAGACCGCTTCTCAGTTTAGGCTCGAACCATGTCGACTTGGGAGGCATCAGTTTTCCGGCATCTGCTACCGCAAACAGCTCCCCGATAGATGTAGGATACATGGAGAACGCCACCTTCATATCCGTATGGACTCTGCGCTCCAGCTCCTCCAATCCGCGGATACCGCCTACGAAATCAATTCGCTTGTCAGTCTTAGGATCTTCAATACCAAGCACCGGATTCAGCAGATAATTTTGCAGAAGGGAAACATCCAGAAGTCGGAGGCCAAGCGGTCTTAGGAAGACAACACTTAGCTACAACTCCTT
>JAZQCX010000143.1:0-7805 GCA_045546495.1 Acetatifactor sp. | reverse complement strand
TCTTCCTAAGACCGCTTGGCCTCCGACTTCGATGTAGACCTGACAGACAAGAACGCTGTAGAAGCTGCAGACCGCAAGCGTTTTGAATATGTAAACGGAGTTGTTAAGGGCGTTGAGACCCGTAAGGTTTTGACAAAGGATAAGAACACCGGCGATAAGATTGATGCAGTTTTGACCAATAAGTGGCTGGGGATTCCGATTTTTGCTGTTGTAATGTGGTTGGTATTTCAGATTTCTCAGGCATGGGTTGGCCCTTTCATTGCGGATACTTTGGTCGGCTGGCTGGAAGGCTTCCAGGGCTGGGTCGGAGGGCAGATGGGTGAGGCGTCCCCGTTGCTGTCTGCGCTGTTGGTAGACGGTATGATTGGTGGTGTTGTTGCGGTTATCGGCTTCCTGCCTCTGGTTATGGTTATGTACTTCCTGATTGCGCTTTTGGAAGATTGCGGTTATATGTCCCGTGTGGCAGTGGTTCTTGACCCTATCTTTAAGAAGGTCGGTCTTTCCGGTAAGTCTGTTATTCCTTTTGTAATCACAATCGGCTGTGCAGTTCCCGGTATTATGGCAAGCCGTACCATCCGTAATGAGCGTGAACGCAGAGCAACTGCGATGCTTTCTCCGTTTATGCCTTGTGGTGCGAAGATTCCTGTTATTTCCCTGTTTGCAGGTGCATTCTTTGAGGATGCAGGCTGGGTGAGCACACTGATGTATTTCTCCGGTATTGTTTTGATTTTTCTGGGCGCATTACTGGTAAATAAGATTACAGGGTACAAGGCAAGAAAGTCCTTCTTTATCATCGAACTGCCGGAATACAAGATTCCTTCCCTGTGGGGAGCATTTAAGTCCATGTGCAGCCGTGGATGGTCATACATAGTAAAGGCGGCTACCATTATCCTGCTTTGTAACACGGCAGTACAGATTATGCAGACCTTTAGCTGGAATTTCCAGGTTGCTGAGACAGCGGATTCCTCTATTCTGGCATCTATCGCAAGTCCCTTTGCATACCTGCTGGTACCCGTAGTCGGCGTTCTCAGCTGGCAGCTGGCTGCAGCTGCAGTAACCGGTTTTATTGCAAAGGAGAACGTAGTCGGTACATTGGCTGTTTGCTTCGTTGGTCTTGAAAACCTGATTGATACCGAGGAACTTGCATTGATGGAAGGTGCCGGTGCTGAGGTCGCAGGTGTTATGGCAATCAGTAAGGCAGCTGCGCTTGCTTACCTGATGTTTAACCTGTATACCCCTCCCTGCTTTGCGGCAATTGGTGCAATGAATGCCGAAATGAAGAGCGGCAAGTGGCTTTGGGCAGGAATCGGTCTTCAGCTGGGAGTAGGTTATACGGTGGGTTATCTCGTATACACCATTGGAACCTTGATTACTGCACCCGCATCCTTGAACATTGGTGCTGCAATCGCCGGTTTGGTTGCTGTTGCTGTTATGGTGGCTGTTGTAGTGATGCTCATTAACAATACAAACAAGAAATTAAAGGCAGAGTACGCTCTGAACAAGTAAGATATGGCAGATATTATTGCAATTGTAATTATTCTTTGTATTATAGGTAGTATCATATTCTATTTATACAGGGCAAAAAAGCGGGGGGAAACCTGCGTCGGTTGTCCGTACGCGAAACAGTGTGGCGGTAAATGTAACGGAGGCTGTGACCATACGGAAACTGAAAAGTAAGAATAATTGATTAGCGGGGATGCGGGGCTGTTTTGGTTCGCATCCCTGTTGTATATTAAGCAAGATGAAAGGTAGGATGGTTATTCGTATGAAAGACGAGATTATAATAGGTATCGTAATTGTCTTGGCATTGGTGGGAATTCGTTATACGGTAAAGCATTTTGCCGGAAAGGGCGGATGCTGCGGGGGAGGCGGTTATAGGCCCAGAAAGAAAAAGCTGTCTAAGGTGTTATACCAAAAAAACTTTAAAATAGACGGTATGCATTGCGAACACTGTAAGATGCGGGTGGAAGAAGTTATCAATGACATGAAGGGGCTTGCCGGAAAAGTGGATTTGAAAAAAGGTGAGCTGACAGTGTCCTTTGCGGAAGAGGTAGATGATGAACTGATAAAACAGAGAATTCGCCGGGCAGGGTATGAGATTTCGGAATTGCCTTCCTAAGAAGAGGATGCCTGCTTGTGTTAAGGAATTCGTATATTTTATCTAAAATGAAAGAAAATCTTGAAAAATGTATCGAAATACGGTATCATCTGTAAAAGAGTGAGATACATGACAATTTTTACGGATTGACGGAATATACATAGGTATCAGGCTCCAAAGACATTTTGTGAAGGAGAAGAAAATGGACGGACAGAATTTTAACAATGACCAGAATACGCAGGAGACAGCAGCAACTCCGGTTGTGGAGGCAGAGGTAGTTGATACTCCCGTTACGGCAACACAGCCCTTAGAGGCAGGTGCTTATTCTCATTATCAGGACAATACGGCGAATGTTCCTTATCAGACACCGCCTGTGGATGACGGCCCTGCAAAAATTAACGGATTTCACATTGCCAGCCTTGTGCTGGGTATTCTTACCCTGCTGTTTACCTGTTGCGGATGTAGCTCAATGCTTGGAATTATTCTTGGTATTTTGGGTACTACGTTCGGCGTACTTGGTAATAAGAAGGGCAGACGCGGTATGGGTACCGCGGGTATTACCTGTTCTATCATTGGTTTGGTCTTTGCGGTAGTACTGTTTATCTTTACTCAGGTAATGAGTAATCTCGGTGCGGAGTTCGTGGCAAAGATGCTGGAAGATTCCGGTGTTACCGAGGATATGATGGAAGAGATTCTTCTGGATTCCGGCTACACAGAGGAAATGGTAGAGGAAATAATGGAAGAAATGGGAATGTATTAATTAGGATTTTCACATGAAGAAGCAAAAGGAAGTGGAGGACCAGCTTTTTGAAATAGGGCTGGTTCTTCTTATTATTACAATAATCGGATATTTTATATACCAGTGGTTTTTTAAGGATAAGATAACAGTCCATCCCTGTCTGGTTTCTTTGTTTCTGGGCTTTTATTGCCCGGGCTGCGGTGGAACAAGAGCAGTAAACGCGCTTTTTCACGGCAAGCTTCTGCAGTCCATTTGGTATCATCCCGTTGTGCCGTATTCGGCTGTAATTTTGACGGGATTTATGGGCTCCCATGCTTTAAACCGAATGGGTGTAAAGCGGATAAAGGGCTGGAAATTCCACGATTGGTATCTTTATGCGGCATTGGGAATCATCGCGGTGAATTTTGTGGTGAAGAATATATTGAGAATCGGTTTCGGAATATTCATGTAGCGATTGTCGGCGAGGAAACGGCTGCGTTAAAAATGTGAATAAGAACAATAATGAAAAGGCTCGGAATATTCCGAGCCTTTGTTGTACCTTATTTTTAATTAGGATTTTTAGTGTTCATCCGGATTCGGATACTCAATCGTTAAATCGGCGTCATCCGGTTCCTCGCCGTGCAGGAAGGAGATGATAATCTGGATTCGCTTATAAGCACGAGCGTAATTCTGGCTGGCGTATTCCGCCATATACTCGTTGTAGGAGCCGTTGCTGTATGCGCTGTGGTAACTGGTTACGGCTTCTGTCATGTACTCGCTGGATTCGTCCGCTAAGCCTTCGAGATAATCAAATTCTTCCGGAAAATCCAGTCTTGCGAAGGACTGAAATACCAAATCCAAATCGTCCAGATTAGCAAGCAACTCTTCGGCAGCTGTTTCTGCCTGTGCGTCAATGGAGTTGATGGATGTATCTATCTCCGAAATCTTTGTACAAAAATCATCTACATTTTTTCTAAACTGTGTCAGCTCGGGGTCCTCACCACAGGCGGTCAGCATTGTGGCAGACAGGAGAGCGGCGAAAAACACGCAAAACTTCTTTCTCACTTTTCTAAACCTCCGGTTTTCATAAACGGTAAAACAGATATGCGTAAAAACGCTATACTCTAAAAATTTATCACATTTTGATTATTTTCGCAATAGCTTATCATAAGAAAAGGATAAATCCTCCCCTTTACGATTAAAACAGAAGTATGATACAATGGCTGTATTGTAAAAGAAAGGGCTTTTGTAAAATGACGAAAGAAGCATTCCGACTGCTTGCAAAAAACTTTATTTATCTTGACGGAGCTACCGGTTCCAACCTTTCAAAGGCCGGTATGCCGGCGGGAGTCTGTCCGGAAAAGTGGATTCTGGAACATGAAGATGTAATGCTTTCTTTACAGAAGCGATACGTAGATGCAGGGACGGATATTTTGTATGCTCCGACCTTTACGGCGAATCGGATTAAGCTGGCTGAATACGGCTTGGAAAATGACCAGCAGGATATGATTCGTAAGCTGGTTGCGATTTCGAAAAAGGCGGCTGAAACTGCTTCTGACAGGACGGTTTATGTGGCAGGTGATCTGACCATGACAGGTAAGCTGCTAAAGCCCTTGGGTGATATGGAACCGGAGCGGCTTATTGAAGTTTATAAGGAGCAGATTCTTGCATTACAGGCAGCCGGTGTGGATTTGCTTGTAGTAGAAACGATGATGAGTCTTGCCGAAACAAGAGCTGCGCTGATTGCCGCAAAGGAAGTCTGCGATTTGCCGGTAATGGTATCTTTAAGCTTTGAGGCGGACGGAAGAACCATGTATGGTACGGATGCGAAGACGGCGGCGGTTGTGTTGGAAAGCCTCGGAGCTTGTGCTATCGGTGCAAATTGTTCTACGGGACCGGCACAGCTGTGCGGAGTCATCGAGGAACTGTCAGCGCATACAAAGGAAATTCCCGTGATTGCAAAGCCCAATGCAGGAATGCCTTATCTGGATGAGCAGGGCAATACCTGTTATCCTATGGATGCGGCTGAGTTTGCGGAGGAAATGAAGCAACTGGTAAATGCCGGGGCTACCGTCCTCGGAGGCTGCTGCGGAACGACACCTGATTTTATACGGGAACTGAAGGATACCTTTGGCAGAGAGATAACTGTGCGTGCAAGCAGGCGTCCCGACGGCGTTCGATACCTTTCCTCGGAGCGTCAGACCGTAAGCTTTGGCTTGGAAGACGGATTTCTTGTGGTGGGAGAGCGGATTAATCCTACCGGAAAGAAGCTTTTACAGGCACAGCTGCGGGAAGGCTGTATGGATAAGGTATTGCAGTTTGCTGAGGAGCAGGAACAGTGCGGAGCAGCAATTTTAGATATCAATATGGGCATGAGCGGCATTGATGAAAAAGAGATGATGCTACGCGCCGTCGAAGAAGTTACGGGGGTGTCAAATCTGCCGTTATCCTTGGATTCCAGCCATGTAGAAGTTTTGGAGGCTGCTCTTCGGTACTATCCCGGAAGAGCGTTGATTAATTCTATTTCCCTGGAAACGGAGAAG
This sequence comes from Acetatifactor sp., assembly GCA_045546495.1. Classification (GTDB taxonomy): domain Bacteria; phylum Bacillota; class Clostridia; order Lachnospirales; family Lachnospiraceae; genus Acetatifactor. The sequence goes on along the minus strand of JAZQCX010000143.1, from coordinate 2,446 downwards.
TATGAAAAGCTGCTGCCCATTGCAGCAAAGTACGGAGCTATGTTCATCCTGCTGCCCTTGTCCGATAAGGGACTTCCGGAGAATTTAGAGGAGAAAAAGGAAATTATCAATAAAGTTTTGGAGCGTGCGTATTCCCTTGGTTTTACAAAGGAAGATGTCATCGTAGACGGACTTGTAACCACTGTTGGTGCGAACAAGCAGGCTGCGTTGGAAACGCTGGAAACAATCCGTTACTGTAAGGAAAACGGACTGGCTACCATATGCGGTCTTTCCAATATTTCTTTCGGAATGCCGGAAAGAAGTTATGTAAATACGGCTTTCTTAAATCTTGCAATCAGGGAAGGGCTTACCATGGCGATTGCCAATCCCTCTCAGAGCCAGCTGATGAGCTGTGCTTTGGCAACAGATTTGCTGCTTGCAAAGGAAGGCGCGGATATCCGATACATAGAGTACGCTAACCAACTGGCAGAGCGGGAGGCGAAAAAGGCGGCTGAAAGAGCGGAGCAGGAAGCAAAAAAGGCATTGACAGGTACGGCAGAGGCAAAGCCGGGAACTGAGAACAAAAATGCTGCTTCTGCTGTTGGTCGGGAAAAAGAGTCTTCCGCAGTAATGTCAAAGTTGGAGAGTGAGTACAGCCGGAAGCTGTTTGACGCTGTATTGAAGGGAAATCAGAAAGGAATTGCGGGAATTACCCGGGATGCGTTAAACGCAGGAGAACAGGCAACCGTTCTTTTAAATGAAGTGTTGTTGCCGGCAATTAACATGGTAGGGGAGCTGTTTGACAAGGGAAAGTATTTCCTGCCGCAGCTGATTGGCAGTGCAGAAGCCATGAAAAAAGCAATCGAAGTGCTTGAGCCTAAACTGAAAGAAAATACCGATGCAAAAGAGGCAGCGGTGGTGGTGATTGCCACCGTGGAGGGTGATATTCATGACATCGGCAAGAATCTGGTGGCACTGATGCTGAAAAACTACGGCTTTCAGGTCATTGACCTTGGGAAGGATGTACCCAAGGAAGAAATTGTCCGGGTGGCAAAGGAAAACAATGCGCAGATTATTGCCCTGTCGGCATTGATGACAACCACCATGCAGCGCATGAAAGAGGTCATCGAATACGCGAAGGAGCAGGAACTTCCCGCAAAGGTGATGATTGGCGGTGCGGTTATTACTCAGGATTATGCAGATGAAATCGGAGCAGACGGCTATTCCGCAGACGCAGCGGATGCGGTGAAGCTGGCAAAGCGACTGGTAGAATAGAGGAGGAGCATATTATGTTAGGTGCAGATGCTATTATTAAGTGTCTGGAGGCAGAAGGAGTCACTACGGTATTCGGATATCCCGGCGTGGCGATTGCGCCTTTTTATAACAGTATTCTGGATTCGGATATTGAGACGGTTCTGGTGCGTACGGAGCAGAACGCAGCACATGCCGCAAGCGGCGTGGCAAGACTGACGGGGAGACCCGGTGTTTGTGCCGTAACCAGCGGTCCCGGTGCAACAAATGTGATTACCGGTATTGCAACAGCGTTTGCGGACAGCATCCCTTTGATTTGTATTACGGGACAGGTAAACAGTGAGCTGCTGGGAAGTGATGTATTCCAGGAGGCAGACATTACAGGAGCGGTGGAATCCTTTGTAAAATACAGTTATCTGATTAAGGATGTAAATGAGATTCCGAAGGTATTTAAGGAAGCGTTTTATATTGCAAATACAGGGCGAAAAGGCCCGGTATTGATTGATATTCCCATCGATATCCAAAATGCAAATATCAGTAAGTTTAAATATCCCGAAGAGGTGAATATGCGTACCTACAAGCCCACGGTAAAGGGACATGCGGTACAGATTAAGAAGGTCATCCGCGAGCTGGAAAAGGCGGACAGACCCATTATCTGTGCGGGCGGCGGTGTGCTGCTGAGTGAGGCAGAGGGTGAATTGAAGGCCTTTGCGGAGGCGCACGGAATACCGGTGGTTTCTACCATGATGGGAAAGGGCGTTATGCCAACAGAGCATCCCTTATACTTCGGTATGGTGGGCAACAACGGTAAGGCTTACGCAAACCGCGCCATGAACGAATCGGACCTGTTGATTATGGTTGGCGCCCGGGTGGCAGATCGTGCGGTAAGTCAGCCCGATTTGATTACCAGAAACAAGGTTTTGGTACATATCGATGTAGACCCCGCAGAAATCGGTAAGAATGCAGGTCCCACCATTCCCTTGGTCGGTGATGCAAAGCATATTTTTGAGGATCTGTCAAAGGAAGAATGTCAGTGCAGTTGCGAGGCGTGGCTTGAAACCCTGAACGAATATCGTGTTTCCATGGAAAAGAAGAGGAATCCCGATCCCGCTTATGTTGATCCTGCGGAGTTTATTGCGAAGCTTTCCGATAAGATGCAGGATAACGCAGTGTATGTAGCGGATGTTGGACAGAACCAGATTTGGTCCTGCGGTTA
>JAZQCX010000142.1:0-10886 GCA_045546495.1 Acetatifactor sp. | reverse complement strand
GAGTAACATTGTAGACGGTGTCATGCTTCAGGATTACCGGGTGCGATTCGGAGGACATGTTTTTGAGTGCCTTGACACCGGTTTCGGAAAAGATGAGCCGGTAGACGTGGTAATCCGTCCCGAGGACGTGGATATTGTAGCACCGGAGAAGGGAATGCTGCAGGGCGATGTGACCTCTGTTACCTTTATGGGTGTTCATAATGAGGCGATTGTAGACATCAACGGCTTTAAGTGGATGATTCAGACCACCGATCCGGTGGAGGAGGGTGCGCATATCGGAATTACATTAGAGCCGGATGCCATTCACATTATGAAGAAGTCAAAGTACTCCGGTATGTTTGGTGATTATTCCTCCTTCTCAAATGAGTTGGATGAGCTTTCCAATCCCGAGGAGGTAGACGAAGAATGAAGACCACCGGTGTAAAAAGAACACAAAATACATATCGTGTGGCGCTTGCTCCTTACTCCGTTTGGTCTCTTTTGTTTGTGGTGGTTCCGCTTATTTTCGTGGCGTATTACGCCTTTACGGATAATGATTTTAACTTTACCACCGAGCATATTACCCGGTTTTTCACTGCGGTAAGTAATGTAACCCAGGAGGACGGTACCACAAAGGAAGTACATACTTATCTGTTGATTTTTATGCGCTCCTTAAAGCTGGCGGTGATTTCCACTTTGATCTGCCTTGTGATGGGATATCCCATTGCGTACATTATGGCACGGGCGAAGGAAAAGACCCAGAAAACCATGATGACCCTTATCATGATTCCTATGTGGATGAACTTTCTTATCCGTACTTACGCATGGATGACGATATTGCAGGATACGGGTATTATAAACGGTATGCTCGGAAAGCTGGGACTTGGACCGGTGCATGTCATCGGAACGGAGACCGCGGTTATCATCGGTATGGTATACGATTATTTCCCTTATATGGTTCTTCCGATTTATTCCATTCTGGCGAAGCTGGACGGAAGACTGTTAGAGGCGGCGAGAGACTTAGGCTGCGGAAGCTTTTCCGTACTGCGCAGAGTGGTTTTCCCTTTGAGTATTCCCGGCGTGGTATCGGGCGTTACCATGGTTTTAATTCCCTCCATCAGTACGTTCTATATTTCCCAGAAGCTGGGTAACGGAAAGTTTTTCCTGATCGGTGATGCCATTGAGGGGCAATACGTTGCAAATAACCTTCACTTTGCGGCGGCAATTGCGTTTATTCTGATGGTGATTTTGCTGGCGGTAATGGCGGTGGTGAAATATGTAACTGCCCATTATGTGTACGGAGAAAGATAGTGTGATATTTTTTACATGTAAATTGCGCCTGCGGTTGTAAGCTGACAGGTGAAGGAAAGGCATGGAGAGTATTATGAAATTATCCTCTAAGATATACAGCTTCCTTATCTTTGGATTTTTATTTGCACCGATTTTGGTGCTGCTTGTTTTTTCTTTCAATGAGGCAAAAAGCTTATCCGTGTTTTCGGGTTTTTCGCTGAAATGGTATAAGGAACTGTTCAGTGACAGAAACACGCTGGAAGCATTAAAAAATACAGTGATTCTTGCAGCATCCGCAACGGTAATTTCTACTATCATGGGTACGATTGCATCCGTAGGTATCAATAAGCTGCGCTCTAAATGGTATCGGGCGGCTATGAATACCGTGACGGATATCCCCATGACGAATCCGGATATTATCACAGGTATTTCCCTGATGCTGATGTTTGTTTTTGTGGGCAGGCTGTTCGGTGCCTCCACAAGTCTGAACTTCGGCACCATGTTGATTGCCCATGTAACCTTTTGCATTCCATATGTGATTATGCAGGTATTGCCGAAGCTGCAGCAGATGGATAAGGCTTTACCGGAGGCGGCAATGGACTTGGGCTGCACACCGATTAAGGCTTTTTTGAAGGTGGAGCTGCCGGAGATTATGCCGGGTGTAATTACGGGTGCGATTATGGCATTTACCCTGTCATTGGATGATTTTGTTATCAGTTATTTTACCGCAGGCAACGGGTTTGAAACATTGCCTATCCGTATTTACGGTATGACAAAGAAAACGGTAACGCCTAAGATGTATGCGCTGGCTACCATTATTTTCTTTGTGACATTGACGCTGCTCTTAATCAACAATGTGGTTGACAACGAGGACAGAAGAGCCCTGAATGAAATGAAACGGGCAAGGAAGAAGTATCGCAAAAAAACGGCACATGCTGCATCTGCAGTTGAGAAATAAGTGCAAAAATAAGGGAGGAGTAAAATGAAAAAAAGAATTATCTTATTTGCAGTGATGGTGCTGTTCACCATGTGTTTTGCAGGCTGTGGAGAGAAAACACCCACATTAAACGTTTATAACTGGGGTGAGTATATCTCCGACGGCAGTGAAGACAGTTTCGACACAATTTTGGAATTTGAAAAGTGGTATGAGGAAACCTACGGTCAGGATATAACCGTAAATTACAGCGTGTTTGCATCTAACGAGGATATGTACAGCAAGCTGTCCAGCGGTGCGGTAAGCTATGATGTAATCATCCCTTCCGATTACATGATTGCAAGAATGGCAAGCGAGGGCAAGCTGCTTCCTCTGAACTTTGACAATATTCCAAACTATCAGTACATTGATGAGAACTTTAAGGGACTTTACTATGACCCTGAGAATCAGTATTCCGTGCCTTATGCATACGGTATCGTCGGTGTGATTTACGATGCCAATGTAGTGGATGAGGCAGATGCACAGGGTTGGGATTTGATGTGGAATGAGAAGTACAGCGGAAAGATTCTGCAGTTCAACAACTCCCGTGATGCTTTCGGAACAGCTATGTACAAGCTGGGACTGGATGTAAATTCTTCCGACAAGGCAGTTTGGGATCAGGCAAAGGAGGAACTTCTGGTTCAGAGACCTTTGGTAAAGAGCTATGTTATGGACGAGATTTATAACATGATGGAGTCCGGCGAGGCGGCTATCGGTTCCTACTATGCAGGCGACTACTTTACCATGGTGGACGCACAGGCGGAGAACGTGGATTTGCAGTTCTATTATCCTGAGAAGACCAACTTCTACGTAGATGCAATGTGTATTCCTTCCTGCGCCCAGAACAAAGAGCTGGCAGAGATTTTCATCAACTATATGCTCTCCGAGGAGCCTGCTATTGCAAACGCAGAGTATACTTATTATGCTTCTCCCAACAGCATTGTTTATAATAACCCCACCTATATCGAGGATATGGGAGAGGAGACTATGGCTGTGCTGTACCCCGAGATGGGAAGCTTTGCGGAGCAGTACAATGAGATGGCGTACCGTAATCTGGATACTGAAATGCTGGATTACCTGAACACTCTTTGGGAGAATGTAAAGATTAACTAAGAGAGCTTGAAATAAGAAGCTTTGAACCGACCTTCGAAAGTCAGAGTTGAAATCTGATAATAGGAGGTCGGTTTTATTATTGAATAGGAATTACGTTAGCTTTGCGGCCAGAATTTATGTGAAAAGTATTTTACAAAGCGAGGTTTTGTGCTATATTTGAAAGAGAAGTTCCGAATCTTAAAGGCTGGGTATGAGGATGCACGGAGTGTCGGAAGGGTAGCCGGTGTGTGGTGTGATTAGCGCACGAAACGGTACGGAACCGGAATATGACGGAAAGGTTGTGGTCGGGTATGGCAAAGGAAAAATATGTGGCATATGTATCTACCTATACGCAGGGTGACAGCCACGGAATTAAAATATATGATGTTGATATGAAAAAGGGGCGCTTTATCGAGAAGGATAAGGTGCAGATTACCAACTCCTCTTACGTAACCATTTCCCATAACGGAAAGTATCTGTATTCTATTACGGATTTCGGGGTGGAGTCATATTCCATCTTGAAAGACGGCAGCCTTGAGATGATTAATTTTGCATCCATCAACGGTATGAGAGGCTGTTATCTGTCTACAGACTATACGGACCGGTATTTGTTTGTGGCAGGCTATCATGACGGAAAGCTGACAGTATTGAGGTTGAAAGAGGATGGTTCCGTAGGTGAGATTACGGACGAGATTTTTCATAAGGGCTTAGGCAGTATTGCGGAGCGTAATTTCAGACCCCACATCAACTGCGCCAGAATGACCCATGACAATAAATATCTTTTGGTGGCGGATAAGGGAATGGACCATGTGAATGTATATCGGTTTGATGCCGTTGCCGGAAAGGTAGTGCTTGCAGATGTCATCCGGAGCGACATGGAGTCTGCTCCGAGACATATTAAGATTTCCAAGGACGGTCGCTTTATCTATGTAGTCCATGAATGGAAATGCTACATTGATGTTTATTCCTACGAGGAGGTAAAAGGACAGCCTCGCTTTGAAAAGGTTCAGACGGTGGAGACCATCAAGAGCGAAAAGGGTAGCTCCAATGCCTGTAGTGCATTGACTTTTTCAAGGGATTACAAGTATCTGCTCAGCACCATTGCAGGAGATAATTCCGCGGTGCTTTACAGTGTGGACGAGGAGACGGGTATGCTGACCAAGCTTTTCGGATTGCCTGTCAGCGGCGAGTATCCTAAGGATGCCAGCCTGTTCCCTAATAATAAGTTCCTTGTATCCTTAAATCATGAGACCAATGATATGACCTTTTTCCACGTAGACACGGAGAATGGTACCATGATTATGAACGGACCGCCCATTCACGTGGATGTACCAAACTGCATTATTTTCCATAAGCTTTCTGCGGAGAAATAAGGTTTAAGAATGAATAAAAGGCTATTACATTTGCGATGGACAATCGTATCTGTAATAGCCTTTTTTGATGTGCAAAATTACAGTTGGTCTATGTCGGAATGGGAAGCCTCTGAACGGTGACGAAAAATAGGGTCACGTAACAGGCGAATGAGGAGAGGAATTACCATCAAACACCAAACAATCGGTTCTGACACAATAACTCCCATATAACCGATGACAGGCACGAGAAAAAGGGCGATAAGAACCTTTCCAACCAGTTCAATTACACTGGAAATTAAAGGAGTACGAGTATCGCCTAATCCCTGCATGCTGTTACGCAACAGGCATATAAGCGCAGGGAGAAAGAAGAAAGGCGCATTGATATACAAATAGCGGGTTGCATTGTCAATAACCAAAGCTTCGTCGGTAGCGGTGATGAACCTGAGAATTGCAGGAGCAAACAGGAGAATAAGCAGCAAGGCAAATATACACCAGAAAGCGCACAGCAATAATGTGCTACGCAAACCGGAACGAATACGGTCAGGACGGTGCGCGCCCATGTTCTGACTGCAATAGGTTGCAAGAGCCGTTCCTAACGCAAAGAATGGTATCAGAAACAGAAGTGTCAGTTTACGTGCTCCCGTATGGGCAACGATAATCTTTGCACCAAGAGCGTTAATGGTAGATTGCAGGGCAAGAGAGCCCAACAGGACAAAGGAAAGCATAAATCCCATAGACAGGCCGCTGGGAAGCAATTCTTTGCATATCTTTACAGTGGGGCGTAAGGTGTTGGGCGCGATTTTCAAAAGGGGATGCTTCCGCCGCATATAAAGGAAACATAGTAATGCGGAAACTCCTTGCGTAAATACGGTTGACAAAGCGGCACCGGCAATTCCGAAGCCCAGAAAACCAACTATCACAATATCAAGAAAAATGTTCGAAAGATTGGATATGATAAGAAAAAGTAACGGGGTAAAGGAATCGCCCACAGAGCGGCATAAGGTAGCACAAAGCTGATAGCAGGAGGAAGCAATCAGTCCTGCTATGATAAAACTGATATAGGTAGCGGAATCATTTCGTAGAGAAGCGTCAATATGTAACAGGTCAAGAAGCTGCGGAAGAAACAATAGACAGCCCATGCTGATAAGCAGGGTGATTCCAAGACCAAGGACTACGGAGGTTCCGATTGCACGGTGCATTTGCTGCCTGTCGTTGGCTCCGAAGAAGCGGGCAATAATAACACCGAATCCGGCAATGATACCACCTAAAAATTCCAGCAACAGGTCGCTGAGTGCAGTTGTGGCACTTACTGCTGCCAGTGCATTACCACCAAGAACATGACTGACAATCAAGGTATCGCACAGACTGTATCCCAAGGAAAGCAGCTGTCCAAGATAAATAGGGAGCGAGAAGAAAAATATAGCTTTCAGTGGGGAACTTTGGATTAAATCATTTTTCACAGAAAACTCCTTTGTAAGAAACGTCAGTGTTTATAAAAATTAACGAGGGAGTCCATCTTCGCGGACATGTTTATCATCATGGCATCCAGTATGGTCAGGGCGGTCATGCACTCCATGACAACCACCGCTCTGGGGACGATAACCGGATCGTGGCGTCCCTTAATGCTGATTTCAATTTCCTCGCCGTCCCGGTTGACTGTCTGTTGAGTGGAGGCAATGGAAGGGGTGGGCTTTACGTGGGCGCGGATAAGAACCGTATCGCCGTCACTGATGCCACCCAGGATACCGCCTGCGTGGTTGGTGCGCTTCGCAAGGGAAGCAGAAGTGTTGCGAAGGGCGTTGCTGTCACAAGCGCAGGAAATTTCGTGAGTGCTTGGAGCATGAATGCTGTCGGCGGTTTTGGATTGACAGAAAGCGTCATTATTTTCGCTTCCCAAGCGCTTGGCAACGGCAGCACCATCCCCGATTTCTACACTTTTTACGGCACCGATGGACATAATTGCCTTTGCCAGATTGGCATCCAGTTTTTCGAAAACCGGGTCACCGATTCCGGCGGGAAGTCCGGTGACGATACATTCCATAGATCCGCCTACAGAATCCAAATTTTTCTTCGCCTGCTCCAGATAGGCCACAGCGTTTTCGCTTGCAGCATAATCCGGCATGGCGGTAGGGGTATTTAAAATTGCGGAGGCATCAAAGGCGGATAAGTCGGCTTCAACCGGTCCCAGAGAGCGGGTATAGGCACAGACCTCCACACCCAATTGTTTTAAGATTTTACAGGCAACGGCACCTGCGGCAACCCGTCCGATGGTTTCACGACCGGAGGAGCGTCCGCCCCCGCGATAGTCGCGGAAGCCGTATTTTGCATCAAAGGTATAATCTGCATGACCGGGGCGATAATAGGATGCGATTTCGCTGTAATCCGCCGAAATCTGGGAGGTATTTCGAATCATCAGGGAAATAGGGGTACCGGTAGTGCGTCCTTCAAAGACACCGGAAAGAATTTCCACCTCATCCGCCTCCTTGCGGGGCGTGGTGATACTGCTGGTGCCGGGCTTGCGGCGGTTCAGATATTGTTGAATATCAGACTCATCCAGTTCTAATCCGGCAGGACAACCGTCGACGACAACACCTAACGCTTTCCCGTGGGATTCTCCCCATGTAGTAATTTTGAAAATGGTTCCGAAAGTTGAGCCGGCCATGTTTTCCTCCTTGTTGTATAGCAGTTGTTGGCGTATGGAAGTTCAGCGTAGTATGAAAATTATAGTAATATGCTGATTTCCATGCGGAATATAGTTTAAAATAAAATTGTGCAGTCTAATACGAGGGTATTATATCGAATCGTACAGGAAATATCAACTTTTTATGAAAACTTGATGCAGAAATATAAAAAGTATGATAATATTGAAATAAGTATGGGTTTCTGTACTGTAAAAGCATTTGGTACGAAAGCGAAGCAGAGAAAATACGAATGAAAACGTCATTGGAAGAGCGGTTTCGTAAGAAACTGCTGAAATTCGGAAAAAAGAATAGATTTTGCCGTATCTGCGTGTTCCCGGTGTTGCTGCTCGGAATGCTTTTTTTCCACGGGGTGACATATTGCCGCAAAAACGGTAAAAGATTTGCCATGATTTCCATGACATTTCTTTTGTTTGCGGTATATACGAGCTTTTCTTTCCCGATTTTTATTATGGGAGACGACAGCGCAGATGTAACCATGCAGGTTTCCGAAGAGGCAAAGGATATTACCCTTGCAACGGAAACGGAAATCAATTTGGAGGATATCGAGCTTCTGGACGACGATGATGTACGACTGGAGGACGATGCCTTCCGGGAAACCGCCCACGGCGTGGATATTGTAGCGAAGTACAGTGCTTCGGAAATTTTGGATTATACCAAGACCGAGGCGGAGAAAAATACGCATGAGACTGTGAATGAAGGTCAGGAGAACAAGGAGCCGCAGGACGGTGAAAACGGAGCCGGTGACGAAACGGAAACCAATGCTGTGAACGGTGATGCGGAGGCAGACGCACCTGTATTCTCTAAGGATGACTGGCGGCTTGTGTTGATTAACAAGCAGCATTCTATTCCGGACGATTACGAGGTTACCCTTGGTTCCATAAATACCATCAAGGGTTCCATGAAGTGCGATGAGCGTATTATTGATGAATTGTTACTGATGCTTCAGGCGGCGAAAGAGGACGGCATTACTTTGGCAATCTGTTCGCCTTACCGCGACTATGAGTATCAGACCATGTTGTTTGAGAGGAAAATCAAGCGTTACATGGGTATGGGTATGTCCTATATGGAGGCGTACCAGCTGTCAAACCAGTATGTAACCGTACCCGGAGCCAGTGAACATCAGCTGGGACTGGCACTCGATATTGTGACGGATACCTATATGACGCTGGATGCGGGCTTCGGTGAGACGGATGCGGGAATCTGGCTTGCGGAGAACTGCCATAAATACGGCTTTATTTTGAGATATCCTTTAGGAAAGGAATATATTACCGGAATTGAGTATGAGCCTTGGCATTTCCGTTACGTAGGCGTGGAAGCGGCTACGGTAATTATGGAAGCGGGAATTACCTTGGAAGAATTTTGGGAGGACTTGTAATTTATATGTATCGTATTTTAAAACAGGAAGGTCGGGCAAAAAGAGCAGAGCTGACTACAGTACACGGCGTCATTCAGACGCCTGTATTTATGAATGTGGGAACCGTAGCGGCGATTAAGGGAGCCGTAGCCACCTCGGATTTAGAGCAGATTAAAACCCAGGTGCAGCTTTCTAATACCTATCACCTTCATGTCAGACCGGGAGATAAAATTGTAAAGCAGTTAGGCGGCCTTCATAAATTTATGTCATGGGACAAGCCGATTCTGACGGACTCCGGCGGATTTCAGGTGTTTTCCCTGGCGGGGCTTCGTAAGATTAAGGAGGAGGGTGTTTATTTTAACTCTCACATAGACGGTCGGAAGATTTTTATGGGACCGGAGGAGAGTATGCAGATACAGTCCAATCTGGCATCTACCATCGCGATGGCCTTTGACGAGTGCCCGCCCAGTAAAGCGGAGCGCAGCTATGTACAGGCTTCCGTGGAGAGAACCACAAGATGGCTGGAACGCTGTAAGCGGGAGATGAATCGTCTTAATTCCTTAGAGGATACCATTAATCCCAATCAGATGCTGTTCGGTATCAATCAGGGGGCGGTTTTTTCGGATATCCGGATTGAACATGCGAAGAGAATTTCGGAGATGGAGCTGGACGGATACGCAGTAGGCGGTCTTGCAGTAGGGGAAAGCCATGAGGAAATGTATTATGTTTTGGATGAGGTAGTACCTTTTCTGCCGAAGGATAAACCCACTTATCTGATGGGGGTGGGAACACCTGCCAATATTTTAGAGGGGGTGGAACGTGGAATTGATTTCTTTGACTGCGTATATCCCAGCCGAAACGGCAGACACGGACATCTTTATACAAACAAGGGTAAGATTAATCTCTTTAATGCGAAATATGAGCTGGATGATGCGCCGATTGAGGAAGGTTGCGGATGTCCTGCCTGCAGACGGTATTCCAGAGCCTATATCAGACATCTTTTAAAGGCCAAGGAGATGCTGGGTATGCGCTTGTGTGTACTGCATAATCTGTATTTCTACAACACCATGATGGAGGAAATCCGCGAGGCTTTGGAGGAAGGTCGTTTTGCAGAGTATAAGAGGAAGAAGCTGGAGGGGATGACGGTTCCCGGAGAATAGAAAAAAACACTTGCCCAAATGCAAAAATTTGTGTATTATGTTAAAATGTGAATGATAGAGGGTGCTACGCACCGGAACGGAGGAAATGATGGGAATTTTATTGGATGGAACGGGAGCAGCAGGAACCCAGCAGGGTAATATGGGACCGGAAGCCCTGTTGAGTATGGTGGTAATATATGGTTTGATGTTTGCGGCACTGTGGTTCTTCTTTTTAAGACCCCAGAGCAAGGAAAAGAAGAGAATGGCAGCGATGCTTTCCCAGCTGGCAATCGGTGATTGCGTGCTGACAACATCCGGTTTCTACGGTATCGTAATCGATATTGCAGATGATACCGTAATCGTAGAGTTCGGAAATAATAAGAACTGCCGTATTCCTATGGAAAAGGCTGCAATCAGCCGTGTTGAAAAGCCGGAAGGCAACAACTAAGCAGACGCGAAACGGACGGGGACAGTACCTTAGGGTGCTGTCCTTGATTTTTTCTGTGTTTTAGGTTGATTGTTTATAACATAAGGTTGAAATTTAAGGTGGTATCAGTTATCATTAAAGGAACGCCTTTCGCACTGTAAAACGTCGAAGTCTTGTTGACGGATTTCGTTGAAGCGGGTGGACAGTACGAACCGGCGTAAACGGTAAGATGGCGGTTTGTGCGGAGAGCGTCACAGAACTGTCAGGATGCAACGGCAGAGTCGCAATAGAGAATTTGCCGTGTGTATTTCTATAACAAAAGACGTTCTCGGAATGGAGATTAAGATGGAGTTACATATCACTTGTATTCCCGGTGACGGAATCGGACCGGAAATCGTTGCGGAAGCAAAGAAGGTTTTGGAAAAGGTAGCTGATGTTTACGGACATAAAATGCTGTTTGAGGATATTCTTATGGGTGGCGCTTCCATAGATGTACACGGAGTACCGCTTACAGAGGAGGCAATTGCAAAAGCGAAGGCTGCGGATGCCGTGCTGATGGGTTCTATCGGCGGCAATAC
>JAZQCX010000141.1:0-7895 GCA_045546495.1 Acetatifactor sp. | reverse complement strand
GCTAAAGTATCGGCATGTGGCGACAGCGCGACATGAGCAGGACGCGAAGCGCCTGCGAATGACAGCGCCTCATCACAATTTGGAATATATGGAATTCTGAATCGAAGTGTGATAAAATGGAAAAGGAAATGAAATCTGAATTTTGTTGCTAAGCGGAAACTACAAACAAGTGGAATAGATACCGGGGGAGGAAACACGCATGGAATTTACATTTGATTTTAGAAGCTTGATGGACCCGAAGAGACGCTTACTTTTGGGTATACTGTTGCTTGTAATTGGTGCCGCATGTGTGCTGGGACATACATGGAATGCAGGCGTTTCGAGAGACGACTGTATTACGGTGGAAGCAATTTTTGATGATTGCAAGTATCGCACAATAGATGAAGCAACCGATTCAAACAGTATTTATTTGACATTTCAGGACTATTCTTCGAATCTCGACATCCATCCCAGCTGTGCAAATGATATGCTGACGCAGGATTTGATGGAATTAAGAGCCGGAACGAAGATGCAGCTCGTGGTGAATGAGGAAACCCGTCATATTTATGAACTGAAGGTGGCGGGAGAAACGTGGCTTTCGTTTGAAGAAGCTATGGAGAAAATTGGCCGGAATATGATTCTTGTAAAGAATCTCGGATATGCGGCATTGGCGGCAGGTGCAATTTGTTTTTTGACCGCTATTGTTTCATTGCTGTGGAGCGCGATACATAGGAATACATCAAAGACAAGGTAGTATGATTATTGATAATGCTCCGTTTTTACAGCTTCAACACCGCATCAAGGCAGAGAATGAGTGCATATTCATATGCGTTGCCGCCCCAGTTGCGTTCATCATATTTATCCACATCTGCAAGACTGTCGGCAGTATAGAGAATCATTCCCCAGGTGGCGCCGCGGAAAGAGGCGCAGGCAGCGAGAGCGGAACATTCCATTTCCACAACAGAACAGCCTTCGCTCTTGCGATACTCAACTTTCTCTTTCGTTTCACGATAAAATCCGTCCGTTGACCATGTAATAACTTCCTGATACTTCATCTGATGTTCCAGTATGGTTTTTTCAATTGCATTTCGCGATTTTTCACTAATGTCCATAAAGCGGGAAGGGGGTGCATAGTGGTAAGATGCGCCCTCATCGCGTAAGGCCTTGTAAGGCACAAGGAATGTACTTTCCGGGAACTTTTCAAGACCGCCGCAGGAGCCTGACGAAATGATTTCCCGCACGCCATATCCGATTAACCAATCGAGAATCTGTGCGGCAGGTGCAGCACCGACAGGAGCCTGACAAAGCACAACCTCTTCGCCTTTGTATTTCGTTATGTAAATAGGATACTGCTTTGTTGCGCTGACAAAGTGGGATACCACACGGGTATCTGTTTTGCCTGCATATTCATCAATATAGTCTCCCAGAAAAGCAAAAACACATTTTTTCGGAAGCTGTATATCCAATCCTTCGTGTGTCGGATTGATAACCGCACTGCGTTCGGTATCAAACTCCAATATTGGTATTTCGTTTTTTAGGATACTCATAATACTCACCTCACAAAATTTTGTCCCCTATTATATCATGTAATCAGATACGAGTCTAGCGAAAGGAAGCTTTTAATGTCATGCGAGGGAGATAGAAAGCTCACTTTGTTGCGGGGATTCGCCGTGCGTGTTATAATTTACAATACATATCTATTGGGGAAAGGGGTACGAAATGAAACTACTATACGGCACAGGCAATCCGGCAAAGCTGGCTTCAATGAAAAGCAGACTTGCAGGCTTGGAGATAGAGCTAATCGGACTGAACGACTTAAAGGCAGAGGGAAAAGTAATTCCGGAAGTGCCGGAGGACGGGGATACACCCCTTGAAAATGCAAGGCAGAAGGCACTGGCGTATTATGAGGCCTTTCGGTTGCCGGTGTTCTCCTGCGATTCCGGTCTGTATTTTGATAATGTCCCGGAGGAAATTCAGCCGGGTGTCCATGTACGCAATGTGAATGGAAAATATCTGTCTGATGATGAGATGATAGAGCATTATACGGGTTTGGCGAAGCAGTACGGAAACCTTACCGCAAGGTACAGGAATGCAATTTGCTTCGTAGTGGACGAAGATCATATTTACGAGGCGATGGAGCCCTCTATGGCCAGCGAGGCATTTATTTTGACAGATGTTCCGCATAGTACGGTAAGGAAAAAGGGATTTCCGTTGGATAGCATATCCATTGATATAAAGACAAATCAATACTATTATGATTTGCCTGCGGATAAGCTGGAGCAGGTTGCTGTGGAGGATGGCTTTTTAGTATTCTTTAAAGAGGTTCTAAAGCGTGGAGACAAGCAGCAGGAAGTGAAGTTCTATGATGCGGTGGATGATTCTTTGCTGAAATATGCGGTGGTTATTTCGAAGAGTAACGGTAAATGGGTGCTTTGCAGACATAGGGAACGGGATACCTATGAGGCTCCGGGGGGACATCGGGAACCCGGAGAGGACATTCTGGAAACCGCGAAACGTGAGCTGTGGGAAGAAACGGGTGCCGTTAAATATGATATGAAACCCATTTGTGTTTATTCCGTTGCAACAAAGAATGAGATAACGGAAACAGGCGAGGAAACCTTTGGCTTGTTATGTTATGCGGAAATAGAAGAATTTTCCGGTAAATTGGAGCATGAAATAGCGGAAGTTGTACTTATGGACGAGTTACCGGATAATTGGACCTATCCGTTGATACAACCTAAATTAATTGAAAGATTTCAGAGCTTTACGATTTAATCCGGGTAGAAAGTGATTTTGACATACGAAAGCGAAGCGGTCATTTCTGTGTCATAACAGGGTGAAATATGATACTGAGCGTAAGCCGTAGGACGGATATTCCGACCTACTATTCAGAGTGGTTTTTCAACAGAATAAAGGAAGGGTTTTTATACGTGAGAAACCCTATGAATGTGCATCAGGTCAGTAAAATTGACATTTCGCCTGAGGTGGTGGATTGCATTGTCTTTTGGACGAAAAATCCGGCGCCTATGCTGGACAGATTAGACGAGCTCGGTTCCTACCCGTATTATTTTCAATTTACGCTGACCGGGTATGGTAAGGATGTGGAGCGGAATGTCCCTCATAAAAGGGACGAAATGATTCCCATATTTCAGAAGTTATCGGAAAAAATAGGAAGTAAAAGAGTCATTTGGAGATATGATCCCATTATTTTCACAGAAAAATATACGCCTGAGTATCACCTGAAAGCCTTTGAGCAAATTGCATCGGCGTTACAGGGATATACGGAAAGGTGCGTCATAAGCTTTGTGGACATTTACGCAAAGAATAAAAAAGCAATGGAGCAGATGGGTGTTTATGAGCTTGGGAAGCCGGAACTGACGGAATTTGCGAAGAACATAAGCCGGATGGCAGGAGAGAACGGAATGCGCATAGGCAGTTGCGCAGAAGTGATTGATTTGGAAGCGTGCGGCATAGAACACAACTGCTGCATCGACAAGGCACTTATAGAAGATATTATAGGCTGTAAACTGAAAGGTCAGAAGGATAAAAATCAGCGGCCGGAGTGCGGCTGTATGGAGAGTGTGGAGGTTGGCACCTATCATACCTGTAAAAACGGCTGCCTGTACTGCTATGCAAATCACAGTGAAGAACAGGTTGCGCAAAATTGCGGTCAATATAATCCGAAATCGCCGATTTTGTGCAGTACTATAAGTGAAAATGACAGAATAACGGAACGAAAAGTAGGGTCGCTCAAGGAATTGCAGCTAAGTCTGTTGGAGTAGCCGGGGTGAATATCCCTGATTTCCCATGCATATCCTGTTAAGGGAGGAATATGCGTATGGAAATGAATGTGAAGAAGCTGGCGGGATATATTGCTTTGCCGCTGGCAGCAGGCATCCTAAGCAGCCTGCTTACACGAGGCGGAATGGAAGTATTCGGGATGCTGAATAAACCGCCGCTGTCGCCGCCGGGGTGGCTGTTTCCCGTAGTGTGGACGATTCTGTATACCTTGATGGGGATATCCTCTTATCTGGTGGATACATCCGATGGGGATTCACAGCAGATAACGAAATCGTTAAAGCTGTATTTATACCAATTGCTGGTGAATTTCTTGTGGCCGGTATTTTTCTTTAACTTCGGCTGGTATCTGTTTTCGTTCTTTTGGATTATTTTACTTTGGATTCTGGTAGCATGGATGATAAAAGAGTTTGAAAAGGTTTCAAAGGCTGCCGCCTATTTGAACATTCCTTATTTAATTTGGCTTACCGTTGCAGCATATTTGAATCTGGGAATTTGGCTATTGAACCGATAAATGCGGATAAATCCCGCCAATCTGTACATATTAATCGCATGAGCGCTTATTTGCGGTGCTTTATGCAAATAATCATGTGAGAACGGTAGGTTGGAAGGGAGATGTATATATGGAGATTGATGAGGCAAACGGGCTTGCAGAGGGTGTGCAGGGAATCGCGGATGGTGTGACCGGATCGACGGAAGTGCCCCCCAGCTTGGGACTTAGATTAAACAGAAATGAAACGGATGCGAAAACCTACGCAGCCCTTTCAGAGCATGAAAAAGAAAAATTGCTTATGAGCTGCGAGGACGCAAAGTCCAAAAAGGAAATGGATAAAATTGTAGGGTCTCTGGTAGAGGATATGGATGGGACCGGACTGCTTGAGGAACAGAAAAGTAACGATGTGAGAAGAAATACAATTCATTAAGAAGTAGTGAAATAAAGCGCAGGAGAAAAATTCTCTTGCGCTTTTTCGTATTTATTCCAGAGTGTTTGCAGTGGTAAAATTGTCCCGGGAGGCTTGGGATTTGCGCGTAAACGGTGTTTTTTATGCGGAAGATGGGGTGTTGTTACATGGAATGAAAAATGCTAAAATAGTTTTTGGGTGACCGAATAATGGATTGAACGGAAAAGATAACGGACACTGAATGGAGCGGGGAATGAAATTAAAAATCGGAATCTGCGATGATGAAAAGTTTCAGCTGGAATCCATAAGGCGATTGGTGGAGAAGTGGAGCGCATGCGCCGGGCATATGTGTGATATGCGTTTCTTTTCCTCTGCGGAGGCTTTTTTATGTGAGTACGAGGAGGAAAAGGATTATGATATCCTCTTGCTGGATGTGGAAATGCAAGGGATTACAGGGATAGAGCTTGCAAAGCAAATCCGGCGGGAGGACAGTCGGGCGGAAATTGTGTTTATTACTTCGCATTTTGAATTCGCGGGAGAAGGCTATGAGGTGGATGCGCTGCATTATCTGGTAAAGCCGGTTGCAGAAGAAAAGCTGAAAGGGGTTCTTTCCAGAGCGGCAGAGAGACTGGCGGTAGAGCCACTGTCGCTGGTAATTACAAGTGATGGAGAGACGGTGAAACTTTATGAGAAGGATATTTTGTATGTGGAAGCGCTTCTGCACTATGTTGTAATTCATACAAGAGACCGCGAGTACAGAATCAAAGAGAGTTTTTCCGCGTTTGAGGCGAAGCTTAGTAAGGATTTTTACCGTACCCATCGTTCTTATCTGGTTTCCCTAAAGCACATTACGCGAATATCCCGCACCCAGGTGCGACTGGATGACGAAACGGAGATACCTTTGGCAAGAGGAAAATATGATGCCATAAACAGCGCTTTTATTGAGCGTAATTGAGGAACAATATGAGAAAGAAAACGTACTTAAAGCTGACGGAGTATCAGACAGAGCAATCGAAACAGCATTTGAATGAGGTGCGGAGTATACATGCGGAAATGCGAGGGTATAAGCATGACTTTCATCACCATCTGCAGACGTTGAAAGGGCATCTGGAAGCAGGGGAGACAGAACGTGCTCTGCAATACATTGAGCAGTTGGATGAGCAACTGAGAGATGTGGATGTTCTTTTGAAAACGGGAAATGTTGCTTTGGACGCTATATTATCCGCAAAAATAGCACAGGCAAAGGCGGCGGGAATTGAGGTTACAGTCAAGGCAAATGTACCGGACGGACTTATGCTTAGTGATGTGGAACTGAGTATCATTGTGGGTAATCTGCTGGAGAATGCAATCGAGGCCTGCAGCGGACTTGCGGGTCAGCGGTTTATTCGTATCTATATGACAATCAAGGGAAATATGCTGTATTTTTCCATGTTAAATTCTGCGGGAGAAAAGAAAAAGAAAGCGGGTACGTTGTTTGCCTCGCAAAAAAAAGGAGTGCATGGTTTCGGTCTGCACCGAGCGGAAGCGATTATTGAAAAGCATGGAGGGTGGTGCAAGTATAATAGTGAGGAGGGAGCATTTACCTCGGAGTTTTTGGTACCTGCACTGAAATAAAATGCAATTCGTGCACTGAAAAATACAATTCGTGCACGAATTTTTTTTGCCCGGATTTTTGTGTTATTCTGTCTGGGAAAGGAGGGAGTTCTATGAAAAAGAGAGAGAAACCGCATTTTTCGGTATGGAGTAATTGCTGCTGGATATTTCGGATGCAGTTTAAATATGCAGTGTGGTCGTTTTGGGTAGTGGCGTTGGCGGTTCCGTTGTCAATCGGTATCAGCTGCTGGAATGTGTACGTTCCTGCGCTTGTGGTAAAGGCGGCTACTGCCGGAAGGGGAGTACGGGAAATTGCGTTGACGCTGGGGGGACTGTCTCTGGCGGTACTGTTTTTGATGATTGCTAAGGATGTCCTGGTTCGGTTTGAAGGGGGAGAAAAGGATTTGTTCCGGCGTCGGATTGCGATGCTGATTCGGAAAAAATCGCTGACCTGTTTCTATGAGTTGTATGAGAAAAAGGAAACTCGGGATTTGGGAAACCGCGCTATGCGGGCGACGGAAATGTGGGGTGGTGTCCAGCCGATTTGCGACATATCCGTTACGGCTTTTTCTTTATTGGAAAACGGATTATCCTATTTACTGTTCGGCGGTCTGTTGGCGGGTGTGAACCCATGGTTGCTTCCGGTGATAATGGTGGGGCCGGTGGTGAACCTGTTTGTGACAAGATGCTACAACAGGTGGAAACAGAAATATTATGAGAAATACATGGAAATTGAGAAGAAGATTCATTATGTGGCAGATAAAACCGCCCAATTTTCAGCGGTCAAGGATATTCGGATTTACAGTATGAGCGACTGGTTCCGGAAGACCTTTCGTTCCCTTACGGCGGAATTGGATGAGCGGGATGCGGCAGAGTCAATTCGCAGGTTCGGAGTAAGCCTTGTGTCGCTTGTTTTGATTTTGTTGCGGGATGGTCTGGCGTATGCGCTGCTGATAAAAATGGCTGTTGACGGAGCGTTGACGGTGGATCGGTTCGTATTGTATTTTGCGGCGATTTCGTCTTTTGCGTCTTTCTTTGGAAACATATTGGATTGCCTTGGTAAGCTGCATGAACTGAGTCTCAGAATCTGCGATATCCGAAGATATCTTGAACTGCCGGAGCGTGCAGGCTCGGAGAAATGCGGCTCCGTGGAAAAAAAGGAGCCGATAGAACCGCATCTGATGCATGCGCCGGAGATTACATTTGAGCACGTATCTTTCCGGTATGAGGGCGCAGAGGAGGATACCATCCGAGATATCTCTTTTACAATTCATAGCGAGGAGGCTGTCGCGCTGGTGGGGTTAAACGGTGCGGGAAAAACCACTTTGGTAAAGCTGCTGTGTGGCTTGTACAGACCTACAAAAGGCAGGATATACCTGAATGGTGTTCCGGCGGATTCCTTTACATGGCAGGACTATTACCGACTTTTTGCACCGGTGTTTCAGGATTCCAAGGCAGCCTTCTTTTCTGTTGCAGAAACGTTAACGGGAAAAATCGGAGAGGCAGCGGAGGAACAGCGGGTAAGAAATTGTATTCGGATGGCGGGACTGGAAAAAAGAGTAGATTCAATGCCGGAGGGTATTCATACCAAGCTGGACAAGCAGCTTTATGAGAATGCAGTGG
>JAZQCX010000140.1:0-13086 GCA_045546495.1 Acetatifactor sp. | reverse complement strand
CACCTCCTGTACATATCATATCTATTCGTTTATTTGATTTCAACCATCACACAACCGATCTACAAAATATCATCACTCAGTTACATTAAGAATTTATTTATCTATTAATGCAATGTAAAATATTAGATACGAAAAAGTGCTCCGTAAATTCCTTTACGAAGCACTTTTTTCATTCATTATATACAATTTTTATATCGCCATTTTGTAACTTTTTGCCTTACACAATTCCCTGTGCTGTCATAGCCTCTGCTACCTTTAAGAAGCCTGCGATATTTGCACCTGCAACATAGTTGCCGTCCATGCCGTACTTCTTTGCTGCGTTGTCCAAATTATGGAAGATATTTACCATGATCGTCTGAAGCTTTGCGTCAACCTCTTCGAAGGTCCAAGAAAGTCTCTCGCTGTTCTGGCTCATCTCCAGTGCAGAGGTTGCTACACCGCCTGCGTTAGATGCCTTACCGGGGCAGAACAGAACGCCGTTCTTCTGGAAGTACTCAGTAGCTTCCATGGTGGTAGGCATGTTTGCGCCCTCTGCAACAGCCATTACGCCGTTTGCTACCAGAGTCTTTGCATCCTCCAGATTCAGCTCGTTCTGGGTTGCACAGGGAAGTGCAACGTCAACCTTAACAGACCACTGGTTGGTACCCTCTGCAGCCTTATCATGATATACTGCACTGGGTCTTGCAGCCGCATACTCGGACAATCTTGCACGCTTTACTTCCTTTACTTCCTGAAGCAACGCTACATCAATACCCTCGGAATCGTAAATCCAACCGGTAGAATCAGAACAGGTTACAACCTTTGCTCCCAGCTGCTGTGCCTTCTGGATTGCATAAATTGCAACGTTACCTGCGCCGGATACTGCTACTGTCTTGCCTGCAATATCGGAATTGTTACACTTCAGCATCTCTGCGGTCAGATACAACAAACCGTAGCCGGTTGCTTCTTTTCTTGCAAGGGAACCACCGTAGCTTAAACCTTTACCGGTCAGTACACCCTCATACAGTCCGGTCAGTCTCTTGTACTGTCCGTACATATAACCGATTTCTCTTGCACCGGTTCCGATGTCTCCTGCAGGAACATCCGTATCAGCGCCGATGTACTTGTAAAGTTCCGTAATGAAGCTCTGGCAGAATGCCATAACCTCTCTGTCAGACTTACCCTTAGGGTCAAAGTCGGAACCGCCCTTACCGCCGCCGATGGGAAGTCCGGTCAGGGAATTCTTAAAAATCTGCTCAAATCCAAGAAACTTAATGATACCGATATTTACGGAAGGATGAAGTCTGATACCTCCCTTGTAAGGGCCGATTGCGGAATTATACTGTACACGGAAACCGTTGTTTACCTGTACCTGTCCCTTATCGTCTACCCACGGTACACGGAACAGAATCTGTCTCTCGGGAGTAACTAATCTCTCAAGAAGCGCATCCTTACGGTATGCCTCCTCATTTGCCTCGATTACCACGCGCAAAGACTCAAGAACCTCCTTTACTGCCTGATGGAACTCGGGCTGAGCGGGGTTCTTAGCAATTACCTGCTCCAACACTTCATCAACATATGACATCTTCATGTCCTCCTTAGGTTTATTTTGGATACTTGTATACATTTCAAATTCCAAATGCTATTATAAACCAAGGATTCTAATTTCACAATAGTTTTTTACAAATATTGCATCAATCTCTGCATATTTTTTTCTTCCACGGAAATCAACTGCTTCGCCAGTTCCACAGCCCGGGCTCCCGCCCCCTCGTTATGACGCAGTGTTTTCTCCATTTCCACGATTCCGTTCGTTGTCCCCCGAATCATCAGCTCCGCAAGATGACTTGTACTTGTATTTAAAATGGTATTATATCGAATTCCCGCCCGCAGCATAGCATCCGACATCACATTACTTCGATAACTCTCTTCCTTTTCCGCCACAAGCCTTTTGGCCGCTTCCTGAAACAGTTCACCATACTTGACGGACTGTCTTGACATTTGAAAGGATAAGGCATCATCCCTCACCACATCTGCCAAAGCATCAATCGCCTTCATCCCCATCTCTGCATTTCTTTGAATTTCTCTATATACCGTTGCTTCCTGCGTTGTC
This sequence comes from Acetatifactor sp., assembly GCA_045546495.1. Classification (GTDB taxonomy): domain Bacteria; phylum Bacillota; class Clostridia; order Lachnospirales; family Lachnospiraceae; genus Acetatifactor. The sequence goes on along the minus strand of JAZQCX010000140.1, from coordinate 10,997 downwards.
ATATCCGTCCCTATGCCTTTCCGCCCCCGCAGGTTTTCTATCCACAGGAGCCCTTCTACAATATAAAAAAGCCTTCTACACATTCATGTAAAAGGCTTTCCACATTTCATTATTCTATTCCTGTTTTAACCGGAAATATACTTGCTTCTGCAGAACGCAAACGTCTACTTTGTCACATAGTCCGACTTCACGTAAGCAATCTGGCCGTCGTACTTTACCTTACACCAGCCGTTCTCCTCGCCCAACAGATCAAGACTCTCCCCGCCCAGCAGTACACCCAATCTTTCCGAGGACTGATCCGCAGCCGAACGGATATTAATGTTCGTAGTAGCGGTAACGGTTCCGATAACCTCCTGACCTTCGGCACTCTCCGCCATCTGGAGATAATCGGACTTAATATAGCCGTCCTTCCCCTCGTAAACAATCTTGGTCCAACCGTTGACACGAACCTCCTGCACCTCAACACGGCTTCCGCCGGATACCTTACCCAGCTTATCCGCATTCTCACTGTCCGAGCTTCTTACATTAACGGTAGTGGTGGCAGTTGCATACTTGGGACCCTCCGTAGTTGTTTCACCCTGTCCGCCGGACTGGCCCTCTCCGGACTGTCCTTCACCGTCTCCCCCTTCAGAGGTTCCGTTTCCTTCACCGGCACCTTCCTCTTTAGAGGCATTCTGGTTTGCAAGAGTAGTTCCCACTGCAGCATTTACCTGCGTAGAAAGCTCCTGCATATAGGTCAGAAGCTCAGGATGAGCCGTTACTATCTCATTATATTCCACATTTACACGGTTATAGAGCTCCACAACGTCAGCCTGAGTGCTTACCAACGTAATATAGTCGTTCACTTCCGCAGAAAGCTCGCCTGTATTCAGATACAGCTTACCATTCTCATCGGTACATACATACCACGCCTGAAAGCCGGGAACCTCTTCCTCATGGTTCATAAATACGAGCTTGTAGTAAACATAAGCCACCGTAGAGCCTTCCTCTAGGCCGGGCTTTGTGTAAATCTCAAGAATAGGATAATACTCCAGATATTTTGCTCTTTCGCTCAAACGTAAGAGTTCATTTTCAGCGTACTCATTGCATACGGAGAGAACAGTTTCCGTATCTCCCTCTGCCATGGCATTATAATAGGTCGCAATCAAGGTATACAATTCCTGATTCTCGTTGGGAACCAGCGGGACATCCTCCTGCACCGGCTCTGCGGAGCCTGAACTGCTCTCTAACGCAACTGAGCTTTCAGGCGTACTGCTTGCGGTTCCGTTGTCACCGCCCTTTCTTGCACCAAGCGCCGCAACCACCGTTACAGCCACCAGAGCAATCAACACCACGGGAAATACAATCTTACAATGCTTGACGAGAAAATCGCGAATTTTCATCCATTTTTCGTTCTGCATAAAAACACCTTTCCAAAATACAAGGAAGTCGAAATCGACTTCCCGCAATCTCCTTTGTTACAGTACAGGGTGATGTAAAATGCATCCGACAGGAATCGAACCTGCATTAAAGGCGTCGGAGGCCTTCGTTCTATCCATTAGACTACGGATGCAAATTGTTACAAATTTATTACATCACCCTGACTATAATATCATAAAAAAGTCGTTATGTCTACCTTGAATTTCGTGTTTTTTCAGGAAACAATTTTCATTTTTTTCGTTCCCGCATCATAATAATACAGGCTGTCGGAAAGTACCTCTTCGGGCGATACCTGGGTACGGTTTACATCATGTATCATCATTCGCAGCATCTCTGCCGACTCCGCACCGCTATCCGGCAACATAATTATTTCATGAATGGAGCTGGGCAAAATATAAAAGCTTCCGCCGTACTGCACTGCCTGATGCTCTAAAACACCATCATACAACAGACATGTAGCCCCCTGATTTTTTCGTTCGTTGCTCAGTACCTTCATGGGAATATTTTCCAAAAACACCCTGCACTCTCCTGCTGCAATCCGTTCCTCCGTACCGGCTTCCCGCAACAGGTCATCCAACATTTCTTCCATGTAAAAAACCCGTGACGGAAACAGTCTCGGCGTATTTTTTTCTGCCAGTTGAAGAAGCTCCAAGGTATTTGTTCCCCAAAGCTCCATGTGAGAATTATGAATCAGAATCGTCCCCTCTCCCAATTCCGGTCCCTGATACGCATAGAAAAAACAAACCGCAAGATCCAGATAGTCAATGTGAGGGACCTCCGTCAGCAAGGCTTTATTGGCATGCTTCCCTACGAGCCGATAGCAGATTCTGTCCTTTACTCTCCCAAAATCTTTAAAGAAGTCCATATCAATATTTTTACGGCAGGTCTCCTTACGATATATCTCCATAAGCCTTCTCACCACCTCCGCAAAGGTCATTCCTCCCTCATAGGCTTCCCAAAAAGTATCCAAATAAATCGTAGGTATCACATTTCTTTCCTTCGATACAATCAGCATCCCGTGAAGTACTACACCGTTATTTTTAGGCACTTCCCTAAGCTCCACCCGACATTCTCCGCAAAATTCCTTTTCCATGGCACAACATACTTTTCTGGCGAATTCTTTTAATTCCATATTTTCCTCTTTCTACGCTGTTAAAGATATGATAAAAGAAGACTCCGGCGTACTACAGCGCAAATTCCGCCGAAGTAAAAAGACGGTTTTCAGAAAAAAAGAAAGGCAACAACACCCATGTGCTATTGCCTTACAAGTCATGATAACTATGATATGCCGTTTCGCTTATACACGAGACAGATACTCGCCGGTTCTGGTATCAATCTTGATAACATCGCCCTGATTTACGAACAAAGGAACGGAAACCTGCGCACCGGTCTCTACGATTGCGGGCTTGGAAGCACCGGTAGCGGTGTCACCCTTGAAGCCGGGCTCGGTCTCGGTAATCTGAAGTTCGACGAACAAAGGAGGCTCAACAGAGAATACGCTGCCGTTGTGGGAGCATACCTTACACATCTCGTTCTCCTTAACGAACTTCATTGCATCACCGATGGTATCCTGATTCAGAGCAATCTGCTCATAATTCTCTGTATCCATGAAGTAGAAAAGCTCTCCATCCTGATACAGATACTGCATATCTTTTCTATCAATACGCGCCTGAGGGCACTTCTCAGTGGGACGGAAGGTCTTCTCAATCACACCGCCACTCTTGATGTTCTTCAGCTTTGTTCTAACGAAAGCTGCACCCTTTCCAGGCTTAACGTGCTGGAATTCAATAATCTGGTACACATTGTTATCGTACTCGATGGTAATACCATTTCTGAAATCACCTGCAGAAATCATTTTATATTCCTCCTAATTTTCCTCACAAAATAATTCTTTCTAAGTTTAATATAAAACCACACTTATTTCAACTACTTTTGTAAAATTTTATCACAAAAAGTTTTTCTCGCACACAAAATCAATGGCCTGCAGATAACCGTCCAGTCCCTGTCCGTAAATCTGTTTATCACACACAGGTGCCGTAACGGAAACCTTACGGAACTCTTCCCGTTTGGTGATATCGGAAATATGAATTTCCACCTTAGGTACGGTGATGCTTGCAAGAGCATCCCGAATGGCATAGCTGTAATGGGTGAACGCTCCTGGGTTAATCAAAATCCCCTGTGTTCCGTCAAAATACGCATCCTGAAGCCGATCGATGATGGCACCCTCGTGGTTACTCTGGAATACCTCAATCTCATTCCCCGTCTCTTCTGCTTTTTTTGCAATCATTTCCAAAAGGTAATCGTAATTCTGTGTACCGTAAACGCTCTTTTCCCGGATTCCCAGAAAGTTTAAATTGGGGCCGTTAATTACCAGAAGCTTCATTTTATCAGTCTCCCTGCTTATTTGTTTTAAAATTTCCTCCATGCTCAGCTTGTCCACATCTATAATCACATCCGCGCAGGACTCGTATGCTTCCCGTCTGCTTTCCATCAGCTCCCGGATTCTTTGAAGCGGATTTTCACACTGTAAAAGGGGGCGTGTGGTATCTCCCTTTAAGCGTTCATACACCGTCTCCGGGGTGATTCTTAAATAGACAACCTTTCCCAAGGAGCGCAATAACGCACGATTTTCCTCCCGAACCGGAGTGCCGCCGCCAACGGAATAAACACGTCTCTGACCCTTTTTCACAAGCTCCGAAAGCAGCTCCGTCTCCTTACGGCGGAAGGCTTCCTCCCCCTCTTTCGCAAAAATATCGCTTATCTTCTTATTTTCACGTTGTTCAATCAGCTTGTCCGTATCCTCCACGGGCATCCGCAGCCGATAAGAAAGCTTTCTGCCCACCGTTGTCTTCCCGCTTCCCATAAAGCCGATTAAAATCACGCTGTCTCTCTGTTTCATGAAATGTTCATCGCTTTCTTCATCTGAGTGTATGCCTTATCGGCCAATTCCGCGGAAATCTCCGCTCCCGTCCAAAGCTCGTAAGCAATAATGCCCTGATACAAAAGCATTTTTAAGCCGTTATATGCCCTGCCGCCGCTTTGTTGTACAAGCTTCATAAAGCCGGTCTCGGCGGGATTAAAAATCAAATCATATCCCGTATGCACCCTGTTATAGAAATCTTCTTCCGCAATCAGTACCTGCCCTACGTTGGGATACATACCTACGTTGGTCGCCTGTATCGCCAGATATTTTTCCCCCTCCGGAAGACTCTTGTAGCCGTCCAAGGGCAATACTTTCACAAGCTCCCTGCCAACGTAAAGATTGACTTCTGCCGCAATCTTCTCCGCATTTTCAGCTGTTCTGTTGAGAATCAGTATCTGCTTTGCTCCCTTATCCGCAAGCAGCATCGCTACCGCCCTTGCCACTCCGCCGGCACCCAGCAGTAGTACCTTCTCATTCTCTATATTCACGCCGTCCTCACACATAGCCCGGTACAGTCCCGGCATATCCGTATTGTACCCTTTAAAGCCGCCCTCCGTGCGAACCAATGTATTCACCGCTCCGATTCTTGCTGCAAGTTCATCCGTTTCCTTCAGATACGGAAGCACCTCACTTTTATAGGGAACGGTTACATTACATCCCAAAAGATTCAGGGCATAGGCCCCCTCTACAGCCTCCTTTACATATCCCGTAGGAACATGAAAGGGAACGTATACCAGATTTTCTCCCAGTTCCTGTGCCAGCGTATTGTGAATAGCAGGCGACATGGTATGCTCTACCGGATTTCCAATCAGACCGCAGATGCGGGTATATCCGTTAATGTTCATTTCTTTTCCCTTCTGTGGTAAAAATATAATACAATCCGCTCCAGCTTCCGCTTCAGGACGATTTGGATTTCCTCCTTAGGATGAATCGGCTTCACCAGATAAGTTTCAATTCCCACTCTTTTTGCTCCCCAGACATCCGTAAAGAGCTGGTCACCCACAAACAATGTATTCTCCGGCGTGGTTCCGAGGCGTTCCATTGCCTTTTCATAGCCTGACTTACCGGGCTTACCCGCCTTAAAAATATATTTGCTTGCGACCTGCTCACTAAAGGATTTCACGCGGGGTTCTTTGTTATTAGAAAGAAGAAGCGTTCCGTACCCTAATCCGTGAAGACGCGCAAACAGGGCGATTGCCCTATCGTCTGCGGGCGCACCATGAGGTACCAGAGTATTGTCCACATCAAAGATGATGCCTCGATAACCTTTCTGATACAACCCCTCATAGTCCAGACCGTAGGCAGTGTCTGTCTCATGATCAGGATAAAAACGCTTCAACATAAATCTAACCTTTCTGCTCGGAGAACCACTCCATATCCTTTTTCAACATATTTGCAATCTTATCAAAATCCAAGGGCTTTGCCACATGGGCATTCATACCGCACTCCAGTGCCTCCATAACGTCACTTGAAAAAGCATTTGCCGTCATGGCATAAATAGGCACACATTCCGCATCCTGACGCTTCATGGCACGAATCTGCCTTGTGGCCTCATAGCCGTTCATAACGGGCATCTGTACATCCATCAAAACCGCTGAGTAATAGAAAGGCTCGGATGCCGCATATTTTTCAACTGCTTCTTTTCCGTTCACTGCCATATCAATGTCCAGCTTCTTCATTCCAAGCAGCAGGGATGCAATTTCCATATTCAGTTCATTATCCTCTACCAGCAATACATGTTCGCCGTTAAAGACAATTCCCTCCTGTGGCTTTTCAACAGCTTCTTCCGTCTCGAGGCTGCCCTCTTCTGCGGACAACTGCTCCTGTTCTGACGCAAGAACCTTCAGCGGGACTCTCAAGGTAAAGCAACTGCCCTCACCCTGCTTACTCCAAACATCGATTGTTCCGTCCATGAGGTTTGCAAGATTCTTTGCGATGGCAAGACCCAAACCGGAGCCTTTCCTGCCCTCCTGCATGGTATCCTGCTCAAAAGCCAGGAACAGCTTTTTCATAAAGCTTTCGGAAATGCCGATACCGTTATCCCGTACCGCCATAGCCAGAATCTGCACATCTCCTCTCTCGTCAATAATATCAACCGACAGAGAAATCTCACCACCGGAGGGGGTATACTTATGGGCATTACTCAACAGATTCATAAGAATTTGGCGCACTCTCAGCTCATCACCCAGATACAGGCTGCCTAAACCATCTGCAATATTTACGCGCAGTCTCTGCTTCTTACTTTCCATCTGTACCCCGGTTATGGTACAAATATCGTTTAACATTTCGCGCAAATCAAAGGCGCTCTCCGCTATGGTCAGCTTACCGCTCTCGATGCGGGACAAATCCAGAATGTCGTTAATCAGACTTAACAGATATTTTGAGGACGCATTAATTTTCTTCAGACATTCCTCTATCTTATCCGGATACTGAAGCTGGGTAGATGCAATTGCCGTCATACCGATTATGGCGTTCATGGGAGTTCTGATATCATGGCTCATACGAGAGAGGAAATCTGTCTTTGCGTTGCTCGCCTTCTCTGCGTATTCCACCGCCTCCTGCAAAAGCTGTTTACTCTTTGCCTCTTTTTCCTTTATATCATCTATGCAGCGGGCAAGAACCAACGCGTTAATGTCATCATTATACGGGTCCTCCGTCAGCATCACATGACTTGCCGTCCAATGCTCCTTACCGTCGTCTCCCATCTGCAAATGCTCCAGATAAACGGATTTTGTTCCCTTGGCGTAAGCATCCAACAGATTTCCACGGGAAAACTTTTCCAGAAACTGCTCCTTGTACGGTGATGGAATGGTAAACGCATTAATCGCCACCAATTCATCATAGCTTCCCCTTTCCGGCGCACAATGGCTATGGAAACGCTCATAATTAATCGTGTTATATGTGTTTGCTTTCAGATTCGCCGAAATCAACAGCTCATAAGAGTCCATAACCGCACCCAGAAGCTGCGTCGCTTCCATCTGCATATACTGCTGATTTACTTCCAGCATTCTCCGCTGATGAATATCCTTTAAATAAATCATCAGCTTCAGAGAATCCTCCGTCGCATCCAACAGCTGTACCTGCTGACGTACCCAGTGATATTCTTCTCCCGGCACAAGCATCATAAACTCCTCGGTAATATCCTTCTCCCCCGAGCGGAATACCGACACCATATTTTTGATGTTAAAAATTTTACGATACTGCTTCCTGAATTCTACCTTCACATACTTTCTTTCATAGATACTGAGTACATCCCGCAAATTTACACTTTGGCGAACCTCAAAATACCCCTCGTTTGACTTCCATGCATAGAAAGTCTCCTTAACCAGGTCCACCTCATAAATCGCCAGATAGTTTGCTTTAATGCTCTCAATGAACTTTTCCTGCATCTGCCGCATGGTTTCTTCCGTCAGCAGCATCGTTTCCTGTTTCATCTTTTGCATTACCCCTTCCATCAATACTCTCTTACCTGCTATTTCAATACCAGTTTCGCTACAACCTCCACATTTGCGGTCCACGGAAACTGGTCCACTGCCACACATTTTTCCACTCTGTATCCGCAATCCAGAAAAGTTTCCAAATCACGCACCAGACTGGTAGGCTTACAGGAAATATAGACAATGTGCTTTACACCGTATCGGATAATCTTAGGTAGTGCTTTCGGATGAATTCCGTCCCTGGGCGGGTCCAGAATAATCATATCCGGTTTCTCCTCAATGCTATCCAGTACCTTTAATACATCTCCTGCAATAAATTCACAATTGGAAAGACCGTTCTCCTCGGCATTTTTCTTCGCCGCTTCCACAGCCTCCTCCACAATTTCAACCCCAATTACCTTCTTCGCCACCGGAGCCATCAGCTGCGCGATGGTTCCCGTTCCGCTGTACAAATCGTAAATCACCTTATCCGTAGCCTTATCATCCGCCGTTGCTTCCTCACCGGGCACTTTGCCCAGACCCTTGGACGCACCTGCCTCTGCTTCCTCCGATTCATCTCCGGCATATTCCCGCGCCGTTTCATACAGTACCTCTGCACTGTATGAGTTGGTCTGGAAAAAGGAAAAGGTGGATATCTTAAACCGAAGCCCCAGAAGCTCCTCGTAGAAATATTCCTTGCCGTATAAAACCTTTGTTACGTCACTCTGTACCACGTCCGAAAGGGAATCATTCACGATATGTAAAATACCTGCATAGCTCCCCCGTAACTTACCGTTATCTTTCAGTCTGAGTAGTACATCCAGAAAGCCTGCAAGCAATTTTTCTTCCGACACCGAAGCCTGTTCCCTTCGCAGTTCCTCCGGCACAGTCTCTTCATTGCCGCTCGTAGCACGGTCCGATACAGTTCCCTGCAATATCGTCTCTGCCTGTGAAGTGGTTACCAGTGCTACCAGAATTTCCCCCGTACGGGATGCCTTACGCACAAGCAGATGACGCAGATATCCTTCCTGCCTCAACTTATGGTAGTAAGATATTCCCCTTTCGGAAAAATATGCCAATACAGTCTGCAAAATCAGCCGATAATCTTCATCCACTATCCGGCAGTCATCCACCGTTACAACATCATAAAAACTGCCTCTCTTGTGCATACCGAGAGCAAGCGGTCCATCCTTTCTCTCATCACCGAAGGAAAACTCCATCTTATTCCGATAGCCGTACGCCACCGGACTACCCTTGATACCTTCCCATTTCCAAGGCTCTTCCTGCCTGCTCATCACACCGTCCAGCAGCTGTCTTACCTGTTGCTCCTTGATGCGCAGCTGCTCCTCATAAGGCAAAGAAAGGTAGGTACAACCGCCACAAACGCCAAAATGGGAACACGGGGTCCCTGTTTCCAACGGCGATTTCTCAACCACCTCTAACAGACGACCCTCTGCCTTCCCTTTCCTTACTTTATTAACACTGATTCTAACCTTCTGTCCGGGCAGACTGTTTTTTACAATCACAGTCCCCTCATCGGTAGAAGCAACTCCCTTGTTGGGAAAATCCACCCGCTCAACGGTTGCTTCCAGCACCTGTCCCTTTTTCATGGATTTAGTTATCTCCCTCATCTACGAAAAAGTCTTCATCCTCATCGGAATCCTCATCCTCGAATTCATCCTCGAATTCGTCCTCAAACTCCTCCAGACAATCAGGCGTAAAATAACGGTATACCGCATAAGCAATCGCTGCAACAGCAGCTACGATACCGATGATTGCCAGAACCCATACCAAAACATTACATTTTTTCTTAGGGGGTTCTTTCTTTCCGAGAATTGCTCCCAGCTTTGCAGCACTCACCAAATCTTCAATCTTATTCATAGGATACCTCCTGCTTTATTGTATTCTGTCGTCAAAACAATAGTTTTTAGCTATTGTTTTGATAAGTATACCACATAACTCAAAAAATTACTACAATCTTTTCAGTTTCGCGAAAGATGCGTACATAATTTTTTGCCCGGCCTTGTCAAATTCTACCGTTACCTTATAATCCCGCGGCTCTTTCTGAATATTTAAGACAGTTCCCTCACCATACTTTATATGAGATACCCTGTCCCCCACACCGTAATCAAGTTCTCCGCTCAGTTGGGTATATGCTCCCTTGGAAATTCCCGCAAGCTGGTTCAGACTGCCGATTCCCTGTGCAATAAAGGGCTTATCCGCCTTCGCCGTCACCTTCGGTCGAAGCACTGCCTTGGGACGGAAGTCGTAGCCGCCTCCCCGGGCACCGTCGAAACCACTGTTTCCTGCGTTCGCACCGCCGAATCCGCTCCTGCTCTCCTGTCCGCCAAATTTCCCTCTGCTGTCAAATCCAAACATATCCTCCAACATATTCCGCTCTTCCAAAGTGCGTTTTGCTACCGGAACCGTGTTATCCATCAATTCTCCCGGCACCTCCCGAACAAACCGGCTTACCGGATTATACTGGGTCTCGCCCCGGGTCATACGCATTCTTGCGTAAGTCAATGTCAGCTCGTTCATGGCACGGGTGATTCCCACATACGCCAGTCTTCTCTCCTCCTCCAGATCCGAAGGGTCGTCCGACGCAATGGACATATATCCGGGGAAAAGTCCGTCCTCCATTCCCGCCAGATATACGTTAGGGAACTCCAATCCTTTTGCGGAATGCAGAGTCAGAAGCAGCACTCTGTCATCTTCCTCGCTGACGTTATCAATCTCCGCAACCAGCGCAACCTCTTCCAAAAATCCTGTAAGATTCGGCTCCTCATGAGTCTCCTGATAATTCACCGCCTTTGCCAGAAGTTCATCCACATTTGCCATTCTGTCTTCTGCGGTTTCATCGTCATTATTCTGTAAATATTCTGCGTAGCCGATATCTTCCACAATTTTCCGAATCAGTTCCGCCACGGTAAGCTCTGCGGACGCCCTGCGAAAGCCTTGAATCAGCTGCACAAAGCCCCTGATTTTTACCGCTGCCTTACCGATGCTCATAATCTCATCCGAAAGCTCCATGGCATCATAAAGCCCGATATCTCGCATCTGGGCATAATCCTCCAGCTTATCCAGCGTCACACCGCCGATTCCTCTTTTCGGCACATTGATAATTCGTCTGATTGCCACCTCATCCCTACCGTTGTCGATAGTCTTCAAATATGCCAAAATATCCTTAATTTCCAATCTGGAATAGAAGTTTGTACCACCTACCACATTATAGGGTA
>JAZQCX010000139.1:0-5384 GCA_045546495.1 Acetatifactor sp. | reverse complement strand
GGTAACTGTTGCCTGATAATACTCGGGATGGATTCCTTCTTTCATCTTTTTCACCTCTCTATGTTAATTAAGTTAATTTTGTTCTCATCCGCACTGCTTATGCCACCACAAACAGCGTGATTATTGTATCACGTAAGAGTGTTCATTGCAAGTACTATTTTAAATAAATTTCATCTTTTTTACAGTATTTACAAGTTCCACATTGTTTCTGGTTCTTGCAAACATATCCAGAATACGGTCTGCCGCTTCATCTGCTTTCATGCCGTTTAGGGCTTTACGCATAATATTGATTGCTTCCAGTTCATCCTCAGACAGCAGCAAATCTTCCCTTCTGGTACCGGACTTTGCAAGGTCGATGGCAGGGAAAATTCTTTTTTCGGACAGCTTTCTGTCCAGAATCATTTCCATATTACCGGTTCCCTTGAACTCCTCGTAAACCACGTCATCCATCTTACTTCCGGTATCTACAAGCGCCGTGGCAAGAATGGTTAGGCTACCGCCCTCCCGCATGTTTCTCGCAGCACCGAAAAATCTCTTTGGCATATGAAGCGCTGCCGGATCAAGGCCGCCGGACAAGGTTCTGCCGCTGGCAGGCACTACCAGATTGTAGGCTCTTGCCAGTCTCGTAATGGAGTCCAAAAGAATCACAACATCCTGCTTATGTTCTACAAGGCGCTTTGCACGCTCGATTGCCATCTCGGATACACGCTTATGGTGCTCCGGCAATTCATCAAAGGTGGAATAAATAACTTCAACGTTCTTACCGATAATGGCTTCCTTAATATCGGTTACTTCCTCGGGGCGCTCATCAATTAGCAAAATCAGCATATGCATGTCAGGGTTCGTACGAAGGATGGACTTTGCCACTTGCTTTAACAGGGTGGTTTTACCTGCCTTGGGGGGAGATACAATCATACCTCTCTGTCCCTTGCCCACAGGGCTGACCAAGTCCATTACACGCATGGCTACACTGCTGCCGGGTGCCTCCAGTTTTATACGCTCATCAGGGAAAATGGGCGTCATATCCTCAAAGGAGCCTCGTCTGGACGCCTCCTCCACGGAATAGCCGTTAATGCTGCGGATAAACAGCAATGCGCTGAATTTTTCCTGCTGTGTTTTTACCCTCTTATTTCCCCGTAAAATATCACCGGTCTTCAGCCCGAAGCGGCGAATCTGGCTGGGTGCAACGTAAACATCATTCTCACCGGGCAGGAAATTCTCGCACCGGATAAAGCCATAGCCGTCCGGCATAACCTCTAAAATACCGCTTGCCTCCTCCCCGCTGTCCAGCTCCTTGGGATAAGTTTTCTCATCATAGGCATCATTCATACGGGTCGGGCGCGCCGGTGCTCCTTCAGCCGCCGCGGGGCGTTCCTGCGCAGGTTTTTCCGCAGAAGCCTGTACCGGGGCTGTTTTGCTCTCCGACTTCTTCTGTCTCTCATCCTCTGCCAGCATTGCCTCTACCAGCTCTGATTTTTTCATCGTCGATGTCCCCTTAATCCCACGCACCTTTGCAAGTTCCTTTAACTGCATCAATGCCAATGACTCATACTTTTCTCTCATAAACTCCTCCTAATTTAGCTGAATAAAGCGTTGTTTTCAACGCAAATCCTTTGTGGCAAATTTTGCATAAAATCTTTTATCATAAAAGATGGGGGTTCTTAAATACGAATAACGTTCGATATGCTTTCATGATTTGCGTTCACATAACTGACGCACTATTTACGGGTACATTATAATACATAATTGCCAAAATAGAAAGTCCTATTTTTCACAAAGAAAATAACTTGCGAACGGGTAAAAACTATTATATGATACAGATAATGTTAATCACTGAAATAAAGAGAGGTATCGTCATGACAACCGCTGAAAAAGCACTTATGATGCATAAAGAATGGAACGGCAAGCTGGAAACCGTATCCAAAACCCCCGTAAAGTCCCGCGAGGACCTTGCAATCGCCTATACTCCCGGTGTAGCAGAGCCCTGTAAGGTCATTGCCGAAAACCCGGAGGCTGCCTACCAATATACCATGAAGGCTAACACAGTTGCAGTTGTTTCCGACGGAAGCGCGGTTCTGGGACTCGGTAATATCGGCCCCCACGCCGCTATGCCCGTAATGGAGGGGAAAGCTGTACTGTTTAAGGAATTCGGCGGAGTCAATGCGGTTCCCATCTGTCTCGACACACAGGATACCGAGGAAATCATCAAGGCCGTTACCTGGCTTGCTCCGGGCTTCGGCGGCATCAATCTGGAGGACATCAGTGCTCCCCGTTGCTTTGAAATCGAAGAACGGCTGAAAGCCACTTTAAATATCCCTGTATTTCATGATGATCAGCACGGTACTGCAATCGTCGTGCTTGCCGGTATCATCAACGCTTTAAAGGTAGTGGGCAAGAAGAAGGAAAACTGTAAAATCGTAGTAAACGGTGCGGGCAGTGCCGGTGTAGCCATTACAAAGCTGCTTTTAACCTACGGGTTTAACAACATTGTTATGTGCGATAAGGTAGGTATCCTTTCTAAGTCCACCGAGGGCTTAAACTGGATGCAGCAGCGCATGACCGAGACTACGAACCCGAATAACGAAACCGGAACCCTTGCGGACGCAATGAAAGGTGCTGATATTTTTGTGGGCGTTTCCGCTCCCAATATCGTAACACCGGAAATGGTTTCTTCCATGAATGAGGATGCTATTCTCTTTGCCATGGCGAACCCCGTTCCCGAAATTATGCCCGATGTTGCAAAGGCCGCGGGCGCAAAGGTTGTAGGAACCGGCAGAAGCGATTTCCCCAATCAGGTAAACAACGTAGTTGCTTTCCCCGGCATCTTCAAGGGTGCTCTGGAGGGACGCGCCACTCAGATTACCGAGGAAATGAAACTGGCAGCCGCAGAAGCCATTGCCGGACTGGTTCCCGAGGACGAGCTAAACGAAGACAACATTATGCCGGAGGCATTTAACCCCAAGGTTGCCGAACTGGTTGCTGAGGCTGTAAAGTCTCATATTCAGTAATGCGGCGTACAAATTGGCAGGGCAAGCCCTATTACTCTCTGGATGCCTGGTGTAAGGAAACTCTACAACATAAGTGCTATAAGGTAGCCCTGAATGCCCATATGACCTGTCCTAACCGGGACGGTACGCTGGGTACTCGGGGCTGTATCTTCTGTAGCGCCGGAGGAAGCGGCGAGTTTGCCGTAGATACTGTCGGTACCGATATTGCGGAACAGCTTTCCGCAGGCGTCCGCCTGATTTCTCACAAGCTTCCGGACACCGAAACGCCTTGCATTATCGCTTATTTTCAAGCTTATACCAACACTTACGCGCCTGTTTCTTATCTGCGCAGGGTTTTTACAAGCACTTTACAGCAGCCTGACGTCTGCGGTATTTCCATCGCCACCAGGCCGGACTGCCTGCCCAGGGAGGCTCTATCCCTTTTGTCCGAGTTAAAGCAACAATTCCCGGACAAGTTTATCTGGGTAGAGCTGGGATTACAGACTATACACGAGAACACTGCAACGTATATTCGTCGGGGCTATTCACTCTCCTGCTTTGAAACAGCTGTGCAAGATTTAAATTCGCTGGACATCCCGGTAATCGTTCATGTTATTCTGGGGCTTCCGGATGAGACTGCCGCCGATATGTTGGAGACCATACAATACCTAAACTGCCGGAACATCTTCGGAATCAAGCTGCAGCTGCTTCATGTGTTACAAAACACGGATTTGGCAGACTGCTACGAAAAGAACGAGTTTGATGTTCTTGGCAAATACGAATATCTGGACTTATTGATTGCCTGTCTGGAAAATCTGTCCCCCGAAATTGTGGTTCACAGAGTCACCGGGGACGGTCCGAAAAAGCTGTTGATTGCTCCTCTTTGGAGCTGCGACAAACGAGACGTGTTAAACTCCCTGCACCGCATGATGCGGGAACGAAATTCTTATCAGGGAAAACAATGGATTGCCACGCAATCGGAAAGGTGAAATTATGTTACAGGACCCCTTGACCCTATATAAGCTGATTGTTTTATATATGCTAAACCGCGTTACGTTTCCCATGACAACGGCGCAGGTCAGCGACTTCATACTTGGAAAGGACTACACAAATTTCCTCACCCTGCAGCAGGTCATCAACGAGCTGACGGATGCAAATCTGATTTCTTCGGAAACCATCCGCAACCGCACACACCTGTCCATCACGGAAGCCGGAAAGGAAACCCTGAATTTCTTTCAAAACCGCATCAGCGATGCCATCAAGCAGGAAATCAATACCTTCTTTCGGGAAAATGAGTTTACACTGCGTAACGAGGTGTCCGTTCTCGGGGACTATTACAAGTCCACCTCCGGAGAATACGAGGCACACCTTGTGGCAAAGGACAGGGGTATTAACCTTATAGACATTACCCTCTCCGTGCCGGACGAAGCCATGGCCGCTTCCATCTGCGACAACTGGCAGAAGAAGAATCAGGAAATCTACCAGTACCTGATTGGAGTACTCTTCTAACGAGCCGCACCACGGCGAAGCAACACCACCGGTGGTAGAGAAGGTGCTACTTTCAGAAAGATTGAAATCAACAGAAACTTTGAAATTGGTGGTGAATATATGAATAGCGTAAATAAAACATTATACATCCCTTTATATGGTAAGTCGTATGTAAGTAAAAAGGGATTATTTCTTGATGATAAAAAAACCGAAGAAATTTGGGAAACGGAAGGTTTTTCACTTAATGGAAAATCTAAATCGAAGTGGCTTGCATACTATATGGGGGTTCGCTCTGCCGTATTTGACGAATGGTTAAAGCAACAAATGGCGGATGCTCCGAATGCGGTGGTCATTCATATCGGTTGCGGAATGGATAGCCGCGTCATAAGAGTCGGAGCTGAAAATCATAAGTGGTACGACATGGATTTTTCAGAAGTTATTGAAGAAAGAAAACGATACTATACCGAATCAGATAACTACAAAATGATTGCAGGCGACGCAAGAGAAGGCAAGTGGCTCTCAAGCATTAAGGAAACCCAATATGCCATTGTTGTTATGGAAGGCGTGAGTATGTACCTGACTGTTGATGAAATGCGAAATTTGGCAGATAGTCTGTGTACTCATTTCGAAAACCTTATGCTTTTGGTGGATTGCTATACTTCTTTTGCGGCAAAAATGTCAAAGCGAAGAAACCCTATAAATGACGTAGGTGTAACCGAGGTTTATGGCATAGATAATCCGCAGACTTATCAAAACGGAGAGCTTACTTTTGTAAAAGAACATACAATGATACCTAAAAAATACATAGACGAGCTAAGAGGATTTGAAAGATTCGTTTTTGCCAAGCTTTATGCAGGCAGTTTCTCAAGAAAGCTGTATCGCTTGTTTGAATACAAAAAGAAATAAATG
>JAZQCX010000138.1:0-41778 GCA_045546495.1 Acetatifactor sp. | reverse complement strand
ATCCACGGGAACGCTGCGAAAGCATCGTCTTTTTACTTACAGGGCGATGTATTACAGGGTGGCGCAAACACGATGTTTGCGCCAGCGTGAGCGGAGACATGGATGTCGACTCTCACGCGACCCGTCACTTTCACCGCTCTCCCCCCGCCCTGTTAGTAAAACAGATGCGAAGCCCCGCGTTCCCGTGGATGGTGGTCCTGAGAATTCCGTGGGCGGCGCGGTGTCCGAACCGAGGCGGCGCGGTGCCCGAACCGAGGCGGCAGGGCGTCCAAACCGAGACAGTGGGGCACCGGAACTGTGGCGGCGGGGCGCCGGAACATGGCGGCAGGGTGTCCGAACCGAGGCGGCAGGGCGTCCAAACCGAGACAGCGGGGCGCCGGAGCATGGCGACGGGGCGCCAAAGCATGGCAACGAAAAAGAGCAATGACTACCCCCTTTTTGTGTCATTGCTCTTTTTTCGTTTTATATTTATCCCCTCGAACAGTAGAAATATTCGTTCTTCACGCGTCCTGCCTCACGTAGCAGCCGCCCTATATTATCGGGATTTCTCCCCACTTAAAATCTTTCAGTATACCGTATTCCACAGCCCGCATCACTGCCTGCTGCCTGTTCTTCACTTCCAGCTTGGCGAAAATGTTTTTGCAGTGCTTTTTTGCAGTCTCCAGCGCAATTCCCAACTCGTCAGAAATTTGTGCGTTGGTGTAGTTATACTGAAGCAGGCGCAAAATACGCAGCTCCGTACTTGTCAATGCCGGCTTTTCAGGCAACTGGTTCTTTAAATACCTCGGGTACAGCGCCTCTGACTTTTCAGCCAAATCTGCAATCCGCGCCACATAAGGGCTGCTTCCCATCTCTTCCCGGTATGCCTTCAGCAAGTCGTTTACCCGCTTTCCCTCATCAGCCAACAACCTGTCATACCCATTTGCCTCCGAAAGCTCCAGCGACTTCTCCAGATGTTCAAAGGCTTCTTCTCTTCTGCCACCGGCAAAATCGCTCATTGCCCATATCATATGCAACTCGCATAAATCCATCTTTCGTCCCCCCTCCTCCAGCAACGGCCGGAGTTTCATCGCAAGAGCAGTAACTGCAAAATACTTCCCCTGTATAATGTACGCTCGCATTTTTATCATATAACGGTACAGGTCCAGCATGCAAAATTCAGCATACTCGTTAGGTGCTCCCTCACGCACCCATTTCGCCACTCTCCTGTAATCCCCATCGTACATGGCACACCACGCTTCCAGCGCATCGATATTAGGCATATACTCCTCTGTCTGCACATCACCCATCTGCTTCCGCAGCCCCTCAATCAGCGGAACCGTTGATGTCGTCTGACCGTTCTGCACCATGATATATATCTGGAAAGCCAATGCAACAAACAAAAGCTGCATATCCTGCTTTTCCTTTAAAAACGGAATTAACCCTACAATCACAACCAGAGACTCATAACATCTGTTCCGGTAGTATAGCGCCTCAGCGTACGCAAGCTCACAAATACTGTTCGCCTTCTCTCCGTACATTTCCGCGATCAAATCCCGTATCCGACTCCTGTCAGCCAACAGCGCATCCGCATACCTCGTAAAGTCCCATACACCGTTTAGCAAACTGGGTCTCCCCGCTGTAACTAACATTCTGGGAAAGGGCGTCAAACCGCACTGCTTCATTTCTGCCAGAACCTGCTTCCACTCGTGTCCGCTGGCTTCAGGCATCGTCAATCTGGAAAAGAAATAGTAATCCGCATCCTTCGGCATATATTCAAGCAGCTCCAACGCTTTTTGCAAATCACCGTTCAAAACATAAATCTGCATCACTCCGCTGGCAAGAATCGGTCTCTTCCGCAACTCCTCCGGAGTCATCATCAGAAACCACTTCCGATACTCCCATATAGCCTGTACACTGTAGGGTCGTTGGAGAAAGGCTGCCAATACCTCTGCCATCTCCTCCCGGTCCTCAGTATGTCTGAGTTGTCGAAGCGCCTGCCTGTCTTCGCTGGGTAAGTATCTGATTTTCAAATGATTCACCTCTTTCGCGCTTCGGAACAGAACGTCTATGTATGCCTGATATAGCCCATTATATTTTCCGACAGCATTTTTGTAAATACCCCCAAAGAGGTATTGATTTTTCGTCTTTCCACTTGATTTTACGCGTTTTTTTAACTCAAGTCAATTTTTCTATTTCTAATTTTTTTGTAGAAAAACCTTAAAAAACATGCCGATACAGGACATTTTCTCCCGCATCGGCATGTTTCACACTTCTATACTATTTATCATTCCGCATACTCAGAAACAGAAAATCATGGTACATTCCGAGAGCTTCTGTTTTCACACGCTTACTGATAGGCACTACCTGGCCGTCCATCATAATAAAGTCATTATCCCGTTGCGCCGCCACCTTTGCAAAATTCACAAGGACGCCCTTATAGCAACAGAAGAAACGGCTGTCTCCCGCAAGCATATGCACCACATCCGAGAAAGTACTCTTACTGTCAATAATCTGTTCTTCGGTGTGAATTTGGGAATAACGGCCTTTCGCCGCAACATACAAAATTTCCCGCTTCGGAATCGTCAAGGTGCCTTCTTTCAATCGCACCTTTAACAATTCGTCTTCACTTTCCCTCGGGAAGCAAAAATCCAGTGCCTGCTGCAATCGCTGCAGCTCATAAGGCTTAACCAGATAGTAAGTTGCCCTCACACGATAGCTTTCCAGCATATACTCCTCGCTGCTGGTCAAAAAAATAATGCGGCATTTGGAATCCTTTTCATAAAGCCGTTCTCCCACTTCTATTCCGGTTAGCTCCTTCATGAAAATGTCCAGAAAAACGACAGAAAAGACGCCGGGAGAAAATACTTCCAAAAATTCTTCCCCGCTTTCAAATTCCTCTATCTCAGCACAAATTTCACGTTCCTTCAATTCACGCACCAAGTCCGCACGAAGTCGTACGCGTTCAGCCGCCGCATCATCCACAATCGCAATCTTCATACTTCTTCTCCCATTGTATAAAATCCAACTTTATTATAACACAAAACGGCGGCATATCAACACACGTTTTATTTTAAATTTATTCTACCGTAACGGACTTTGCAAGATTTCTGGGCTGATCTACGTCCAATCCGCGGTAAACGGAAGTGTAATACGCCAAAAGCTGTAAAATAACCGCTGCCGGAAAGGGCGCAAACAACTCTTCACCCGCCGGAATCGTAAGACACTCATCGCATATTTCTTTCTCCGTCAGACCTTTCATTTCCTCCTCCGTAATCAAAATCACCATAGCACCTCTCGCCCTTACCTCCTTTACATTGGACAGCATCTTAGGGAACGTCTCTTTCCGGGTTGCCAGTGCAATTACGGGAACCCCGCCCGTAATCAGCGACAACGTTCCATGCTTCAATTCTCCCGCCGCGTAGCTTTCGGAATGAATGTAGGTGATTTCCTTTAATTTAATGGAGCCCTCGCATGCCAATGCATAATCGATCCCTCTACCGATAAAAAACAAGTCCTTCGCCGGCGTCAGCCGCTTACTAAGCTCCTTTATCCTGTCTTTTTGTCCCAATACCTCTTCGATCCGTCCGCTGACTGCCTGCAGTCCCTCCAGATATCCCGACATCTGCTCCGCTGACAGCGCTCCCCTGCTGTAAGCAAATCGGAACGCCAGCAAATAGAAAGCCGTCAGCTGCGCTGTATAGGCTTTGGTGCTGGCCACTGCAATTTCCGGTCCCGCATGGGTATAAAATACATAATCGGATTCCCTTGCAAGGGCAGAACCTTTTACATTGACAATCGCAAGCGTCTTTGCTCCTTTTTTCTTCGCAAGTCGCAACGCCGCCAAAGTATCTGCCGTCTCTCCCGATTGGGAAACCGCAATCACCAGCACCCCTTTATCCAAAATCGGCTCTGCATAGCGAAACTCTGACGCAATCTCCACACTCACCGGAATCCGAAGCAGCCGCTCCATCAAAATCCGTCCCAACATTCCCGCATGCATGGCCGTTCCGCAGGCAACAATCACTACCCTGTCCGTTTGTAAAAACAGTTCATCCGGGATTCCGTCCTCCGTAAAATCAGGCAAAAGATATTCCCCTGCTCTGATTCGCGGAGTAATTGTCCTGCGAATCGCTTCCGGCTGCTCATGGATTTCCTTCAACATATAATGCTTAAATCCACCCTTCTGAGCCGCTGACATATCCCAGTGCACTCCCAGCATCACCGGACTTACCGGATTTCCCTCCAGGTCAGTTACAGCAATACCTTTCTTCGTCACCTCTGCTACCTGATATTCCGGCAACACAAAATATTCCTTAGAATAGCGAAGCAGTGCAACCATATCCGATGCCACCACATTTCCCTCCTCAGAGGCACAACACACCAGCGGGCTTCCCTTTCGGATGCAGTAAATGGTATCCCTCCTGTCCGCAAACAATATACAAAAGGCGTACGCTCCCGTAAGCCGCTCCGCCGCACCCCGAATCGCTTCCGTTACATCTCCCGTGTAGAGGGAATCCAACAGCATTGCCGCAATTTCCGTATCGGTTCCGGACTTCGGTATCCTCCCCGTTTCGGCAAGTTCCGCGGCAAGTTCATGATAATTCTCAATAATACCGTTATGAATCAGCGTTATGTTTCCATAGCTGTGAGGATGGGCGTTTATCTCCGACACACCTCCATGAGTAGCCCATCTCGTATGTCCGATACCGCAGCCGGAGTCCATATCCGCCGGCAATTTGTTTCTAAGAGCCTCCACCTTGCCCACAGACTTCACTGTCTTGATTCCGCTGTCGGTAAAACAGGCGATTCCCGCACTGTCATAGCCTCTGTATTCCAATTCCTCAAGTCCCTTTACAAGCTCCTCTTTCGCATCAAGATAACCACAAAATCCTATAATTCCGCACATATCTGTCCTTTCTGCAAATCGAATACCGCCGTTTGCGGGCTTTCCCTGTGCATGCACATCTCACTCAATCCCTTTCTTCCCCTCATTTTGATACAATTCCGCAAAACAAAGAGGTTGACCCGGAGCAATCAGGTCAACCTCATCATTTGCAACTTTGTATTATTTCATTCCTTGTTTTAGTTTTCGCTGTAAATTACAGTCAAATCGGGGTGCAACTGCAGAATGGATGCAGGAACCGCAGGAGTAATGGGGCCAAAGAACGCCTTCTCCACGATTTCTCTCTTATTCTTGCCGTTTGCAATCAAAAGTACCTTCTTTGCACTCATGATACCGCCCATGCCCATGGTAACCGCTTTCCGGGGCACATCTGCTTCGGATGCGAAGAAACGGGCATTTGCCTCGATGGTAGAAGGATCAAGCTCTACCACATGAGTTGCCTTTTCAAAATAAGTATCCGGCTCATTAAAACCGATATGTCCGTCAAGACCGATGCCCAGAAGCTGTAAGTCGATACCGCCGGACTGTGCAATCAGCGCATCATACGCCTCACATTCCTTCTCAAGGTCTGCTGCGCAGCCGTTGGGAACGTTTGTCTTGGTTACATCAATGTTAATCTTTTCAAACAGATTGGTATTCATAAAGTAGCGATAGCTCTGGTCGTTACTTCCGTCCAGTCCCACATACTCATCCAGATTGATGGAAGAAACCTTAGAAAAGTCAACCTCACCCTTTGCGCACTTCTCCGCAATCTTAGCATAGGTGCCAAGAGGGGAGGAACCGGTTGCCAGACCAAGTACGCTGTCCGGCTTCAATACTACCTGCGCACAAATCATTGCCGCTGCCTTGCAGCTTAATTCGTCATAGCTCTTTACTTCGATAAAATTCATAATTTTTCTCCTTGTGTTATATGATTTATTTTATTTCTTCATCTCAGCCATTTCGTTACGTTTTCACATATCCGTTTCCGGCAATATACCTTTTCGCCCGGCGTCTCGATTGCTACCACCATTTTCTACCGTCCGCCACACCGGCGACACCTACACGCGCTTTACAACCGTCTTGGTATCCTTCACAATACAATCCGCGGGATACACGCCACGCAAAGCCGTCAGAGGGTAAACAGAGGTATTCTTACCGATTACCGTACCGGGATTGATAACGGAGCCGCAGCCTACATCCGCGCCGTCTGCCAGAATCCCGCCGATTTTCCGAAGTCCGGTCTCATAATCCACCTCGCCGTGTACAACAACCGCTTTGCCGTCGGACTTTAAGTTAGAGCAGATGGTACCCGCACCGGTATGTGCCTTGTTACCCAAAACGGAATCTCCGATGTAATTATAGTGGGGAATCTGTACCTTATCAAGCAGTACACAATTCTTCAGCTCCGAAGAGTTACCGATAACGCAGCCCTCTCCCGTAAGAACACTGCCACGGATAAATGCACCGGGGCGTACCTCCGTACCGGAACCGATAATAGCAGGTGCCTCAATGGTTGCCGTAGGGTAAATCTTTACATTTTCTCCCACAAGAACTCCGTCGGCAATCAAGGTATAACCCGGAATGCCCTTCTCAATCAAGTCCAAAATATAGCCCTTAATCTTAGGCAGAATTTCCCACGGATACTCGCTCTCCTCAAACAGCGGAGCAATATATTCCGGCTGGGATGCATACAGCTCTTTTGTCTTTACCAGCTTATTCAATGCAGTGTCCTCCTTCTGTAATTGCCTTCACTATCATTTCTGCATATTCCACACATTTTTCCTGTGCTTCACATTCTGTCATCACTCGGATTACCGGCTCGGTTCCGCTCTCCCGCAGAAGTACTCTTCCCTTTCCTGCAATCAGCGCTTCAGCCTCCTCCTTCGCCTTCAGAACCGCCTTGTCAGCCAGTACAGCCGCCTTATCCTTTACCCGCACGTTTTGCAGATACTGAGGATAGAGCTTTATGGGTTCCGCCAGCTTTGCAAGGGAGGTCTTGGAATCGCAGATTTCCTCTGCTATCATAATCGCCGTCAGGATTCCGTCGCCGGTGGTGGCATACTTTTTCAGAATAATATGTCCGGACTGTTCTCCGCCGATGGCATAGTTATTATTCTGCATACACTCGTACACAAATCGGTCTCCCACCTTTGTCTGTACACAGCGGATGCCGATTTCCTCCAGACTTGCCACAAATCCGCTGTTAGACATGATGGTTGTTACCACCGTATTATCATTCAGGGTTCCGCGCATCTTCATTCTCTTACCGAGAATATAAATCATGGCGTCTCCGTCCACCTCATTACCGTTCTCATCCACTGCAATACAGCGGTCTGCATCGCCGTCAAAAGCAAATCCTAAATCCAGATGCTTCTCGCGCACCAGCTTTTTCAGTTTATCGATGTGGGTAGAGCCGCAGTTCTCGTTTACATTCATGCCGTCCGGCTCGTCGCCGATAACATAGGTCTGGGCTCCCAATGCGCTGAACACCGCATTTGCAATATTCCAGGAAGCTCCGTTGGCACAATCCAGTCCGATTTTCAGCTTCTTGTAGGAATTGGATGCCAGCGAAATCAAGTAACCGATGTAGCGGTTTCTTCCCGCAGAATAGTCATGGATACAGCCCAGTCTGGACTTCTGCGCCAGGGGCAGATCGTCTCCGGTGACACCGAGGGTCTTCAAATCCCCGTCAATATAAGCCTCAATCAGTGCCGTGGTCTCATCATCCAGCTTTTCGCCGTAAGCGTTAATTACCTTAATACCGTTATCATAATAAGGGTTGTGGGACGCGGTAATCATGATACCGCAGTCAAACTCATCCTTGCGGGTTACATAGGAAACTCCGGGAGTTGTAATCACATGGAGCATATAAGCATCCGCACCACTTGCCGTAATTCCCGCAACAATGGAATATTCCAGCATATAACTGGAACGGCGGGTATCCTTACCGATGACGATGCGGGGGCGATATCCTGCCTTCGTGCATCCGGACAACTTAGAAGAATAGTACCATCCGAGAAATCTTCCCACACGATACGCCTGCATAGAGGTCAGCGTTACATTTGCCTCTCCGCGGAAGCCGTCCGTTCCGAAATATTTATTTGTTTTCGGCTCACTCGCAGGTCTTCTGTTAATTTCGATTTTATCTAACAGCAGCTCATCCGTAGATACACTAAAGATTTCCGCAAGCTGCAGCACCTTATCAATCTGCGGCAGTGCCTGGTCCATCTCCCATTTTGATACGGACTGTCTGGATACTCCCAGCATCTCCGATAACTGCTCTTGGGAAATATCGGCTGCATTTCTCAACTGTATGATTTTCTGGCCGATTGTCATATGCGTTCTCCTTTATTCTATTGCATACCATTATACTTTGTGCTCATTATAGCAACTTATATGTCCCCTTTCAAGCAACTTTGCTCTTCTTTTTTTGCAACTTACAGTTGCACATTTCACACCTTGTCCCCGTTTTTTTGTCATAAAAAACCGCCATTCGTCGAAAACAGCGGTTTTTTGGTAAGGTTTTGTTTACATTTTATACTCTAAATGCGCATTGCCCTGCACAGTTCTACGACCTCTCCTCTGGAAACCGTACGGTGCAAATCCTCACTGCCCTCCGCAGCGAGCAAACCAAGATTGTACGCCGCGCGGATATAGTCCCGCGCGTAATCTGCACAACAGCAGTCATATGTACAGGGCTCCCGCTTCGGCAAACCCTTACGGCTCGCATAAACATTCATGGCCAACACCAGCAGTTCTTCCAACGTCACTTCTCTCTCCGGGAAAAGACATCCGTTCTCTACCAGCTCCGGCAGAATCATTCCGTTTTGGCAAGCCGTCTCCACCGCTCCCGCGTACCATTCATGCCCTACGATGTCCTCATACATGTCGTTGTACACATTGGTGGGAAAATACTTTGCTGTCTTTACCAGCATATGAATTACCGCCGCACGGTCTGCTTTTTCGTCTAATTCATCGATTTCCGAAAACAGCAGCCCGTCCGCGCCGGGGTTTTCGACCGATTCATAAAGAGCAGGCTTCACCGGAAGCACAATCTCTGCACAACTCCTCCATTCATCGAAGCGTTCCTCTACACACGCCGCCAACGAACGGTATGCCCGATTTTCATGCTGCCCGCATACAAAGTACATTTCTCCGGCCACAAAGCCTGCCATTATGTATGCTCCGTAGTCGTTGCTGTGGGTAAAATCCTCCGGAAACAGGAACGCCTTTGCCGCCTCCAGTCCCTTACGCATAATAAATGCCTTGCTTCGTCCGTGTAAATCCAACACAGGCACATCCGTTTCCTGCCCTACCCGTTTCACTTCATCTGCATACTCCTGCAAAAAATCATTATAGGTTCCGTCACCCTTCCAGGAATTCCTTGCAAGAGGGGTCACCAAAACCGGGTAAACGCCGCAGGCACGGCACTCCTCAATATACCGGAGCAGGTTTGCACGATAACCGCCCTGCGCCGTCAATTCCTTTAACTTCTGGTCATTATGGGCAAACTGAATAAAACAGTAATCCCCGGGCTTCCAATACTTCTGTACAACCGAATAGTGACCACCGTTTCGGAAGCTGTCCGTTGTCAGCCCCGAGTGGGCATGGTTGGATACCGCCACGCAGCAATTCAAATACGCCGTCAGCATCTGCCCCCAGCCTGCGTAACTGGTTCCGGGAGCATAGGGATACTCTGCACTCTGATCCGTCACTGTGGAATCCCCTGCAATATAGATCGTCGGACAGGTCTCTTCCACAATTGACACTTGTGTCAGTCTCGGTTTGTCCGCCACCACAGTGATATCAACAGTTGTGTCCTCATAGACCCTATTCTGCCCACGGGGAATGATGTCGCAAACGTTCACCATAGTCTCCAGCTGCAGCTCCTTCCCCGCAGCAATCCTACCGTGGTATGCGAGCCTGCGCCGCCCGGTAAATATCAGCACATCTTCCATGTCCTCATCTGCCCGTATTGTTATCTTCACATGATAGTTTCCCTGCTTAGGCACATCCGCCTTAAAGCACAGGGGAATCCGGCGGGGTTCTCCCGGATAGGGACTTCCCTCCTCCCGCGCCAGTTCCTTTATCTTGTCCTTTGAATCCACAAAGCAGCCATCCTCATCCTGCCGGATTTCCGTCAACAGCTTCCCCTGATACCAATACATGGGAACAAAGCCGCTGTTCAGCTCCGGAAGCTGCAAAAGTTTCTGCTTGGGGCGGTTCTTCTCCGTCACAAAACCGTAACCGCTTTGCAAGTCATACAAATCCTCTGCCGTCACATGCATATCTGTTTCCGACACCGACATTCCCGCGGTTTTGGCTCCATCCGCCGCACTTACTTGAAAATAAAAATTTTTCCGAAACATACTCTGTATTCTCCCCCGGAATTTCTTATGGCTTTCCGGCTTTCTCATCCCAATATTGACAATCCTTACGTCCGATTACAGACGAGGTAAAGGGCGTACCGTCGTTCTTCTTATAATGCTTCGTTGCACGCAGAACATATTTCGCTCCCACATACACAATGGGCACATTAAAGAACACGATCAAAATATTACCAAGGTCTGAAAACGCCCAAAGATTCCCCAGCTCCAGTCCCGCAATGTTACAGAGAATACCAAATGCCGCAACAAGCAATGCTACAATACGCACGCCGTTGATAAACTTCTTACTTTTGCTGATACGGTTTGCCGCGATTTCAGAAAAGCTGATCATACCAAGAAGACAGGTGTAGGCAAACAGGCAGAAACACAGCGTTATCAGAAAGGTAATCACCGCATTCGCCGCAGTTCCCGGCGTTAAAGTTGCAATAGATTCCGTAAACTTAGGCAGCTTATCCATTGCCGCCCAGGCTTCCCCGTTGGGGCCGTCCCAACAGTGCGCCATTACAACCACGAAACCGGAAAGGGTACAGATAACAATGGTATCCAAAAATACACCGATAGATGCCAGTATACCCTGCTCACAAGGGTGCTTCGCATCCGCAGCTGCTGCAGACATGGTAATGGTACCCTGTCCCGCCTCATTGGACATAAGGCCGCGCTTTACTCCCTGGGCAAGCACCGTACCGAAGAGACCGCCGAACACTGCCTCCGGCTGAAACGCCCCGCCGAATACCGCACCGAAGAAATAGGGTATCGACTGAATGTTTAAAACAATCAGAACAAGAACCGTTACAATATAAAGCGCCGCCATCACCGGCACCATCTTATCCGTCCACTTAGATACCTTCTTAATTCCGCCGAAAGCCACCACTGCCGTAAGCACCACAATAAGCGCTCCCACTATGTAGTAAACCACCGAATCCGTAGCTATCGTGGTACCCGTTACAATTTCTCCCATTCTTCCCACGGAGGAAACTACATTAAAGCCCTGCGCCGGCAGGCAGCACAACGCGTATAAAATGTACAGCAGGGATAAAAACACGCCGACCCACACACGGTTTCCAAGAAGCTTTCTGCCATAAAAGGGCAGACCTCCCACAAACTCATCTTCCTTTTTCTCTTTAAAGATCTGCGCCAGAACGCCCTCCATATAGGCAATCGCCATTCCAAAAAATGCCGAAACCCACATCCAGAAAACCGCACCCGGACCACCTACCGCAATGGCTCCGGTAACACCGATAATATTTCCCGGTCCCACACGCATGGCGGAGCTTAGCAGAAATGCTGCAAGGGGAGAAATTCCTGCATCCACGCTTCTCTTCTCCGTCATAATCTTAATTCCCTTTTTAAAATGGGTTATCTGCATAAAGCCCAATCGGAAGCTGAAAAAGATGCCCGAGCCCAACAGCAGAATTATAGCAAAGGAAAAATTTCCCAGCAGGGGAATCCGTGCATACCACTCAAAATTCGTAGGAAAATCCCAAAGGAAATCCGACAAGGGCGTAATAAACGAAAAAATCCTGTTAATTGCTTCAAATACTTCTTTCATAAGTTACCTTCCTTCCGGCATTTTATCTGCCTGCTTTCTTCAGTACATGTGATTCTCTCTATGACAGGTTCAGCTTCCTCTTCCACGAAAAATATCGCAGAATACAGAAAAAGGCGCTAATCATCCAAGTCATTCCGGCTGCCCACCAGATACCCCGTACACCAAACAAGGGGATTCCCGTCAGCAGAATGGGGAGAATGATTCTCACAATCACCTCAACCACACCGTTTATCAGCGCAAAGGCCGCATCCCCGATACCGTTCAGCACACCTCTTGTAATGTTGATGGTTCCAAGAAATACATAAAACCAACTGGTTACCCGCATCGCCGTCACTCCATGACGGATTACTTCAGCCTCCTCCACAAACAGCCCGATAATTGCCTCTCCGCCAAACTGCATTACCGGAAGCATCACCAGCGAGAACACCGTCATCATCCCCATACTTTTCCGAAATCCCAACTTGATTCTGTCAAGGCGGTTTGCACCCATATTCTGCCCGGAATAGGTTGCCAGAGCTGCACTAAGTGTTCCGTAGGGCTGATGCAGCAGCTGTTCCACACGGCTTACCGCCGTAAATGCCGCTATAACCGATTCTCCGAAGGAATTTACCACTCTTTGTAAGCCCATACAGGAAATCGCTATCAGGGAAAACTGCAGGGAAAGGGGAATTCCCATTCTCACCGCACCCCAGATAAATTCTTTTTCCGGCTTAAAATGTTTTCTCTCAAAGCTAAAATAGCGGTTCGTTTTCAAGGCATAAAGCAGGCATCCCACTCCCGCCACCACCTGCGCAATGATTGTGGCAACCGCTGCGCCAAATACGCCCATGGTAAAACCGCAGACAAACAAATAATCCAGACCCACATTCAAAATGCTGGAAAATATCAGGAAATACAGCGGCGTCCTTGAATCCCCCAGCGCACGAAGCATCGAGGAGGAATAGTTATAAACCGCCACCAGCGGCAGCCCGATACACTGCAGCCGCATATACAGCACCGCATCTCCCATAATCTTTTCCGGTGTATCCATAAAGCGGAGCACCGCTCCCGATGCCAGAAATGCAATGGTTCCCATTATTACCGCACCGACTATCAGGATATAGCCCGCATTTACAATGGCCTTCTTCGTTTTTTCCACATTTCCCGTGCCGAACTGCTGCGCAGTAACGATACCGCCTCCGCTGCCGACTCCGTTACAGATAGAGAAAAACAGGAAGGTTACCGATGAGGTTGCACCTACCGCCGCCAAGGCATCCGAGCCTACATATCTGCCTACTATAACGGAATCCACCAGATTATACATCTGCTGAAATATATTTCCCAGCAGCATCGGAATCGCAAACCGAATCAGCAAAATAGTAGGATTCCCTTGAGTCATGTTTATGGTTTTTGTCTTATCTTTCATCCTTTGTTCGCTTTCTGCCTTGCTCTCTTATGTTTCCACATTCCCGGCCTACGCTTGCATTTTCTAAATCTATACTAGCACTCGGTCTATAATTTCGTCAATCACGCCGCAAACCAAAATAAAAAGGCGCAAAAAACCCCCGATGCCGATTCACTGCATCGGAGGTCTTCTCTGATTTCCTTTTTTGTCTGCGTTCAAAGACGCATTCTTTATGCATCAGCCAGGTTGTCAAAGTATCCCTGCACCAGAATAATAGGGGTTCCCTTATCGCCGGAACCGCTGGTAAGGTCGCACAAAGAACCGATCAGGTCGGTAAGCTGTCTGGGGGTCGTACCCTGAGAAGCCATATTGCCAACCAGATTCTTATCCTTAGACTTAATACTGTTCTCGATGGCAGCCTTCAGCTCCGCACCGCTCAACTCGCTGAAATCGTTATCTGCAAGGTACTTCAGCTTCAGCTCGTTGGGAGTTCCCACCAAGCCGCTTGTGAAAGCGGGTGAAACTACCGGATCAGCCAGCTCCCAAATCTTACCCTGAGGATCCTTAAAAGCACCGTCACCGTAAACCATAACTTCTACATGCTTACCGGTCTTTTTCAAAATCTCTTCCTGAATGCCGTCTACCAAATCCTGACACTCTCTGGGGAACAGCTTAATCTTGTCCTCAGTGGACTTATTGGAACCAAGCAGACCGTACTTAACGTTATAGCCGCCTCCGTTTACGGATTCTGTCAGAATATCATCCAGTCCCAAAACAGCCTTTGCGCCTGCTGCCTTCAAAAGTCGCTTGGTTCTTGCTCTGGTATGAATATCGCAGTTTACAATGCAGTCCGTATAATCTAAAATGGTTTTTGCCTGATTTGCAAAGATAATCTCTACCTCTGCGCCTGCTTCCGTGATAATGTCGGAGTAATACTGAACATAGTCAACTCCGGTGAACTCATGCTTATTCTCTCCGAACAATTCACGATATTTTTCAAGAGTTAAAACGTCGTTATAAGGATTGATACCTGCTTCATCCAGCTGGTCATACGTCAAAAGTGCATTACCAACCTCGTCACTGGGGTAGCTTAGCATTAAAACAACCTTCTTCGCACCCATTGCAATACCCTTTAAGCAGATAGCAAAACGGTTACGGGACAAAATCGGGAAAATAACACCGATTGTTCCGCCGCCAAGCTTCGCTCTGACATCGTCCGCAATATCCTGCACCGATGCATAGTTGCCCTGAGCTCTTGCTACAATGGACTCCGTCAGTGCGATAACATCCCGGTCGCGTAAGGAGAAACCTTCACTCTCCGCCGCTTCCAACACGCTCGTCACAGCGATATCCACCAAGTTATCACCCTCACGGATGATGGGACCACGAATTCCTCTGGAAACTGTACCGACTTTTCTCTCCATTTGTTTTTTTACCCTCTTTTACTATAATATGTTGTGGATTGACCTCCCAAAGCGGTACTTTTCGCCCTAGTCCGCCAAAACCCACTGAATATTATACTTGTAAGTGTTCTACTATGCAAGAAAAAATTATGGGAATTTTATCTCTTTTTCAATAAATGATTGTCAATCCTCGACAACCTTCTTGGAAATCCTCGCTACCACGACCAGCGCCACAATCAGCACTGCCAATCCGCCGACCAGTCCAATCCAACCGTTTCCCGTAAGACCCGCGATAAGGTATGCCACGAAGGACACCGCCGCTACAAGCAGCGCATAGGGAAGCTGTGTGGAAACATGATTCACATGGTGACATCTTGCACCTGCAGACGCAAGAATGGTCGTATCGGAAATAGGGGAGCAATGGTCACCGCACACGGCACCTGCAAGACATGCAGCAATGGAGATAACCATCATGTTACCCTCCGGGAATACTCCTAAAACAATAGGAATCAAAATACCGAAGGTTCCCCAGGAAGTTCCTGTTGCAAAAGCCAATCCCAATGCTACCAGGAAGATAATACCGGGCAGCAATCCCTGCAACAGAGATGCCGAACCATCTACCAGACCTGCCACATATACATCCGCCCCCAACAGACCGGTTACACCGGACAGGGTCCACGCAAAGGTCAGAATCAGTATAGGCGATACCATAGCCTTAAAGCCTTCGGGAATGCACGCCATGAACTCATCAAAGGTTACAACCTCTCTAAACATATAGAAAAAGAATGTGAATACCAATGCAATCACGGAGCCGAGCACCAGACCCACGGAAGCATCGGAGTTTGCAAAAGCTTCTATAAATCCGGTTCCGCTCATAAATCCGCCGGTGTAAAGCATTGCAAAAATACATGCTACAATCAGCACCACCACCGGCAGTACCAGATCAATAATCTTGCCCTTACCGTTTACCTTTTCCTCCGCCGCTTCATCATAAGGGCGTTCCGGAGTGGTAAACAGATCCCCGTTTTCTGCATTTTTTTCATGCTGCTTCATGGGACCAAAGTTCACCTTCGTCACCACCAAAAACAGCATTGCCGCAATGGTAAACAGCGCATAATAGTTACAGGGAATGGTCTGCAGAAAGGTCGTAAAGCCGTTGATTCCCGCATCCTCAGGAACGGAAGACGTAACCGCAGCCGCCCACGAACTGATGGGAGCAATAATACACACAGGCGCTGCCGTGGCATCGATAATATACGCCAGCTTTGCTCTGGAAACCTTATGCTTGTCCGTAACAGGGCGCATAACGCTTCCCACGGTCAAACAGTTAAAATAGTCATCCACAAAAATCAAAACGCCCAAAGCTACCGTTGCAAGCTGTGCACCCACGCGGTTTTTAATTTTGGTAGATGCCCACTTTCCGAACGCGGCAGAACCTCCTGCCTTGTTCATCAGCGCAACCAATGCACCAAGAACAACAAGGAATATCAGGATACCTACATTCCAGCTGTCCGCCAGCTTATAGACCATGCCACCATCTTCATGAAAAAAGATCGTGTTCATCATAAACTCCAGATTAAAGTTGGAATATAAAAGTCCGCCGGTCAAAATACCCACAAACAGAGATGAGTATACCTCCTTGGTAATCAATGCCAGTCCGATGGCAATCACCGGAGGCAAAAGCGCCCATATGCTGGAGTACATATTCGGCACATAATTCTCCGGGTCAGCCGGTGCTCCCGGAGTGTTGAAGGTCACCACAAGCAGCACTACCACCAACAACGTCAGAAAACACATTAAAATTTTTTGAGTGTTAAGTTTTTTCATTGTTTGTTCCTTTCTTTTATACTTTTACACAGACGTTAACCTGCCCGTGCCGTTTCCCATCACGCCGAGTGCAGAATTTCCCCGATTCTCTTCCGCAGGACTTCCGGAACAATAGGCTTCTCGATAAAATCCGCCGCTCCCATCTCAAGTCCTTTTTTCTCGCTTTCCGCATCCATGTCCCCGGTTAAAAATATTACCGGAATGTCCTTAATCTCTTCCAGTTTCTGCATCTGTTCAAACACCTGAAAACCGTCCATCTCGGGCATCAGCACATCCAGCAGAACCATATCCACCGAATTGTTTTCCAAGTATCGCAGTGCCTGTTCGCCTGATTTCACCAAAAACAGCTTATAAGAATCCTTTAAGATGCTCTCCACACATTTCAGATTTGTAATAGAATCATCCACCACTAATATGCATTTCATATCGTTTCCTCTCCGGTCAGCCACTTGTCGGCCAACGCAACTGCCTCATCATAATCGTACTGTTCCACATAATCCTCTAATTTTTTCAAAAAGCGTTCCAGATCATCAGAGAACTTCCATTGATGGATTTCCCGCAGCATTTCCGAGGCCTTTGCGGAATCCATATCCGCGCACGCCCGGCGGATTTCACGCACCCACTGCTCCTCCAGTGTGCCGGATTCCTTCTCTGCCTGCTCCTGCCCATCCACCGCAAAAAACGCTTCCAGTTCCGAAATTGTTTTTTCGCAGGCTTCCGTAAACTGCGGCATGTTAGCAGATATAAATCCAAGGTCTCCCTCTTTCCCTGCAAGCTCAAGCTTCTTCGCGAGCTCCGACAATTCCGTAGCACCCACACCTGCACTGGCGGACTTTACCGCATGCACCTCTATCACAAAGTTCTTAATATCATCCCGCTCTTTTGCGGAAACAGTCCGCTCCAGCCGGGTCGGTAAATCGCGGCAATAGGTTCGCAATATTTCCAGATAGACATCCTTTGTCAGATGCAGCTTATCCATGGCTCCATCCGCATCAATTCCTTCCGGCATCTCCGAATTATCTGCCTCTGCCTCCAAAGCTTTTTCCAGTGCCGCTGCACCATCCGACTCTGCCTCTAAAGCTTTTTCCGGTGCCGCCGCACCATCCGGCTCTGCCTCCAAAGCTTTCTCCGGTGCCCCATTACCTAAATATTTACAGAGAATGGTCTCCAGTTGCTTTACATCAATGGGCTTCGCCATATAGTCGGAAAATCCGGATGTCAGTAACTCCTCCCGCGCACCGTAAACCGCATTCGCGGTCAACGCAACAACCGGCACCTCCTTACAATACTTTGCGTCCATTTTCCTAAGCTCTTGAACCGTTTCTACACCGTCCATTTCCGGCATCATATGGTCCATAAAAATGAGACTGTACTGCGTAGCATTCACCTTGGCAAGTGCTTCTCTTCCGCCCGTAGCCGTATCCACCTGTACTTCATAAGGCTCCATCAGCTTCTGTGCTATATGCAGATTAACCACACTGTCATCCACTACCAGCACTTTCTTTCCACTGATATTTTTAATTATGGATGCATCAAACAGCTGCTTCTGCGACTCGCTGCGGCTCCTTTTCGCCGTGTCCAAGTCTACTCCGGTTCTGTCTATCACCGTTTGCATAACACTCATGGTAAAGGTTGTCCCCTGACCGTATACGCTGTCTACCGAAATAGAGCCACCCATAAGTTCACAAAGCCTTTTAGAAATTGCCAGCCCCAGACCGGTTCCCTGAACCGCGTGATTTTTCTTTGTATCTACCTGATTAAACGCGCCAAACAATTTCCCTATATCTTCGCGCTTAATACCAATTCCGGTATCCTCCACTTTAAAAATAATCTTTTCTTTCTTCTCACCGACCGACTCACTGCTCACCAATAGCTTGATATATCCCTGCTTCGTAAACTTTACGGCATTACCCACAATATTGATTAACAGCTGTTTTATTCTTACGGAATCACCGAATAAGCCATCCGGCACATTTTTATCACACTGTATCTCCAGCTTAACATCACTACCCGTCAGCCTTACCCAAAACATATTTGCCACGTCCGAAACCACCGTTCCGAGGCTGTACTCGTTGTCAATAATTTCGTAACGCCCGGCTTCGATTTTCGAGAAATCCAAGATATCATTAATGATTCCCAGCAGTCCTGTCCCAGCATCATGAATCAGCATAATTCGGTCTGCGGTTTCCCGCTCCAGTTCTTCCCGAAGCAGAATTTCACTCATACCGATAATAGAGTTCATGGGGGTTCTGATTTCATGGCTCATATTTGCAAGAAATGCACTTTTCGCTTTGTTTGCCTTTTCCGCTTCTTCCTTCGCCTCGTTCAGCTCATCTATAATCTTATAGGTTTCCGTCATATCGTTTACAACGATAATGTCGCTCAGGAAATCATTGTAGCCGTCCCTAATATGGCTTATTTGCAATTTACATATCCGCTGATTCAGCGTACATACACACTCCAATGTCTCAGAGGTATCATCTTCGGCTTCCAGCTTAGCTTCCGACATGTCAAACAAATCATCCAGCCTCTTATGCTTCAGAAGTTCATCCGGCATATCGAAAAACTGAACTGCCGTAGCGTTATTTATTGTCAGATAGCGGTCTTCGTCCACAATCAGTACCGGTACGTTTACGGACGCGTAAATGTACCCTGAGAGATTCTGGATATTAATATTATTAATCTTCGTCTTTTTAGACATGGCGTACGCAAAAATAACTGCAAGCGGTTGCAACATTGCCGTGGACGGGAAAGCAGGTCGCTTAGGTCCCAACATAAACGTGTCCAGCACAAGCCCCGCGCCGATAATCAGCAAAACAAGCACACAGGCTTTCGCCATAACCACTTCTCTTTTCTTAGAACGGCGAACCAGACAATACACCATTTCCGAGCATACCAATATGAGATATCCCACCAGATACATATTATACAGTTCCCGCCCGAAATAGCCGTTTGCCATGTAGGACATACCATATTCCGTCACCACAAATTCGCAGGCTACCGGAACACTTAACGTAGGATACGCAACCAGTGCTCCAAAAACAATATAGCCATCCACCATTCGCTTAAATGCCGCCGGAATATTCAGCCACATTCCCACCAGCAGTCCCGCCATTACAACGACTCCCATGACGCCAACGAGATAAAACGACCTCCAAAATCCGGCTCCCTCAGGCGTCGTCTGCAGCGTAAAGATGCCCATTCCCAAATCCCATAGGAAACTAAACAATCCCAAGAACAGAAAATACCAGTTCCCGGTAATATGCTTATCCTCCTGAATGATATTATTGACTGCCAGCACCAGAGAAACCGTACCAAATGCTACAAAGAAAACCGCAAGTAACAAACTCATATCCTGCACCCCCTAAACCAGATTCAGCAAAATATGAACCGCTGCAAATATCAATATAATCCACCACCCGGCAACCGGCTTCTGTTTCTTCACAACAGCCCGGATGACTGTATAAGCAATCAGACCGTACAATACCGCGTTTCCGATGTTAAACGTAATCCCCACATATGTGATGATGCACAACCCCAACACAAAGGATAGCCTGTTACTTCTATCAAATTCCCTAAAGCGCAATGCAAGTGACAGTCCCACATAAATTAACGCCGGTGCGGCAACATAAGTGGCCATGGACGTAAATAAAGGGGCAAAGAAAAAGCACAGCAAAAACAGGCAGCCTGTGGTTATGGCCGTTATACCCGTCTTTCCGCCGCTGACAATACCTACCAGTGATTCCGCATATGCGGTCACAGATGAGGTGCCCACCAGTCCGCTTACCACGTTACCGACGCCATCTACGGTTATGGCTCTCTTTAGGCTGACTGTATCCTTTACTCTTGAATCTATATCACTGTTAATCGCATCAAAGGATGATGTATTCGTACCGATTGCATCGAAAAAATGCCCCATTGTAAACACGAACACCGCGTTTATAAACAGGATAATCCTCTCTCTTTCCTGAAACAGCTCTATGACATTCGGAAAGGAAAACATAACCTGACTGAGTTCCCGTCCATCATACGAAAAGCTAAATATCTCCCGCAAATAGTCGCCAACGGAAACGCTCGTCAGCTGATACGCATCGTAATAATTCACACCGATACTGACGCAGTAGGAAACCAGTAATCCCAACAGCACAAATCCTTTTTTATTCCTACGCTTTGCCAGGTATATCACCAGAATACTTATTGCACAAATGGCTACCGGAACCACATTTATTTTCCCCAACCCGTAGTAACCGGCTTTCTTTTCCAACAGACCGGTTGTACTGATTCCGTACAAAAATATGGCAAACCCGACTCCCGACATTATCATTCTTCTGAAGTCTTCGTCCATTATTTCCATGATTTTATCGTAGATTCCGAATTTAACAAATCCACAGATAACAATGCCTGCGACATATGTAGCTAACAGAAGCGCAGTCCAGTGCAACGGATTAGCACCTGTGCCCAAGCTCAAAAACATACTGGTCATTCCGAGCCCCGGTGCCAAAGCAAGCGGAAGTTTCGTATAGAAAGCCGAAACAATCGTCGTAAATCCGGACACGCAAACCGTAGCTAAAAACACGCCGTTATAGTTCATTCCGATTTGCGAAAGTACTGTAGGGCAAACCACCAGAATATACGACATTGCCATGAACTGTGCTATTCCGGCAAATATCTCGCTGTTCACCGTTGTATTGTGAAATTTTAAATTAAAATAATCCATGTGTCCCTCATTGCTACTCTATCATTTGTATCAGTATCCGATTTTTGCCTAATCATAATAAATATAACATACTTTTAGCATAAATGAAAGAGGGGGAAAAACCTCCGATACCGGTCAAGGCATCGGAGGTTTCTGTTAAATTACTTCAAAAAAGACTTCTCAAGTATCTCCAGCCCTTCATACATATCCTGCCCGAGGATTTCCTGGGTCTTTGCGAAATCAAACTCATCATGCAACGTATTGTGCACACTCAGAAATGCCTCCTTGCCATACTTTCTGATAAACATTGCCTGTGCCTTTGCCGCATTTGCGCCGTCATTATCCGGTGTGTAAAAGCCCTTTTCGCAGGTCTCCAGCTCCTCACATTCATAGCAGCCATCCAGATCCTTATTCCGACAGCATGCCACATTGGGACAAACCTTGTCCGGGGCGCAAGTGGCAAAGGAGCAAGCATTGTAATCTGTTCTGCAGGACCCGCACCACTGCCCCAAGAAGCAATGGTTACAGGAAAATCCGCAATATGCTACCGGATCCACTCCCTTTCGCGCCAGCGCACACAATCTGTTCTTAATCCGTTGCATCGCTTCGACATGCATAATCCAGTGGCGGCTGAAGGGCATTTTTATAAGTCCCAGAACATTCTTTCCGCACCAATACGGGATGAGCCAGCTTGCTTCTTCCTCTCTGCTTACACATTCCGTTTCGATTAATCTCTCTTTATCCGCCTCTCCGAATTTTCTATGTAATTCCGCGTAATCCAGATTTTGAAGGATCTCATTTGTGGACTGCATGACCGCCTCCGCATATTTATACAACCCGCTCACATTCAGCTCTTTTGAGAAATCAGCTATCTGCTCCCCCTGCAGCTCATTTCCGGTCGTAATCCGCTTCGCCCCGATTTTCTCCCGGTACCCACCGCTGAAAAAAACCTGCTCATTCTTCTGCATCAGGGAATGCGCTACAATATCCTCAATCCTGAAAATATGCCAGATGGAATACGCCAGCGTCTTACTGTGGTACCCTTTGGCATTCACATAGGGCGCCTGATAAAATGCTTCTGCCGGAAAACCGTTCACCATATATGTCACCTGCTGAAACAGCTCCTGCCGAAGCTCCAGCAAAAGCTTTATTCCTTCCTCATAGGTCGCTTTCTTACCCAGAAGTATCTGTATTTTCCTATTTTTATCAGACCAGTCTTTGTTCATGTACTATCCTTTCATTTCGCAGCTTTTGCATTTCACTGTTCTTGCATTTCGCAGCTTTTACATTTTACAGTTCCAGAATAGCATATACCGTCCTATTTCTCAACTCACCCTATGCAAATGTGCCGGAATATAGACATTATGTTTTCTTAGCCTAATGTTGATTCCATCCAGGTTATGTTATACAATATCCATATCACACTTTTGCCCCACCCGATTTGACCAAAATATAATGCGGAGTGGATACTGAAAGGGGAAACAGAAAATGAAAATCACACATAAACTCTTCGCTTTACTGCTCCTGTTTTGCATTTTCATATTTGCTTCCTGTGCAGTCCCCGCAATACCGCAGAACGACACACCTGTGGACACTGTGGAATCTACACCAGCCGCAGCCACCCCCGTTCCCCTTCCCCCAGAGCGGTTTACGGTGGAGTTTGAAGAAAACGAAACGTTTCTCACTGAAACAGAGCGTAAAGCCTCCGAACGAATTGATCCCGCAATCCGCAAAGCAGTAGAGCTTCTGAATACGATTGACGAAGAGTCGCTCCTGATTTCCGATTGCGATTATGGAACCCGTCCCAAAGAGCGGGACTCGCTGAAAGATTCACACTCGAAAGAAATTTACGATCATGTTCTCGCAAAGGTTTCTGCCTTTGAGGATTATTGCTTTTCCGCAAAGGACTATCCGAACGAGGATTTATTCAACCTGTTTGTGAGTGCGCTGGATGCCTTACTCACCGATCATACAGAATTGTTTCTGTACAGCGACGGAGAAATCGACGGCACCGAATACCGCTCCTGCTATTTCATGCCGGGAGATTGGCTTAACAAGCCCTGCGATGACCGCGATGCCATCCGCGCCGAAGTAGATTACTGTAATGCCGTTGTGAACCGTATTCTCGACAAAATGCCCACCGGCTTATCCAATTATGAAAAATGTTTCTACTTTGCATTTGTCCTTGCAGCTGCAAACGAATACGACCATTCGGAGGATGT
This sequence comes from Acetatifactor sp., assembly GCA_045546495.1. GTDB lineage: Bacteria > Bacillota > Clostridia > Lachnospirales > Lachnospiraceae > Acetatifactor. The sequence goes on along the minus strand of JAZQCX010000138.1, from coordinate 18,443 downwards.
TTATCTGTATGATTATCAGGCATACAGTGCCTTTGTAAAAGGCCAAGCCCTCTGCTCCGGTTATGCGCAGGCATTTTACAGATTATGCCGCGAAGAGGGCATCTCCTGCTGGTACTGCCGCGGCACAACCCCGGGCGGTCCCCATGCGTGGAATATGCTGGATACGGAAAACGGCGTTGTATATTTAGATGTCACCTGGTACGACACCGAAAACATCACAGAGGATTACTGTGACGGAAACGAGCAGTATCTTTTTATGACGCAGGAGGATTTTGATTTTTACGGCTACGTGCAGGAAACCTGTCAGTAATCGAAACCTCCGTTCAGCCGGAGGTTTCTGCGAATACATCCGGTTCTTCGTCGTCTCACGTCTTCGATACGTTGATTCTGATAGAGTATAATACAAGGTTTGAAAAACTGTTGCAGAACGTCAAAAAAGCTTCCCCAAAAAACTCGGGAAGCTTTTGGTTTACTATGGTTTATTTATCAAGACTCTTCATTGTCGGGATGACTTTCCGACACTTTACAAAGGATTACAAATCGCCGTGAATGTTTTAAATCCGCTGTTTTGTCCCTCTTTAAAGATTACACATGGTTCCATATAGTATATGCCTTTTGCATAATTTCTGCATAATAGTATGAAGTTCACAAGTCTGCTGCCTCTGACACAATGCTAATTGTCATCATCTTGCTTCGCTTTCTTCTGTGTCTTGATAATGCTACCATTATCCAAGAGCTTAAACGCTTCCTTTTTCTTCTTTGCGGAAAACTCTGCGTAAATATCAAATGTTGTGGATACATCTGCGTGTCCCATCACTTCCTGTATCAGTTTCACATTTACATCCTGCTCACACAACCTTGAACAAAAGGTATGTCGCAGCTGATGATTGGTAAAATGCGGTAGCAATAACGGACGCCGTTTCTCTCGCTTGGCTTTTATCTCTTCCTCTTGGTTGTACGCCTGACGGATTCGTTCAATCTGTTTATTCAAGCAACCTTGGTTATAGAGATTGTCAAATCGATTGGTAAACACAAATCCCGAATATCCATCCAATTTGTATTTGCTAAAACCATGTTCCTTCTGCCACTCGTATTCTTCCAGCAATGCCTCTCTGACAGGTTCCAGCATCGGTATGATACGCACTCCATTTTCTGTCTTGGGAACGCTAATTCCCCATCTGCATTTCCTGTCTCCATAGGAATAATAGACAGCCTGATGGTTTACATCAATGTAGTTTTCTTCAAAATCTACATCATTCCATCGTAAGCCACTGAATTCTCCCAAACGCATTCCGGTTCCTATCAGCACGGTAAACACAATATACCAACGCCTCATTTTCTCATGCTCCGCAAGATACTGTAAAAACGCATCCTGTTCTTCCTCTGTCAAAGCATGTCTTTTATCCTTTTCCCAGAAAGCACTGCGTTTAATCTCTGCCATAACATCATTGCATGGATTTTACATAATGATATCATTACGAACTGCCAACTGCATGGATGGTCTGACTACGGTATGTATGCTTTCCAATGTGGACGCTTTCATCATATCGTTCTGCAGGATGGATAGATAGAATTCCTTCACATCCGTATACTTGATAGAACCTACTTTTCGTTTTCCAAAACTGTCCCGGACGAAATGATTATACATGTAGGTATAATTGGCACGAGTTGTCTCCCTTATATCCGTTTTCAGTCGCATATATTCATCAAACATATCATTCAACGTCTTAGTCTTCGCAAGATGACTATCCAATCCATCCATCATTGCTTTCTTAATCTGATCTTCTTTCTTTCGGAGTTCCGGTAGCGATAGTGCATAAACCGTCCGTCTCTTTCCGTGATTCATATACTGATAATAATATCCGCCTGCTGCATGTTCATTTTCGCCCTTATAAAGAGCTCTTCCTTTTTTGTCTTTTCTGGCACTTGCCATAGTATCACCTCGTTTCTAAATAGTAACGAGCCTCAACCAATGTGCTATAAAATATCCTCCTTTGACAACGACTTGTGTGTTGTCATTATATCTTTTACGCACTTCCTCAGTCAAGGCTCGCCTGTTAATCTTTACGCTCTCACTTCAAAAGAATCAATATATTCATCCAGCTTCTCTGTATTCACAAGAACTGTTCCTCGAATCTTGCGCACTGCTCCGGCTTCCTTTGCAATCTTCATAAAATTCTAAATTCCTAGGGAATACAGTTCTGCTCCATCTTTATAGCGGACGAATTTCTTATTTGCCTGTTTTTCTGCCATATCAACTTCCTCCTTTCCGACACCCTTCTCTGGGCTTCTACTATCTTCTTGGAGTCAAAAAAAGCTGATTGCAAAAAAATACATAAAAAAATTGGTCAGATGAACTGACCAAAATACAGACAGTACAACTGACCAAACTATTTCTATAAATTGACTGGTCAGCGATGCTGACCACCCACAAACCCAGTAAATAAGCCAAAGTCAGCGACACTGCCCCAAAGACAGCCCAGCTGACCTAACTACTTAAAAAGTTCTAACAGGATACGCACAAAGTTGCATTGGCAATTTGCGCAGAAACACCGCACTCCCAGGGAGATGCGCACTAGGGGAGTCTAGGACCCAGGAAAAATATCCATGAACCGTTTCATTAAATGTATTGCATCTATCTTTACGACATTTTTCTATCTTGTCTTAAAGACTGCACACATTCATCCAATTTTTCTAAGGCCGGGAGAAAATCATCATGTGATTCCCCATATTCAATAATCTCCACATTATATGTATCTTTCCAAAATCTTTTTCGCTGTTCTGGAGTTCCTTTGGGCAATGCAAGATAATGGGGTGCCGATGCGCTTGCTGTTTTATGTAAAAACTGAAGAACTAGATTTATATCAGGATCACTCAAACTATATCCTAAAAATAACACTGTATGCGTCATAAACAAAGAGGATAATACTTCATAAAACTCTGGATGCTTTTCTTGTGCATCATAATACTGCTTTGCTGTAAAAATAATATCATTTACCTCATCAATTGTCCCATGCGCCTTTATAAGCAAATTAGCTGGCGACTTAACATTATCTATGATTGCCTTAGGCTTATCATATGAAAGCGTTACATATCCTTCTGGAGGACAACACGATTCATATATCTTGTCAAAATTTGTTGTAATAACAATTTTACAATCAATATTACGAATCATTTCATGCGCAGGTTTTTCGACATAACCATTGTTCGCACTACTTCCATAAGTATCTCTTAAATATTTGGCATAGTCTCCCGAATCACACTTATCGCAAATAGCTTGTAATGCTGATAAATAGTCTTGTTTATCTAATCTGTCATCAATATATTGTAACTCTTCCGTTGACGCATTCCTAACTATTGTTTTTATATTTTTAATAAATTCCCCCCAAGTCACAGGGCTAGAACCATCTTTCTTTTTTGCAACCGCAGATACTCCCGATCCAAAAAATATGATCGCTCTTCTAAATGCAAGTTCCTCTACCAATTTATTTGACCATATTTCCATCACTTTTCTCCTATGTTTCTGAGAAATCCTCTTACAAGGCGCTCCATATACTCTACATATTCACCTACGCTACTCGTTTGATTTCCTCTTAATCCCGAAGCATATGTTAAATCAAATATAGGTGTTTTTGATAATTGTGACAACGGAATAATACTATACACATATGGCACATCCCCTATCTTCAAGCATTCATCTGTAATTCCCGATTTTGCCATCGATCCTAACGATTTGACAACTTCGGCATGGAAGTTCGTAATTACTTTTTCATACGCTTTAGTAGGTCTCTCACCACTCGCAAATTTACGCTTTGAATATTGCTGGATAGAGTAGCCAGCAAAAACAGTCGTCTTTGAAATATCATCATTTATCAAATATTCATCAACTATCTCATTATATCTGTCTTCCCCTTCTTTCACTTTTAAATTTTCTAATCCCATGACATATGATTTTTTCCATCCGGCAATCCATTCCCCAATATTAGAAATACCTATTAAACTAAAAATATCGGATGCCATCGGCGTAATAAAATAATCTGAATTCAATAAAACACTACGATTTAATGCGCCTAGCGCCGGGCCCATATCAACAAAAACGTAATCAAACTTATCTTCATATGCTTTGCGTACATGATTCAGCCAATTTTGAGTAATTAATCCTGCGGGTATTCCAGCCATAACTGATGCCCAACTTTTTGCCATTTCATCATCAATCATAGACATCTTAGGATGTCCCGGGAACAAACTAACACCATAATTATTTTCACACGCCTCTACTGGAATATCAATACAAACAAAATCTCCCAATCCCATCTGTATCTTCTTAAAACAGTCAAATATTGTCTGCTTCTTTGCTTCCTCTCCGTAAAAATCTGCCCATCTCTCCTCTGGCAGAATTGCTTGTGTTGAATTAGACTGAGGATCCAAATCTAATACCAATACTCTAAATCCATATCGTTTAGATAAATATCCAGCCATATTAACTAACGTCGTTGTCTTTCCCACTCCACCTTTGTTATTAAAAAATGAGATTATCTTCATCCGTTTCTCCTTTGAATAAAACATTTGTTAATAGTCTACCAACCTATTCTTTGCTTCTTTTATCGATTTCTTTTTTTATACTACTTATTTCTTTTTTCATTAAAATTTGTGTTTCATTTAACTCTTTAAGCCTCAGTTCCAACCATTCTATCGGATATTTCGACACAGAATCAGTTCCTGAAGGTTCATATATCTTCTGATAAATAGGTCTTGTTTTCAACATACCGTTCTGCAGGTTCGCAATTCTTTCTATTCCAATATCGATATATTCTTGCATTAACTCTGTCCCATATGCTTTACGATTGTTTTTTAACGCCGCTACCAATGTACTCCCCACTCCTGCAAATGGGTCATATACCACATCATTTTCATCTGTTAATGCCAAAACGCATCGTTCAACTAATTCAACCGGAAACTGGCATGGATGAACTGTCTTTTCTGGATGTTTCGATTTTACATTTGGAATGTTCCATATCCCTGCATCCCAATCATCATGTAATCGCTCTAATGTCGCGACCCAAACATCCTCTGGATTTTTACCTTTAGGATTTCCTGATAATTGGCCTTTTTTTTCACCTTTATATGACTTTTTGCCCGGATATTTAGACGGTATTCTTACATCATCCAAATTAAAGGTATATTTTTCGCCTTTCGTAAACCAAAGAATTGTCTCATAGCGTCCCGAAAACCTTTTTTCGCACTGGAGCCCATGTCCAAAATGCCAAACTATTCGATTTCTCAATCTAAACCCTAGTTCTTTAAAAATATCGTAATAATATATATCTAACGGATATACCTCACTATTTTTTCCGTCAACATAATTTCCCACCTGCCAACATATACTACCGTCTTCTTCCAAAACCCTTTTTGCCTCCGCAATAATAGGGCGCATATTCTCCAAATATTGTTTAAGCGAAGTAACCGTTTCATATTCTTTACCAATATTATATGGTGGCGATGTGATAATCAATTTAACACTAGAATCCGGAAGTGATTTTAAAAATTCCAAAGCATTTTGATTAACATATCTATATTCATTTAATAACATTACTGTACCCCCAACATTGCCATGCATCGATTAATCTTTTCAATTCGATTTCTTTTAATTTCGTTAAGATTACCATTTGCCTGCTCTTGATTTATCTTTGCTCGCAATTTTCTAATATCGGAATTCCTCAGAATTTCAACCAATGCCGCATCTGTAAAATCAGTTGGCTCACTACTCAAAATATTATCTGGCTCAATTCCTAATATCAAAATAGGCACCGGTGGATTGGTTCTTCCTTCTCTTATAACATTAGTAACTTCATTTTCAAACCAAGGTACTCCAGTATCCATATGTTCTTCCATAGCTTTTGTTGGTATCACTTCTATTCCTACATCAATATCATTTCTCGAATAGAAAAACGTATGTTTTACATGTAAATCATACGCAACGCTAAAATATTTCCCAAACTGAACTTCTACCGCAACACGGTCTTTCTGGAAATCAACTTGATTAAAGGTAGAATAGTACGCTAACGCACGATCTTCGAGCATACGTCTTTGCTCTTCTTTATCAAATACATTTATTATTTCCCTTGTCGTACTCTCATCGCCTGTAACATAATACTCTATTCTTCGTTCTCTCCATGCAGTAGCATACAAACTATCTTTTATGGCTCGATTAATATCCGTTTGGCTATAGAACACTTTTCCAAGTTTACTAACATCGCAGCTTAATTTCAAATACTGGTTTGCATCTATCGCTGTAATACTATCAATTATTTCACCGTACTGTGTTGCACGATTAACTATCAAAAACTCACGGGCGTTCAAGTGATTATATTCATTTGCTATTCTCATAAGTATCCCTCCATCACCAAACATTATATTTCTCAATATCGATCATTTATCTTGGATTTTATTGCACTTTTCACAATAAACCCCTTCTTTTTTCGACACTTTTCTAGCATATTATTATAATTCATTTATATCTACTAGTCAATATTTGCAACTTGTCATATAAACAATTCTCATATGTTGACAGCAGGGACCCACGACCGTGCTCGCAAGGCATTAGAAAAGGCGCCGCTACAGATTTCTCTGCAATAGCGCCTTGGGGCAACCAGCCTAGCACTGTCGTTACCTACTGTAAACATATTCATTATATACTATTTCCATATATAAAAATTATTTCTGAATCAACTCTGCTATGTAACCAAGAAAAGTTTCTTCTGTATATGCTTCTACAGATGAGGTATATAAACTCATTGCCTCAACCCCCTTTATAGCTTCCGTCAAAGCATCTACCGCAAATGCAAATGGTTCTTTCATAGGTTCATAACTTGTCAAATATATGCCATTATTTTTATTTCTCAGTATGTACCAATCACCATATATTCCATCTGTTTGAACAAGCCACAGATTAAATCCATACTCATTGCTATTTTCGATTTCAACCCAACCTGTAATATTTTTCTTTTTATATTGTGGAGTATATCTTACCTCTTTTGTTTGATACCCATAACCATAGCCAAATGCTGCACCCATATCCACTTCTCTGGTCTCCGAATCTGGATGAACTACTTTACATTTTATCGTAATATTTGTCACCGATGGAATATTCAATTGATATTGAAATAATTCTTGAGAGCGATAAGCATTATCGTGTAATTTAGCTTTATCCATACTTGAACAATGCTCATTATACTGGTCTACAAATCTACTTATACAATCTACGACTGCGCTTTCAAATTGATTCTTTACTAAATTACAGAAATCTTCTTTCTCTTTTCGCTTTCGATTTTCCTCTTCTAGTCTCTGTTGCTCTTTTGTGTCGTTCTGAATCTTTTTTGCTATTGCCAAGCTAACAACACTATTCATGCTTTCAGATGTTCCAGAGGAAGTAGTTTTCAATTGCTTATCAATATCCTCCCATGTTGCAAATCGTTTTTGTGTTGGTTTTTCTAGCATCGTCATAATAATTGATGCAACATCTACACCCACGCTCTTTTGCAGTTCATATATATTTTTGACACGAGAAAACAAATGTGCATTTCTGTAAGTTTCTACATCGTTAACTTTTATTTCATAAGGATACTGCAAAGTTGCCAATTCATAGAATACAATACCCATAGAATATATATCCATTTGTATTGTATTCTTGTCTGAATTCCATGCCTCTGGTGCTATATACGGGATGGTTCCATATCCCTTAAAAGACATCGTTCTTGTTGATTCAGAAGCAATTTTTGCCAAGCCAAAATCAGAAATTTTTAATACATCATTACTAACTAAAATATTTTCCGGCTTTATATCTCTATGTACCAATTCAGCATTTATTGCAATCATTCCATCTATAAGTTGCTTATAAATGGACATTAACTCTTCCTTAGAAAAAGGCGCATTATTTGCTTTTCTCTGACTAATTCTATCCTTTAATGTTCCACCATTTGCATATTCCATGATTATATATGGCGGTAATTCCGGATATGCTTCACCATCATGAGCATAAACATAGTAAATAACATTTTCTCCAGAGATTTTTCCAGAGAGAATAATTTCATTTTTAAACGAATTTACTGCTTCTTCATTTGCAAAAGAATACAACAGCGTCTTTACTGCATATATTGCTTTATCGCTATCTCGTACGGCTTTATATACACATCCGAAACCACCATGGCCTAATTCTTCTGTCAATAAATATGTTTTTCCATCTTTGTCCTTTACTTTCGAACCGATTGTAATAATCATGAAATTTCACTTCCTTTGTTCTTTGATTTTAATTTATGCCCAGCCCTTCCAAACCTCCGGTGCATACCCCACCGTCGCCAGCTTTCCATTACTGACAATCGGTGTCTTTATCACCTGCTGATTCACCAAAAGTTTCTCTTCCTTTTGCTCCTCCGAAATATACTTCACAAGTGCCAGTGCATCCTTATCCTTGCAGTCTTCATTTATCATTGCATTGATACCGCCTACAGCTTGGCACACACTACGGAATTCACCTTTGCTGATTTCCTTTTCACTCATGTCGATGAATTGAAACTTGATGCCTCGCTCCTTGAAGTAACGCTGGGCTTTCTTTGTGTCATTACACTTTTTTGTTCCAAATATTTGTATATTCATTACACCACATTTACCTCTGTTCTTTTTCCTTAGTTTCTATCAAGTTCGTTCTATCCCGAATTATCTTTACACAATGCTTTAAAAACTTTTTATATCCTTCTTCATCCATTTCGTTTAAGAACATTTCCGTTTCTTTGCCGTAAATACTATCAATTAATGCTTGCAAAAATGATGTTTCGTATTTTTGCTGTAACACCTTAGTCCACAAAGAAACCTTCTCTTGATTAAAATATATATCCGGTATATCGAAGCAATACTGCATTCCCTTCGCTATATTTCCTCCCGGCCATATTGGAATTACATTCCCACATAAGTCATAGTTTCGTATAAATGTTTTCAATTCATCTAGTTCATTTATCCTCTTGTATTTTAAATATCTGTGTTCTACATTCTCACACTTTTCATACAAAAAATTAAACGATACTTTTTTCATCTTTGGTCTATCCTTAGGTCGAATTATTACATTTTTTCTTACAAATTCATCTGGATAAAACACCCATAATCCAATGGTGTAAATTCCCAAAAACGAATACAACACATCTCTATTTTCCCAACTTAAAACACCCGTATACCTATCAGCATTTCGATCTTCAACGCTTTGTATCTTACTTTCTACTCTCCACGCGAACCAATCACTTACCGTTTCCATGCTTCACCATCTCCAAATTCATATAACCTTTCCTTCTATTTCTATCCTTCAATACTTCCCGGATTAAGCAAGAACTCATAAATGTTCACTGTCAAAATTCCATTCTCATCGTAGTGGGTTGGAACTATATCTTTTGTCACCACAATCTTCTTGAAAGAATCATCTATTTTCCTAAATGGTCGTATCTCTTGATTTCTCTTTGCTTCATCAGGAAGCGAATAAGCCGACTGAATATAATATCTTGCAGATCCAAGATTACAAACAAAATCTACTTCCAACGCTTTTCGAACTACTTTTCCATCTTTGTCCTTTTCTGCAATTGGCACCACGCCTACATCCACACTATACCCACGCATGCGAAGCTCATTATAAATCACATTTTCCATCGAATGTGTCTGCTCAAACTGTCGGAAATTTATTCGTGCATTGCGAAGTCCCAAATCGGAAAAGTAGTATTTCTTTGGCGTTTCAATATAAGCCTTTCCCTTAATGTCATATCTCTGTGCAGACTCTATCAAAAAAGAATCTTCAAAATAATCCAAATATTTTTTTATGGTCTTTGCTGTAATACTTAATTTTTTGACCGTCTTAAATGTATTTTTCAGTTTCTCCGGATTAGTAAGTGAACCTATTGCAGAAGAAAGAATATTCAACAAATCCTCTAACTCCCCTTGATTCTTTACCCTATTTCTCTTGAATATATCTGTAATATAGATTTCAACAAACAGATTCTGCAAAACGGCTGCTTTCTCATTTGCTCCCTCTCGTAGAACTACGAGCGGTATTCCACCATAAAGCATGTACTCTGACAGCCCTTCGTACTTATCACCCTTATATACAGACATGAATTCCGCGAAACTCAATGGATACATATGAATTTCATCACCACGTCCTGCAAACTCGGTGATAATATCTTTGGACAAAAACTTTGCATTACTTCCGGTGACATATACATCCATATTATCCTTACGCAAGTACCCATTCAGAACAGATTCAAAACAATCCAGTAACTGTACCTCATCTAAGAGCAAATAATATTTTCCTTCACCAGATGTTTGAGTGCGAATATACTCCATAAACAACTCCGGATTTACGCCTCTTTTCTCTTTCTCAATCCGAATCAGACTCTCCCCTATAAAATGAAGATCATCTGCGGAATCAAATGCAAAACGGATAATATGATCTTTATCAACACCATTCTCTATCAAATAATTATAAAAGAGTGTATTTAACAAATACGATTTACCACATCTTCTAATACCGGTTATAACCTTTATTAGTCCATTATTTTGTCTTTTTATAAGTTTATCTAAATAATACTCACGTTTAATCTCCATATCTATGCACTCCTTTAGGGAAGATTTTTGCAACAAGTTGCATTTTTCAGTCCTATAATATCATATTTTTTTGTATTTCTCAATGCATCTTTCTAAATTAGGGAAGATTTTTGTAATTGGTTGCATTTTTCAGTCCTAGTATCCCCTCGTAACATATTTTTATGTACAAACCCTATCTTCATTGAAAATATTTTATCGACATCAAAAACTATTTAGTGCCGATAAATAATTATCCTCCTAACCCGCAAAAGCAAAAAGACCACTCTCAAGTCTTCACTTGAAAGTGGTCCATACACACTGGTTAAAACTCTTTAAATTTTAGTTGTTTTGCATTGTGTCCTTTTACAAATCCCTACATTATGCTCCATTCTTTCTGCAAACTTTACATAATATTTGCATAATCTAAAGACCGAAAAGTCTGTAAAGCCCGATAAATACGGGCTCTATTTCTCCAAACTCTTCATTGTAGGGAACAGCAGTACATCCCTTATTGCCTGGGAATCGGTCAGCAGCATAACAAGTCTGTCGATGCCGTAGCCGATGCCGCCTGTGGGAGGCATACCGATGCTGAGGGCATTTAAGAAGTCCTCGTCGGTGTGGTTCGCTTCCTCGTCGCCGGCTGCAAAAGCTGCATCCTGAGCTGCGAAACGCTCGCGCTGATCGATGGGATCGTTCAACTCGGAATATGCGTTGCACATCTCCCATGTATTGATAAACAGCTCGAAACGCTCTACCTTGGTAGGGTCACTGGGTTTCTTCTTGGTAAGCGGAGAAATTGCAAGAGGATGATCCATAACAAAGGTGGGCTGAATCAGGTTCTTCTCGCAGAACTCCTCAAAGAAGAGGTTTACGATGTCGCCCTTCGTATGGCGGTCCTCAAACTCTACGTGATGCTCCTTTGCAAGAGCCTTTGCTTCGTCATCAGTCTCCACGGTATCAAAGTCAATGCCCGCATACTTCTTGATGCAGTCAATCATGGTAATGCGCTCAAAGGGCTTACCGAAATCAATTTCGATGCCGTTGTAGACAATCTTAGAGGTACCGCAAACCTTTTCGGCAAGGTACTTAAACATGGACTCCGTCAGCTCCATCATGCCTTCGTAATCCGTATATGCCTGATAAAGCTCCATCAGGGTAAACTCGGGATTATGTCTTGTATCAACGCCCTCGTTACGGAATACACGACCGATTTCGTATACGCGCTCCAAGCCGCCCACAATCAGTCTCTTCAAATACAGCTCCAAGGAAATACGCAGTTTTACGTCCTCGTCCAGTGCGTTGTAATGGGTGTCGAAGGGTCTCGCCGCTGCACCGCCCGCATTGGACACCAGCATGGGGGTCTCCACCTCCATAAAGTCGCGCTGCGCAAGGAAATTACGAATCTCCTGAATAATCCGGGAACGCATAATAAATACGTTCTTGCTCTCCTCATTCATAATGAGGTCAACATATCTCTGGCGATAACGGGTATCGGTATCTGTCAGACCATGGAACTTCTCCGGCAGGATTTGCAGACTCTTTGTCAGCATGGTCATTTCTACCGCATGAACGGAAATCTCACCTGTCTTCGTTCTGAACGCATAACCCTTTACGCCGTAAATATCGCCGATATCGGATTTCTTAAAGTCAGCATATGCCTCTTCTCCGATGGCGTCTCTTGCAACATAAACCTGAATTCTGCCCTTTAAGTCCTGAATATTGCAGAAAGAAGCCTTTCCCATAACGCGCTTAAACATCATACGACCGGCAATGGATACCTCAATGGGACTTGCATCCATAATAGCTCTTCTCTCATTATAATCTGCATTCAGCACTTCCCGTGCCTGCGCTTCATCCAAGCCCTCCACATTGGGCTCGGTTCTTCCCGCCAAAAGCTTCTCTTCGTGAGCAAGATACAGCTCCTTTACATCGGAAGTGTGATGGGTCTGATCATATTTTGTAATCTGAAACGGATCCTTCCCCGCCTCCTGCAGATTCGCAAGCTTCTCTCTTCTTACCTGCAGCAGCTGGTTAATATCCTGTTCCTGTACATTTGCGTTCTGTGCTTCTGCCACGTTACGTCACTCCTATTCTTTATCCGTCACTTATACCTTCACACAAGAATTGCCTGCAATTCTTAGTTGCTTCTCTGAATCTCCAATACCTTATAGGACAAGCTGCCTGCTGCAGTGTCCACTGTAACGGTATCACCCACCTTATGGCCAATCAGCGCCTTACCTACGGGGCTTTCGTTAGAAATCTTACCCTTTAAGCTGTTAGCCTCGGTAGAACCTACAATCTTATACTCCAGTTCTTCATTATATTCAATGTCAAGCAGCGTTACACGGCAACCGATGTTGATTTTATCCAAATCAACCTCATCCTCCACAACAACCTCCGCGTTCTTCAGAATCTTCTCCAGCTCCTCGATTCTTGCTTCGATGTCGCGCTGCTCGTCCTTTGCTGCATCATATTCCGCATTCTCGGAAAGGTCGCCCTGCTCTCTGGCTTCCTTAATTTTCTGTGCAACCTCCTGACGCTTTACTACCTTCAGTTCGTGCAATTCGTCCTCATACTTCCTGAGTCCCTCATAAGTCAAAATGTTTTTCTTCTCTTGCATTCTCCCGCTTCCTTCCTGGTTAATATCTTTCTAAAACCCCTTATCATCACAAATAGTTAGTCTATTAACTTCCGTATTATACCCACTTTTATCGGTACTGTCAAGGAAATAAGTTTTTGTCGGATTTTCGTTTGCCCAAAGCCGTTTTAAAGAGTAATAAGAAACTTTTTTTGCCAGTCGTTCCAGCCTTTTCGCCTTTTCCTCCGCGGAAAGAAAATCCAACCACACGCTCCCCGGCTCCAGACCGCCAAAGAAAAATTTTGTTTCATCCGTAAAATCAAGTATGCAAACCGGCTCCACCGATTCTAAACACAGTGCTCGAAATGCATTCCGCCCCGCCACGGTCTGTACACTGATTACCAAACCGTAATCCTCGTAAAAATCCTCGATGAACTCCTTGGCCTTTTCGTCATAGTCCTTCTCCTGCAAAATCCACCGCAGGCTCTTCATCCTACGTGCGCAGCTTTTTAAGATAAGCGGAATATCCGGTGCCACACCGAGCACCACGAACCGGGAACATGTTGCATAGGTTAATAATTCTGCGCTCCATCGGTACGCCCTGTAATCCGTAAACTCCGGCACAGTCCAAGCCTTGTTCCAATGCACCGCCAGCGGTGTTCCCTCCAGAAGCAACTTTCGCATCCCGCTCCCGTATACACAGGCGCAGAAATCCAGCTCACCGACTCCTTTCACGGCCGTCCGCATGAGACTTCCGATTGCCCTTTCCAACAGCTCCACCGATGTCTCATACTGCTGCCGCCGATGCATCCTTTCCAATTCTTCTATTCGGGCGCGCTCCTGCTCGCTCCGCCGCTTCCCTAAGGAAGCCTTCTGGCCAACCTGTTCCTTTCGACACTTCCCTAAAGAGCCCTTCTGTCCGGCTTGTTCCTTCCGACACTTCCCTAAGAAGTCCTTTTGTCCGGCTTGTTCCTTCCGACATTTCCCTAAGAAGCCCTTCTGCCCGGCTTGTTCCTTCTGACGCTTCCCGATAAAGAACCTCCGTTGCCCGGACATGCGTTTCGCCGCCGTCCCCTCCTCCATCGGCTCTACACAGAACGCTCCGTCCTCCGACAGTTCTCCGTTTTCCTGCATCGCCTGTCCTGTGCTCTCCTCCGCCTCCCCGGGCTCCTTTGGAACCGGCATATGAAACCACTGCTCCGCCGTAATATTCAACCCAATCTTCAGGAACCGGTAGTTGCCCGACTCCCGTACCGTCATAAGGGGCTTATCCAAATCGCTTTTTTTATAGAAGAAAATAATCGTGTCCATGCCCTAGTATATGACACAGACGCAGGTTCTATGAAAAAATCTCATCCACTCCCGAAAGCAGCTGCTCCATGGTTTCCATGGTGTTAATCATGCCTCTGAATCGGGCCGAGTGAGGCATTCCCACCGTATACCAGGACAAGTGCTTTCGCATTTCCCGCACAGCAGTATACTCACCCTTGCACTCTCTCAGCATATCCGCATGACGCAAGATTACCGCTTTCTTTTCCTCCTGTGAGGGGCGGGGCAAAAGGATTCCATTCTCCAAATACGCAACCACCTCCCGGAAAATCCAGGGATTCCCTTGGGCCGCGCGCCCAATCATCACTCCATCGCACCCGGTCTGCTCCAGCATCGCTTTCGCCGACTCGGGTCCGGTTACATCACCGTTTCCGATAACCGGAATACTGACGGCTTCCTTTACCCGGCGGATAATGTCCCAGTCGGCGCTTCCGCTGTAATATTGCATCCTTGTACGCCCATGGACAGCCACCGCAGCCACACCGCAACTTTCCGCAATCTTCGCAATTTCCACCGCGTTGACATTTTCCTCGTCAAAGCCCTTTCGGATTTTTACCGTAACCGGCTTCTTTACCGCTTTCACCAGCTTCCCAAGCAGTTCCTCCACAAGCTTAGGGTTTTTCATCAATGCGGAGCCCTCCCCGTTATTTACCACCTTCGGCACGGGACAGCCCATGTTAAAATCAATCACCGCGTAGGGACGCTCCTCCACCTTTGCCGCCATTTCCGCAACAATATCCGGGTCTGAGCCGAACAGCTGTAAAGATGCAGGTGTCTCCCCGGGATGTACCAAAAGAAGCTCCTCTGTATTCTTATTTCCATAATAAATCGCCTTGGCGCTCACCATCTCCATACAGACCATTCCTGCGCCCATCTCACGGCACAGCAAACGAAATGGCAGGTCTGTTACACCTGCCATGGGAGCCAATATCACACGATTGTCCAAGGTTACGTTTCCGATTGTCAGCTTACTCATGAGTTCCCCTTATTGCGCTGGGTGCGCATACATTTATCATAAATGATTCTAAGTCCGTCCAAGGTAAGGGAGCTGTCGTAAATATCGATAGCATCGGTCTCATCCGCAATCAGTCTGCCTAAGCCCCCTGTTGCCACCACCTTTAGGTCAGCAAGACCGCTCTCTTCCTTTACCTTCTTAATAATATATTCCGTCTGGCCGATTTGACCGTACACAAGCCCCGCCTGCATACTGCTGATGGTCTCCTGCGCCAGAATGCTTTTCGGCTTCTTAATCTCGATGTTGGGCAGCTTTGCCGCCTTCGTCCAGAGTGCCTCGGAGCTGATACGGATACCGGGGGCGGTAATTCCTGCCGCAAACTCGCCTGCTGCCGTTACCAGATCGTAAGTGGTCGCCGTTCCGAAGTCCAGTACAAGCACCGGTCCGCCGTATTTTTCATACGCCGCAACCGCATCCACAATACGGTCTGCACCGATGGCTCTCGGGTCTTCCGTAACGATTCTGAGCCCTGTCTTTACCCCGGGCCCCACGATAATCGGCTTTGTTCCCGTGTAACGCACCAGCCCGCCTGTCAGGGAATGCATTACATCCGGAACCACGCTTGCCACAATGGTTCCCTCCAGCTGAGTTGCATCAATTCCCTTACTGCTCAGAAACTGGGTAATCATTATCCCATACTCATCAGAGGTTCGGGGCGTCTTAGTCATCATACGAAAGGTCGCCAGAAGCTCCTCTCCGCGATACACGCCCAAGGTCATATTTGTATTTCCCACATCCAGTACAAGAATCATTTTTCTCCACTCCACACAGTTTTGCTGCACCAAACCCCACTTCACATCAAACGCTTTTTTAACCTTTATTCAAAGCACACCCGAGACATTGTATCATTCAGCTTCTTCCAGCAATCCCGACACATCCTCTTTCAGCACAAACACCTTATAATACAGGCTAAGCGACTCAAAAAGCTCCTGCCTGTTACGGCGGATTTCAGAAATCATAAGACCGCTGCTGATTTCATCATAGGTGATGTCCTCCTCGTCCGCATCAGTCTCCATGATTACGTTTCCGTCCTCCTCAAAGGCGATGGTAAACACGCCGCCCACTTCCTGGGTAAACAATACACATATAATGTGCAATTCCTCCTTAATGGATTCGGGAATGCCGTTAAATTTTTCATTAAAGTAGTACTTCATCTCATAAGCATTTGCTCCGCAAAGCACTTCTTTACTGCTAGACGTATCCATAAATTCCTCTCACCGAAACCTCTCCGGCATAAACCGCCTCCGCGCGTCCGTCGGGCAGTTCCACCAGAAGTTCCCCTTTCTCATTGATTCCCTTACAAAGTCCCGTGTATTCCCCCTTAGGGTCCAGCACACGCACTTCTCTGCCGCAATTCACCAGCAAGCCGTTGTATTCTTCCATCAGTTCGGAGAAATCATCCCCGCGGCAAAACGCCTCGTACTTCTCTTCAAAAGCTTGCAGGATATGATTCAGCAGGTCTGCGCGGAGCGTGTTTAACGCCTGCTGTCTTGGCGCAGATTCTGGTTTTTGCGCTGCTTTCTGCGCCAGCAAGGTATTTTCTTCCGGTTCGTCTCCCGCTTCCACAGATGGCAAGTCGCCTTCCCGCTTTGTCCGTAAAGACGCAAGCTCGCACTCCACCGACGTCGCCGTATCTGCAAGCTCCGGCGGAAACTCCTGCCGTCCCACATTTACACCTACGCCGATAACAGCGTACTTAATCCTGCCCTGCTCCACACACAGCTCCGTAAGAATACCGCAGACCTTTTTCCCGTTGATTACAATATCGTTGGGCCACTTGATACTTATTTCCGGTATACCCGCATCCGCAATATCCTCTGTCACCGGACTCATCATTCCTTTTGTTGCCACATCCGAGGTTGCTTTAACCGCTGCATCCGACGCCACTCCGGCATACGACTTCCGGCATACGGCTTCCATTCCCCCCGCTACCGCCAATGCCATCACAAGGGTCATCATGGAAGCCTTTGCAATCTCATATTTCGGGCGCAAAATCAGCGAAAAATACAAATTTGTCCCGGCAGGACTGTTCCAGGTTCTGCCGCTCCTGCCTCTGCCCGCAGTCTGCATATCTGCCACAATCAGCGTCCCCTGGGGCGCACCGTTTTCCGCCTCCTGCTTCGCCCGCAGGTTGGTGGAATCGGTCTGCTCGTAGAAATATAGAGGGCACCCCGCCCATGTGGTTGTCAGACACGCCTCAATTGCTTTATCAAAATCTTCCCGGTCACTACAAAACAGTTGCATACATCACTGCCTTAATGGTGTGCATACGGTTCTCCGCTTCCTCAAACACAACGGACTGCGCCGACTCGAATACCTCGTCGGTTACTTCCATCTCCGTAATGCCGAAGCGCTTACCCATCTCTGCACCGATTTTTGTCTTTAAATCATGGAACGCGGGCAGACAGTGCATAAAGATTGCTTTCTCGCCGGCATTTTCCATAACGGCCTTATTTACCTGATAAGGAGACAGCTCTCTGATGCGCTCCTCCCAAACCTCATCCGGCTCACCCATAGACACCCATACATCCGTATAGATAACGTCTGCGCCCTTGGTTCCTGCCGCCACATCCTCGGTCAGGGTGATGCTGCCGCCGCTTGCCGCAGCAAGCTTCTCGCAGGTCTCTACAAGCTCCTTCTCCGGGAAATACTTCTCTGAGGTGCAGGCAGTAAAATGCATACCCAGCTTCGCACAGGTTACCATCAGGGAATTACCCATGTTGTAACGCGCATCGCCCATGTAAACGAGCTTTAGACCTTGAAGCTTGCCGCATTTTTCGCGAACGGTGAGAAAATCCGCCAAAATTTGCGTGGGATGAAATTCGTTTGTCAGCCCGTTCCAAACGGGAACGCCGGCATATTGTGCAAGCTCCTCGACGATCTCTTGACCAAAGCCGCGATACT
>JAZQCX010000137.1:0-3389 GCA_045546495.1 Acetatifactor sp. | reverse complement strand
TACCTTTTCGCTCATTTTTCCGTCTGCCTGCGAACGCAACTCTTATTTTTGTCCCAGCTCATAAAAAGCTCGAACTATCGTAAATTCAAAAGTAAGCACATTAGAAATCCCACATTTGTTGACCCAATATTACAGCGTGCTCCCGGAGTGGACAAATCGCGGGGAGCGTGTTCTGGTGAAAAGACACGAACTCGATTCCAAAAGCGCATTTGAGAAACGCTCACATTTGCCCCTACGCTCCCCGACGGTCTCTTGCGGTATGTGAAGCAATTCGGAAGGAGCGTAGGCTTACCCTGCAAGGAGCCGGTTGGAGGGCGGAAACATGGGATTCGAAGCCGTGAGATTCCTATAATTTTTTCTTGATTTTTATATAGGTATCTATTATAGTAAAGTAGAGTGTGAAAATAAAGCACGGAAGGAAGCGGAAAATGGCTGATATGGTAAATGTGGCAGTAGATGCCATGGGTGGTGATAATGCCCCGGTTGAGACCGTAAAGGGTGCAGTGGAAGCCATCAATAAGGACAAGCGTGTTAAGGTTTTTCTGGTAGGACAGGAGCCTGTCATTTCGGAGGAACTGAAAAAATATACATATAACGCGGAACAGTTGGAAATTGTACATGCAGAGGAGATAATCGAAACCGGTGAGCCCCCTGTTATGGCGATTCGGAAAAAGAAAGATTCCTCTATTGTAAAATCCATGGAAATGGTAAAGAATGGGGAATGTGATGCGCTTGTTTCGGCGGGAAGCACAGGAGCCGTATTGGTAGGAGGTCAGGTGATTGTAGGCCGTATTAAGGGCGTGGAGAGACCGCCTCTTGCACCGTTGATTCCTACGCTGAACGGTGTCAGCCTGCTTTTGGACTGTGGTGCGAATGTGGATGCGAGACCTTCCCAGCTGTTGCAGTTTGCCAAGATGGGAAGCATCTATATGGAAAACGTTATGGGCGTGAAAAATCCGAAAGTCGGTCTTGTAAACATCGGCGTCGAGGAGGAGAAAGGAAATGCCCTGACGAAGGAAACCTATCCGCTGTTGCAGAATTGTCCCGAGATTAATTTTGTGGGCAACGTGGAAGCGAGAGATATTCCTGCCGGTGTGGCGGATGTATTGGTTTGTGAGGCGTTCGCCGGAAATATTGTATTAAAGACCTACGAAGGTGTAGGCGCGGCCATCATCAAGAAGGTAAAGGACGGGATGATGACGAGCCTGAGAAGTAAAATCGGAGCCCTTCTGGTAAAGCCTGCATTGAAGCAGACCTTAAAGGGCTTCAGTACGGAGGAGCACGGCGGTGCACCGTTGCTTGGTCTGAACGGTTTGATTGTAAAAACCCACGGAAGCAGTAAGTCGGTTGAAATCTGTAATTCTATCCTGCAATGCATTGCATTTAAGGAACAGAATATAAATGAAAAAATAAGAGAACAGATTGTTCTCCAAGATTAAGGAAAGAAGGAAGCATTATGGAATTTGAAAAGTTAAAAAAAGTCATTGCAGAGGTGTTGAATGTAGATCCTGAGGAGATTACCATGGAAACCACCTTTTTAGATGATCTGGGAGCAGACTCCTTGGATGTTTTTCAAATTATCATGGGTATCGAGGAAGAATTTGATATTGAGATTCCCGCAGATAAGGCTGAGAAGATTGCAACGGTAGAGGATGCAGTGGAACTGATTAAGGGTGCTTTAAACTAATCGGAGCTCGTTATTATAGTGATTTCAATAAGAGCAGTAAATCCGCGAGGAAGTACTGCTCTTTCTTTTAGATACGGAGACATTTATGGCAGAAAATTATACGTTGGAGGTGCTGGAGGAGCGGATCGGATATAGCTTTACAGATAAAAATCTGCTTTTGCAGGCGACTACACACAGCTCCTATACCAACGAGCAAAAAATAAACAAAGCGAAGAATTACGAACGTCTGGAATTTTTGGGAGACGCTGTATTGGAGCTGGTTTCCAGTGAATTCCTGTTTAAGGAGCATGAAAAGGTTCCGGAGGGCGAACTGACTAAGATGCGTGCTTCCATGGTATGTGAACCGTCGCTGGCATTCTGTGCCCGAGATTTGGAACTCGGAAAGTTTATTCGTCTGGGAAAAGGTGAAGAGGCAACCGGCGGGCGCGGCAGGGACAGTATCATTTCGGATGTGATGGAGGCGGTTATCGGAGCCATTTATCTGGACAGCGGTATGGAATCGGCGAAGAACTTCATCAACCGTTTTATTCTTTCGGACTTAGAGGATAAACAGCTTTTCTATGACAGTAAAAGTAATTTGCAGGAGCTGGTACAAAGAGAACTGAAGGAAGAATTGCGGTATGAGCTTCTGGAGGAAAGCGGACCGGAGCACAATAAAACTTTTCGGGTGGCAGTTTGGATTGGCGAAAAGCATATGGGTGACGGCGCGGGAAGAACAAAAAAAGCAGCGGAGCAGCAGGCAGCCTATGAGGCATTGTTGTTGCTGAGAGGTAAAAAATGTATTTAAAAAATATTGAAGTACAGGGATTTAAGTCCTTTGCGAACAAGATTAATTTTCAGTTTCATAACGGAATCACGGGAATCGTAGGCCCCAACGGAAGCGGAAAGAGTAACGTTGCGGATGCGGTCCGCTGGGTGCTGGGTGAACAGCGTGTAAAGCAGCTGCGAGGCTCCAGTATGCAGGATGTTATTTTCTCGGGCACGGAGAACAGAAAGCCTTTAAGCTACGCTTATGTTGCCATTACCTTGGATAATTCAGATCATCAGCTGGCTATCGAGTTTGATGAGGTGACGGTAGCACGACGTATTTACCGTTCCGGAGAAAGTGAATATCTGATTAACGGAAGTCCCTGCCGTTTGAAGGATGTAAACGAGCTGTTTTACGATACCGGTATCGGTAAGGAGGGTTATTCCATCATCGGTCAGGGTCAGATTGATAAGATCCTGAGTGGAAAGCCGGAGGAACGCCGTGAGCTTTTTGATGAGGCGGCAGGTATTGTAAAATTTAAGCGTCGCAAGGCGGCAGCGCAGACGAAGCTGGAAAATGAAAAGCAGAATCTGGTACGTGTAAACGATATCCTTTCGGAACTGGAAAAGCAGATTGGGCCCTTGGAGAAGCAGTCCGAGGTGGCAAAGATTTATCTGCGCAAAAAGGAAGAGTTAAAAACCCTGGATGTGAATGTCTTCCTGCTGGAAAACAACCGCATCAGGGAGCAGCTGAAAGCGGCAGAAGAGAAATACGGTATTGCAGGGGAAGAACTGCAGGAAGCTAATACCCGTTATGAGGGGATTAAGGAAGAGTACGAGCGGATTCAGGAGGAAATTGAAGTCCTGGATCAGACCATAGAGCAGGCGAGAAGCACGGTAACGGATGCCGGGCTTATGCGTGGTAAGCTGGAAGGTGAGATGAATGTCTTAAAGG
>JAZQCX010000136.1:0-6251 GCA_045546495.1 Acetatifactor sp. | reverse complement strand
GTGGGAGGATGAAGTATCATAGTGAAAAACCGTCCCCGGCTTATGGTCGGGAGGAACGATAAAGAAGCTCTCCACCCAGTCTCTGTCCAAGTTCTTTTTATAGGTAGTACCCGCGTGGCAGGTACGCATTTCCAGCATATTCTGAATCGTGGTCTGCTTTACCCAAGGATGCAGTTCCCCGGAATCATACTCCGGAAAATGCTGCACAATCGGATCCTGCAAGGAAAGCTTCCCTTCCTCTGCCAGCTTGGCAATCGCCAGTGAAGTAAAGCTCTTACTCACCGAAAACATACGGTGCAGTTCTCCCTTTCGGCAGGGTGCATAGTACCCTTCAAATATAAGCTTATTTCTCCTCATCAGCAGCACACTGTGCATGGGAATATGGTTTCTGTCCAATCTTTTCAGAAAGCTTAAAATCGCCCCCGACGGGATACCCGTTTCTTCCGGCGTCCCTTTCCTAATCTCTAACATTTGCTTTTCCCTCCGGTCAGTTTCTTACTAGAATTATAGCAATGTTATTCCCAAGGTACAACCCCTCTCCTTACTCCCGATTTTTCAAAGCCTCTGCCAGATTCACCTTGGACAGCCTTCTTACCAGCATCCGGTTAATGACAAGATACAGCAAAATTACCGCCGCATAGACTCCCGCATACATTTTCCAGTCAAAAGCCACATTCAGTCCCATTGCTACATTGGAAATGAAATAGGGATAAATTGCGTCCATAACCCATTTGGAAAGAGGCAGACACGCCAATGCACCTAATGCAACCACATAAAAATTTCCGTCCAGATACAGCTTTTTGATTTCCTTCTTCCGATATCCGAAAACCTTCATCAAGGCAAGAGGAAAAGCAGAACGCTCTACCATTACCTTCATCATCAGGTACATCACCACCATAAAGATTAACGCCGAAACCGTGCTCATGGTAATAATCATGGGCCACATCATTTCCACGAAAATCATGGATGCTTCAATAATGTTATCCCGGGCAGTGGTAGCATACAGCCTTCCGCTTTCAATATCCAGCGCCTCGTCCGAAAAAACCACGTTATAGTAATCCTCTTCCTGTCCGAAGAGCTCTCTCATAACATCGATATCCATAAAGGCATACAGGGCACTGTTATAAGGTGCAATACCCACAACGGTAAATGCATAATCCCTATCGTTCACTTCATCTGTCAGCACTAACTTTTCCCCGGTTTTCACGGAAAATTTACTTGCCACAGCCTGTGAAATTACAATCTCATTCTTTTTCTTTCCGGGCTCCACCGTGTAATACGGATTGTCCTCCGTAAGTCCCATGACAGTTACCTCCAGATTATATCCGAAGGCCTCCTTTTTCAGGCTCTCAACGTAGCTCTCCGTACCACCCTGCGGCACCTCCTTCGCAGGGTATTTATAGAGATACATATACCGGTATGCAGTTTCCTGCGCGCTTGCCAATCGGAAATTCTCGCAAAGCACATAGCAGTTTAAGCCAATCATAAGTACCAGAAGGCATATAAACATCCCTCCCACAATGGTAAATGCCGATCGCATCTCTCTCAGCATCTGGCGAACCTGGAACCTGCGAATAAAACCCATGTGCCCCAGATTAATTTCTCTGATTGCCTTTGCCTTCTCTTCTCCCCGCATAAGGGAAAGCGCCGTTCTTTTCAGTCTCCTACTGATTACCAATAGGTTTACCACAACTGCGGCAAGGGGTGGCATCACCAGCCCGTACACCAATAGGTAGGCAGGATAAACCGGCACCATTACAGGAAGAGAAAAATAAGCGATTGCATCCTTTGCCTGACTATCCACGCCCATGGGCGAAAAACCCAAAGCACAGCCGACTGCCCCGCCTAAAAAGGTGATAATCACGGGAAGTACCAGATAATGAACCAACAGCTGCCTGCGCTTTACTCCCAACGCATACAGTGCACCGATTACACTGCTTTCTTTCTCGATACTGTGCACTACAAATACCGAAATCACATAGGTGAACAAAATCATGACAATGACACCTGCCACCATGCCGGCCACCTTGTTAATCACTACATCTGCAGAAGATGCCGCAATTCGAGGATTATCGTCTCTAGGTACAAAGGATGTCAGATTATCCATATCGAAGGTAAAGTACTCCTCCAACATTTCGTCTGCCTCATCCTGAAGTTCCCTTACACCGTCCAAAAGCTCAAGGCTGCCGTCAGCCGCTTCCTGCACTCCATCCGTGTACTCCGTAATTCCCTCCTCAAAATCCTGCAAGTCCAGAAGCATTTCTTTTGTATCCGCCAGGATTTCCTTCAGCCTTGCGTCTATAGGAGAACCTGACGCCATCAACCGGTCAAGCTCTGCTTCAAAATTATCCCTTGTAATATCTGCCTCAATTTCACTTTCCTGAAGCTGCTCATTTACCATCTCAAGCATGCCGTCAAAAAGTGTGTCGGTCGCCTCCAACAGAGGATCATTTGCCGTATAAAGCACACTCATACCGTAAGTAAGCAGCTGACTTCCCGTGGAAGCCTCTTTTACCGCCGCCGTGTACCCTAACACGCCATCACGAAAAGCCGCAACGGAAGACAGCTGTTCCTTTACAGCCATCAGCTGTTGCGCCGCAGCCGCATCAAGCGGCTGAAAATACGCAATCAATTCATCCAACTGAGTCCCATACGCATCCGCCGTCAGCACCACCATGATACCGGCACTCGCCAGCTGCTCATTTGCTTGAAGAAGTCCCGCCCGAAAAATCTGTTCAGCCCCGGTATTCAGTTTCTCGCTATACCCGACAATTTCGCTCAGCCCGCCGCAAAGCTCGCCACTGCCGATAGAGGCCTCATGCACACCGTCGGTATACTCTTTGATGCCATCCTTGAACTCCCGAATCCCTTTAAGACTATCCTTCAGCTTCATAAGCTCCTGTTTACTCTGACCGCTGTAGGCCTCCGGGGTGGCACACATGGCGTCCAGCTGTTCTTCAAAATTCTCCCTTGTCAGTGTCACCGGAATGCCTGCATCCGAAAAGCTGTTGTTCGCTTCCTCCAGCATAGCATCGAAAAGACTGTCCGCTGCATCTGTCAATTCTTCGTTATGCTCTGCAATCTCAAAAAGTCCGTCCGACAGCTCCCGGCTTCCGTCTACCAGCTCCTGAATCCCTTCTGTGATATCATTTTTTGTTTCCTCTGCCTCCTCTATCATCTCCAGAAAGTATTGGTCTGTCACCTGACTTCTGTCCAGCTCAAAGGATTGAATCAGTTCCTTCAGCTCATCATCTGTCACGCTTTCATTTAGGCGATATGTATAGCAGTACTCCTCGGTTTTAAAGCTCGTATTCTCTCTTCGCAACGCCTCGTAATCAGTCAACGTGACAAAGCCTGTGCCGAACAGGGAACTGTCACCGCTGCTGTCCGACATACTGTCATACACTGCATCGTAATCCGGTGTGCTCCCCACACCAACCACAGTAAAATTTCTCTCCCCTACCGTTATTATGCTGCCCACTCCGAAGCCGTTTGCTTCGGCATAATGCTGCTCCAACAGTATTTCCGACTCCCCTGTTAACAGCTTTCCCTCCGCCAAGGAAAACCGGTTGATATTTTCTCGATTTGCGTAAATTCTCAGCGTAGAATTCCCTACATGATAATCCATGGAAAAGGCCTTTTCCAGCTCAATGCCTGCATTCTCTATACGGACAACTTCCTCCTTATTCAAAGGTACAAACACACTAAACTGTCCGTCCTCTACGCAGTTCGTTTCATGTCCTCTGTTTACATTTTGGATTACCAGCTCCGCCGCGCCAACCATCGCAACGATAATATACATTCCCAACACAATCAGAAAAAACAATGCCATATAACGGAGAAAGTTATCTTTCAGTTCACGCCATATCCGTTTACTTAATATTCTCTGCATCTTTTATAAGTCCTCCAACTCTGCCGCCGGAACTCTGGTTTCGTTCAAATAATCCTTCCGAATCTGACCATCCTTTAAGTAAATCACCCGATGTACCATATTTTTTATGGCATTATTGTGTGTTACAATCAGCATGGTTGTGCCGTACTTTTCATTCACCTGTTCCAACAATACAAGAATATCTCTGGAGGTTTTGGAGTCCAGCGCACCCGTGGGCTCATCGCAAAGCAGCAGCTTAGGATTCTTTATCAATGCTCTTGCAATGGCACAGCGCTGTTGCTGTCCTCCGGACAGCTGTGCCGGAAATTTATTTTGATGCTCTGTAAGCCCAAGCGCCTCCAGCAATTCCTCCATGTCCAGCGGATTTTTTGTCAGATGCTGACACACCTGAATATTTTCCCGAACCGTAAGATTTGGAATCAGATTATAGAACTGGAACACATACCCCAGATTATCTCTTCTGTAATTTGCCAGTGCTTCGCTATTCAGCCCTGCAATTTCTTTTCCATCCACGCAGATAGAACCGGAATCCATAATATCCAGTCCTCCGATACAGTTTAACAAAGTCGATTTTCCGGAACCGCTTGTACCCTGAATCACACACATTTCCCCGCGATTTACGCCTGCCGAAACACCCTTTAAGACTTCGATGTAGCTTCCTCCCTCTCCGTAGCTTTTCTTTACATTTTTTACTTCCAGATACATTTTTTCCTCTCCTTCTTTTTAGACACTCTGATAATCCCTTGCTATATATGAAAATACTTTTTTGCGATTTGTCCGTTTCAAAATGTTGTGCGTTTACATAACAATGTTATGTAAACGTTATGTTGATGGGGACCTATCACCGGTCCCCTATTTTACAGATTAATTTCTAAACAAGCCGAACCACCCTGCCATCATATAAGTGACTACCTGACTTATAAATGCAATCGCCTGCTTTTCATCTTCAATATGCGTTATCATATAAATAAAGGCATCAATCTGTTCATGTGCCATCCAATGAATAAAACTGTCTGCTATTACCGCATCCGGGTATTTCAACTGCATTCCCCGGGCGATCATCCGATAATGTTTTTCTGCCGTCTCAATAAATAAATCCGCAATATTCTCATATTTTGTCCCCTGTCCCTTTGTCAGGGCCAACAAAATATCTTCCCGCCGAAGATACATTTGATGAATCATCACATAGGCCTCATCCATATGCGGTTGAACATCATCCTGTGGCAACGCATGCAGGTCGCCCTGCTCCAGCATCTCACTCTCCTCACGGAAATGATTCGCCATCATATCATAAATACTTTTAACAGCGTCGCCTGCCAACGCTTCAAACAGCGCCTCTTTATCTTCAAAGAAAAAATACAGTGCACCCGTAGTTACTCCTGCATTTCTACATATATTTCGCAAGGATGCTTTCATGTAACCCTTTTCCATGAATTCCGTCCGCGCGCTTTCAAGAAGCATTTTTCTTGTTTCCTTATCCTGCTTCATTTCAGCACCTCCCGCTATACATATACCAAACTGTACGCTTCTTCCATAACAGTGCAACCCCATAACGCCGTTATGTAATAACACTGTTATGTTACATCTCTTAATGCCTTTTGTCAACTCTTTCTTCTTGGATTTTATCTCGTTCTTTTAGATTTTCGTTTATCTCTCACAGATAAATCGAATCTACAACCCGCTTATTAAAGCGCACAAAAAAAGTTTCAAGATTTCTCTTGAAACTTTTTTGCGAGGTGCGAGCCGGATTTGAACCGGCGATAACGGTGTTGCAGACCGGGGCCTTACCACTTGGCTATCGCACCAGATATAAAATTATATGCAGGACTCCCTGCAAAAATGACTCCAACGGGAATCGAACCCGTGTTACCGCCGTGAAAGGGCGATGTCTTAACCGCTTGACCATGGAGCCGTCTTTCTTTTCGCCTTATCGCAGCTAAGATACATTCCGTATCTTCGGGATTCACAGCTGTCTCTGCTCTCCCCTGAAACATCTTCGATGTCTCCCATAAACCCGGTCCGGCTTACCTCCTATCCTTCCCCGGTTTACTTAACTCCCCGAGCAGGGCTCGAACCTGCAACAACTCGGTTAACAGCCGAGTGCTCTACCATTGAGCTATCGAGGAAAAATTGTTACTTCGTAACAATTAGAAAAAGCTTCGCTTTTTCCCATCGTTACCGCTGAAGGCATTGTACCTTCAAAACCGAACACTGATTCCATCTTACCTAAACATCTTCTCTATCTCTTGGTTAAGCTTTCGACCGATTAGTAAGTGTCAGCTGAACACATTGCTGTGCTTACACCTCACTCCTATCTACCTCGTCGTCTTCAAGGGGTCTTGGATATCTCATCTTGAGG
>JAZQCX010000135.1:0-18597 GCA_045546495.1 Acetatifactor sp. | reverse complement strand
GGTGTTGATGTAATTGATACCGCAATGAGCCCTCTGGCTATGGGTACTTCCCAGCCTGCTACCGAGGTTATGGTTGAGACCTTCCGCGGTACCGAGTATGACACCGGATTCGACCAGAATCTGCTGGCTGAAATTGCTGATTACTTCCGTCCTTACAGAGACGAGTGTCTGGCAAACGGCTTGCTGAATCCTAAGGTTATGGGCGTTGATATTAAGACTCTGCTGTATCAGGTTCCCGGCGGTATGCTTTCCAACATGGTTAGCCAGCTGAAGGAGCAGAATGCAGAAGATAAGTATTACGACGTATTGAAGGAGATTCCTGAGGTTCGTAAGGATCTGGGTGAGCCCCCTCTGGTTACTCCTTCCTCTCAGATTGTTGGTACTCAGGCAGTATTCAACGTTCTGTTGGGCGAGAGATACAAGATGGCTACCAAGGAGACTAAGGCAGTTCTTCGTGGCGAGTACGGTCAGACCGTAAAGCCTATGAGCCAGGAAGTTATTGACAAGGTTATCCCCGGCGAGGAAAGAATTACCTGTCGTTTCGCAGATACGCTTGGTAACGAGATGGATAAGCTGGAGAGCGAAATGAAGGAATGGAAGCAGCAGGATGAGGACGTTCTTTCCTACGCACTGTTCCCTCAGGTTGCAACTGACTTCTTCAAGTATCGTCAGGCACAGCAGGAAAAAGTAGACATGTCTCAGGCTGATACTGCGAATGGAGCATACCCTGTGTAAGCTACAAGCCGAGTAAGATAAAAAATGATAGTTCGGGAGAGAGCATTTATGTTCTCTCCCGAATTTTCATTTTTTGTCTTATTGGGCGCCAGCCCAACATGAGCAAGAAAGCGTCAGCTTTCTGCGAATGTACGGCTTGTAGCGTGACTTGCGTGGAGCCAGAGCAAGAAAGCGTCAGCTTTCTGCGAATGCGCGGCTTGTAGCGAAGTCCTTGTACGGCGTATACAAATTTCGACAATTTCCCTTACATATTTCTTTTTTCTTCCCAGAATGCTTAAAATATATTATAATAGGAATACGCAATAAGCGCTGACTTTATCAGCGCCCTGCGGAATCGTTGTCTGTACGAAAAATGAAAAAACGAAAAGCATCAGGTTCCGAATAAAAGGGAGAAAAATGCATGAAGCACATATTAATTGTAGATGACAATAAGACAAATTTGGTTATGGCAAAGCAGGAATTGTCGGCGGAATATAGTGTGACGCCGGTGGTGTCCGGCGCACAGGCATTGCAATTTCTGGAAAAAAAGCATACGGACCTGATATTGCTGGATATTAATATGCCGGAGATGGATGGAAGGGAGACTATGCGTCGAATCCGTGCAAATGAGGCGTGGAGTAAGATTCCTATTATTTTTCTGACGGCGGATTCAGCTCCGGAGACGGAAGCACAGTGCCTTTCTGACGGCGCGGACGATTTCGTTGCAAAACCCTTTGTACCGAACGTGATGAAAAGCAGAATCAGCCGTGTTTTGGAACTTCACGAGTTGCGTAATGATTTGGAGGCAAAGCTTGAGGAGAAGACGAAGCAGGTAGAATTGGTTACGTTAAATTCCATTATGGCGATTGCTAAGGCAATAGAAGCGAAGGATACTTATACAAGCGGTCACTCAGACAGAGTGGCGTCAATTTCCGTAGAGATTGCGAAAAGGCTTGGATGGGAAGAAGAGAGAGTCCGGGATTTGAATTACATGTCATTGATGCACGATATTGGCAAGATAGGTGTGCCGGACGCGATATTGAATAAACCTATGCCGTTACGGGATGATGAATGGGAAATTCTCAAGAGGCATTCTACCGTGGGGGGAGAAATTTTAAAAAATATCCGTACCATTCATAATTTATATCAGGGTGCATTGTATCATCATGAACGTTACGACGGAAAGGGTTATCCATGCGGGCTTGCGGGAGAGAATATTCCGATTGAGGCAAGAATTATTGCTATTGCGGATGCTTATGATGCGATGACGACCAACAGAGCTTACCGGGATAAGCTGGCGCCGGAAAAGGTGCTGGCTGAATTAGAGGGGGCGCGGGGAACCCAGCTGGATTCGGAACTGGTGGATGTGTTCTTAAAGATGCTACGTGAGGGAATCCAACTGACATCCTAAGAACTGTAGCAGGTGGAAAAAGGATGAATGAGGTGTGGTAATGAGTAAAGAACGTGTGTATAAAAAGAAGCATTATTGTTACGTTACATGGTTGGTGGCACTGATTTTTATATCGCTGATTTTGTTGATGACGTTTACCAAGCATTGGGATGTACGGATAAATGGCTACGCAGTAGTAATTGTGGCGGTAATGTCGTTTGTTACGTTTTCGAAGAGGGTAAGCGAAAACATTCATGCCTATACTTTTTTGGTTATTTCCATGATGGACATTGCTTTATACAGTTATATGTCCGGGGATATGGATATTACAATTATTGTACTGTGTGTGTTGACCATATTGTGCTCCTTTTACAGAAGAATGAGATGTTTATTGCTTCTTCATGGTATGACGGTGGTATTGATGGTTGTGCATGCCGGCTTTTTGGGCTCAGTCAGTTTTGCGTCATGGGAAGAAGTGATTAATTTTATCGTGAAAATGATAGCACTGACATTTGTACAGGTATTTGTTACCTTCAATGTATATCGTATGAATGATGCGGAGAAGGAACTGAGAGCAAGTGTGGAACAGGCCAGAGGTGCAGAACATTCCAAGTCGGATTTCCTGGCTAATATGTCTCATGAAATCCGTACTCCCATGAATGCCATTGTCGGAATGTGCGAACTGATTCTTAGGGAAAACATCAGCGATGAAGTAAGAGAAAATTGCTTTAATATCCAGAATTCGGGAAGAAGCCTGTTGGCGATTATCAATGATATTCTTGACTTTTCCAAAATCGATTCCGGTAAGGTGGAACTGATTGAGGAGGAGTTCAATATCGGTTCCACCATAAATGATGTTATTAATATGGCATATACCAGAAAGGGCGATAAAAATATAGAAATTATTGCCAGAATTGATCCCACCATTCCCAGAGGACTGATTGGCGACGAGGTACGCATTAAACAGATTATGATTAATCTGATGACCAATGCGGTTAAGTTTACCAACAAGGGATGCGTCAGACTAAAGGTAAGCTATAGCAGACAGAGCTATGGAATTAATTTAAATGTTTCTGTAAAGGATACGGGCCTCGGTATTACAGAGGAAAATCTGGAAAAATTGTTTACCAGCTTTCAACAGGTGGATACAAAGAAAAACCGTGCGGTGGAAGGAACCGGACTGGGACTGGCTATTTCAAAGCGCCTGCTGACAAAAATGGGTGGCTTCATTAATGTGTCCAGTGTTTACGGAGAAGGGTCAGAGTTTAAGTTTGTAATTCCTTTGAAGGTTTCGGACGCCAGTCCTTTCATTTATGTGAAGGAACCTGAAAAAATTAAGATTGCAATGCATTTGGATATCTCGAAATATGAGCATCCTAAAATCAGAATCCAGTATAAAAAGCTGATTGACGAGTTGGTCGAAAAATTTGGAGTACAGTTGAGATTTTATGACAACTTGCAGGAATTAAAGAAAGAGGCTTTGACAGAAGGGTATTCCCACTGCGTTGTTGCGCGGGAGGAATATTGTGCCGATAAAGAATACTTTAATGAGCTTGCAAAGAAAATGGAGTTTTTGGTGGTTCAGGACAGATTAAACGCAGTAGAACTGCCGAGGCACGTAAAATGCGTTTACAAGCCATTCTATTCCCTATCGATTGCTTCCGTGCTGAACAAAGAAAAATATATTGTGAATCTCAATCAGAAAAATGTATTTTCAACACGGTTTACGGCGCCGGATGCAAAGATTCTGATTGTGGATGATAACATTACCAATTTGAAGGTTGCAGAAGGGTTGATGAAGCCCTATAACATGCGAATTGTTACGGTGATGAGCGGAAGAGATGCCATAGATGCGTTGAAAACCAAGGATTACGATATCGTATTTATGGATCATATGATGCCGGAAATGGATGGTGTTGAGGCTACCGCATTAATTCGGGCTATGGAGGATGAATATTACAAAAATGTACCGATTATAGCACTGACCGCAAACGCAGTGAATGGTGCAAGAGAAATGTTTATTCGGGAGGGGTTCAGTGATTTCATAGCAAAACCCATCGAACTGACCATGTTAGACAGGGTGCTGAAAAATTGGTTGCCGCAGGAACTGATGTGCTCCGTGAAATATGAGCAGATGCAGGAAGTGCAGCAGAGCGAAGTTGTGGCTGTGGAAAATGACATTTTCCGTCAGGTAATTCAATCGGAGAAGGCATTGAATTATGTTGGGGGCAATCAGGACAGTTATTTTGAAATTCTGATTGCGTATCTCAGCAGGGGCGAGGAATATAAAGAGGCATTGGATACCTATTATGAACAGAAAGATTGGGAAAAATACATAGTCGGTGTTCATGCACTAAAGAGTTCTTCCCTGAGTGTTGGCGCAGAGGAGCTGTCTGAACTGGCGAAGGAGCTGGAACTTGCGGGAAAAGCGGGAGAATATCAGGTGATTATCGATAAACATGAGAAAGTATCCCGGCTTTATGGCGTGGTGTTAGAGGCAATAGAGAAGTATTTGATTGATAACGGGCGGCTGGACGAGGAACCAGAGGCGTCTTCGGAATCAGCGGATAATGAAAAAGAGCCCATTACCCGTGAAATCTTTATGGATTACTTAGAGCGGATTAAAAGTGCCTGCGAGGACTTTGATGAAGAGGGAATTTTGGCGGCGGTTGAGGGCTTGCAGACATATTCCTTAAATGGTGTATCCATGAAAAAGTACTTTGCGGAGGTAAAGAAATTTGCGGGCGATTTTGAGTATGAGCAGGCATTGCGGGCAGCCGAAAAAGCAGCGGAAGAGGTAATGAGGGAACTGGAATGAAAAAGAAAATAGCGATAACTTCTGATTGTGTATGTGATTTGCCGGAAGAAATTCTGGAGCAGTACGGGATTCCCGTGATTTACTTTTATATCCATACAGATACGGGATGCTTTAGGGATATGGATGAGATGACGGCCGGAAACGTGATAGAATACTTTGAAAATGGCGGTCAGTTCATTTCCACCAATGCACCAACGCCTCGCGAGTATGAAGATTTTTTTGCAAAGGTATTGGAGAATTGTGATGAACTTCTGCATATTACCATAGCTGATTCCCTTAGTAAGTCTAAGGAGTTTGCCACGGAGGCCTCCCACAAATTTAACGGAAGAGTGCGGGTATATAATTCAGACCATCTATCCGCGGGAATAGCGCACATGGTAATCAAAGCAGCAGAGTTGGCGGAACAAAATCTTACCTGTGAAGAGATTGTAAATAGACTTGATGACATGCGTGACAAGGTATCCACCAGCTTTATTGCAGAAAATGTAGACTATCTTTACCGCAATGGCAGGGTTTCCAAAGTAGTAAAGATGTTATGTACTGCTTTCAGAGTTCATCCGGTGCTTTGTATGCACAAGGGTGAAATGAAGTTGAAAGGTATTCGTATTGGCGATTATACAAAAGCCGTTGTCAGGTATGTGCAGGGGGAACTGCGAAAGGTATCGGGAATTGATAATACCCGTGTGTTCATTACACATGTGAACTGCCGTGTGAAATTGATTGGGAAAGTAAAGGATGTGGTAGAAAAAAGATGCCGATTCGAAAATGTAATTGTTAGCAGTGCGTCGGCTACCATTTCCGGTAACTGCGGACCGAATACCATCGGTGTATTGTTTGTCAGAAAGTAAAAGAAAGGTGCATCCCCGGGGTTACAAAAATCCACCGGGGGTGCTTTTTTGTGTCGTGTGCTCCTATTGCGGCTGATACGTGTTTTGGGACGGCAATATACCAGATGTAGTGCTTGACAAAAAGCCTGTGAAGAATGTAACATAACAAGTGTTATACATGTTGTATAAAAGGCGGATGATACAAAAGAGAAAGCCGGATAAAGGGGCTGACCGGTAAAGCGGATGGCGGAAGAGACAGATAGCATATAAAACAGCTGGTAGGTACGATAGTCAGAGAAGAGTGAGAAAATTGCAGTACATGGGAGGGAGCAACTTATGGCACGCAAGGAAACAATTACCATTGATATGATTTTGGATACGGCATTTGCCATGACAAGGGAGGAGGGCTTTGCCAATGTGACGGCGCGAAGAGTTGCGGCGAAAGCCGGATGCTCTACGCAGCCTATTTTCCGTGTGTACAAGAATATGGATGAACTTTGGAATGCGGTGTATGAGAAGGCGGCAACCTTTTTTCAGGACTACTACAGCTTATATCCCCGTATGGGGAAGACGCCGTTTGCAAACCTGGGAATGGCTTATATTGCCTTTGCAAGAGAAGAGAAGCATCTTTTTGAACTGCTTTTTGTCAGTGAGGCGAAGGGCGTCGGAAAGAAGAGCATGTACGAGCTTTTGAACGGTAGCGACGGCAACGTGGTTTATGAAATTAATCTTGCGCGGGTGTCCGGCTGTGCGGACCCGCAGGGATTGTTTATGAAAATGTGGATTTTTATCCATGGTGCGGCGTGTATGACCCTGACCGGAGATTATGATTTGTCGGATGTCCAGACACTTGAGCTTTTGGAGCAGTCTTATGCAGAGTTTTCGGGCGTCGGAAAGTAATAACTGCGCAGGGAAAACAGGTGAACGGAAAATTTGTGAGGCGGGAATGCGTAAGGATGGGGAGAGTGCCGTCCCGAGCGTCAGCCCCGGTTAAATAACGGAGTTCGGAAAGAAATGGAAAGACATTACGACATATTAAGCAGAATAACGGAACGCTTCGATAAAATGAGCAAGAGCCATAAGGCAATCGGTAACTATATTCTGGAGCATTATGACCAGGCGGTTTTTATGACGGCGGCAAAGCTGGGAGAGACATTGGGCATCAGTGAATCTACGGTAGTACGATTCGCATCCGGCATCGGTTATGAAGGATATCCGGAGTTTCAGAAGGCGCTGGAGGAATGTGTAAAGGGAAAGCTGAGCAGCGTCCAGCGGATGGATGCGAAATACGGTAAAAGCTCGCAGTCGGAGGTGTTGACCTCTGTACTGACTGCGGATATGGAGAAGATTCAACATACCATAGAAAATCTTGATCCGGCAGCCTTTGAATCGGCAGTGAATACGATATTGTCCGCCGAGAATATTTATATTATGGGGCTTCGCAGTAATGAGCCTCTGGCGGCGTTTTTGCATTTTTATCTGAATATGATACGCGGGAATGTGATACTGTTGAAGACCACCAGTGTCAGTGAAACCTTTGAACAGATGATTCGGATTAACGAAAAGGATTGCTTTATCGGAATCAGCTTTCCGCGCTATTCCATGCGTACTTTAAAGGCTATGGAATTTGCAAGTGATATGAATGCGAAGGTGATTGCTATCACAGATTCCGTGAATTCCCCCATGAACCTTTATTCTTCCTGTAATCTGCTGGCGCGCAGCGATATGGTGTCTATCGTGGATTCTCTGGTGGCACCTTTAAGTGTCATCAATGCCCTGGTAGTAGCGCTCTGTTTAAGGTGTCCCCAGGAAGTAAAGCGGAATCTGGAGCGGTTGGAAGAAACATGGAACAATTATCAGGTATATTTGAATGATGAAATCAATTTTATCGACGATGAGCCGATGCTGAATTATTCTCTGCGAAGAGAGGAATAGATACCATGAAACGTGTTGTTGTGGTAGGCGGCGGAGCCGCCGGTATGATGGCAGCCATAGCCGCTGCGGATGCCGGGACAGAGGTTTTGCTGTTGGAGAAAAATGAAAAGCTTGGGAAAAAGCTGTTTATTACGGGAAAAGGTCGCTGTAATGTAACAAACGGAGCAGATATGGAAGCGTTGTTTGCCAATGTTTGCAGGAACCAGAAGTTTCTTTACAGTGCCTTTTACGGTTTCGATAATTATGCGGTGATGAATTTTCTGGAACAGGCAGGTTGTCCTTTAAAAACGGAGCGGGGAGACAGAGTATTTCCCGCATCGGATCATTCCTCAGATGTAATATCGGCGTTTAGCCGGGAACTGAAAAAAAGAGGCGTGGAGATTCTGCTGAATACGGAGGTGCAGTCCCTGAGTTTACGGGACGGTGCGGTTTGCGGCGTAAAGACAAAGAGCGGAAAGCAGTATGAGGCAGACAGCGTAATTGTGTGTACCGGCGGTGTATCCTATCCGCTGACAGGCTCTACGGGAGACGGGTATCGGTTTGCAAAGGAAACGGGGCATACCGTTACGGAAACCTATCCGGCACTCGTGCCCTTTCAGGTAAAAGAAAGCTGGTGCAGCCGCCTTATGGGACTGGCTTTAAAGAATGTATCGGTGAGCCTTACCTGCGGGAAAAAGTGTGTTTATGAGGGCTTCGGTGAGATGCTGTTTACGCACTTTGGGGTCAGCGGTCCGCTGATTTTATCGGCAAGCAGCTATTATATACCGGAAACGGAAGGACAGCTTTTCGTTGATTTAAAGCCGGCGATGGATTTGGAACAGCTGGATAAGAGGCTGCTTAGGGACTTTGAGGAAAACAAGAATAAACAGTTTAAAAATTCGCTGGGAGGACTTTTTCCGGTGAAACTGATTCCGGTCATGATAGAGCTCTCCGGGATTCATCCGGATAAGAAGGTGAACGAGATTACCAGAGAGGAAAGGCGGCATTTTGCGGAGCTGATTAAGAAGCTTCCTCTGACGGTAACGGGAACCAGAAGCTTTGCGGAGGCGATTATTACAAGGGGCGGTGTGTCCGTAAAGGATGTAAATCCCTCCACAATGGAATCTAAGAAAGTGAAGGGACTATATTTCGCGGGAGAGGTGCTGGATGTAGATGCACTGACGGGAGGTTTTAATCTTCAGGTTGCATGGTCCACGGGACACCTTGCGGGAGAGAGTCAGATACAGTGAAAAGCGTTGAAGAAAAAGCGATTCGACGTAAAATACAGGTGCGTGTCGCGACGCACGGAAAAGGAAAAAATATGAGCTTTAATGTTGCAATTGACGGACCTGCGGGAGCTGGAAAAAGTACAATCGCGAAAACAGTGGCAAAGAGAAAGAATTTAATTTATGTGGACACCGGTGCAATGTACCGTGCCATGGCACTTTTTATGCTCCGTCAGAAGGTGGATTTAAAGGATGCGGATGCTATTGTAAAAAAGAGTGATGACGCAGATATTACCATCCGCTACGAGGACGGAGTACAGGTTGTGGTCCTGAATAATGAAAATGTAAACGGATTGATTCGTACGGAAGAGGTCGGAAATGCGGCTTCTGTTGTCAGTGCCATTCCGGCGGTGCGTGCAAAGCTGTTGCAGCTGCAGCGTAAGCTTGCGGCGGAAAGTGATTGCATCATGGACGGCCGTGATATCGGCACCTGCGTATTGCCTAACGCGCAGGTGAAAATTTACCTGACGGCCAGCAGTGCGGTACGGGCCAAGAGAAGGTATGATGAGCTGACTGCCAAGGGCGAATCCTGTGAACTGTTGAAAATTCAGGAGGACATAGAGGCGCGGGATTACCGGGATATGAACCGTGAAATTTCACCGCTTCGACAGGCGGAGGATGCGGTTTTGCTTGATACCTCGTATATGACCATTGATGAGGTGGTAGAAAAAGTGATTTCGCTTTGCGAGTAAGAATGGAGTTTTAGTATGGAAATCAGACTTGCGGAATGCGCGGGATTTTGTTTCGGTGTAAAGCGTGCGGTGGATACCGTGCATGAACAGCTGGAAACAGGGAAGACTATTTATACTTATGGTCCCATTGTGCACAATGAGGAAGTAATACGGGAACTGACGGAAAAGGGCGTCCGTGTATTGGAATCCAAGGAGGCATTGCTTTCGTTGGATGCCGCGGCGGAGGATAAGTCTGCGGCGGTTATCATTCGCGCTCACGGTGTGCCGGAGGAAATTTACGGAATCCTGGAAGAGAAAGGATTGGAGTGTATTGATGCTACCTGTCCTTTCGTAAAACGAATCCATAAAATTGTGGACCAGGAGAGCCGTGCAGGGAACCATATTGTCATTATCGGCAACCCCGGACATCCTGAAGTGGAGGGAATCGTAGGCTGTTGCAAGGGACCTGCTACGGTGATTGAAGAGCCGGAGGAGGCAGAGGGCTTTGTTCCACCTGAGGGACAAAAGCTGTGCGTTGTGTCTCAAACGACATTTAACTACAATAAATTTCATTATATAGTTGAAATTTTCCAGAAAAAAGGTTACAATGTTAGTGTTGTGAATACGATCTGTAACGCGACGGAGGAGCGTCAGCGTGCTGCAAAGAAGCTTGCGGCGGAAGCTGATGTTATGATTGTAATAGGCGGAAAGAACAGTTCCAATACGCGAAAGCTTTATGAAATTTGCAAGAAGGAATGTGAGGAAACCTATTATATTCAAACTCTGGATGACCTGCATTTGGAGCTGCCTGAGGATGTTCGCCTGGTGGGTATTACAGCGGGGGCTTCCACCCCCAATAAATTAATAGAGGAGGTTCAAAATTATGTCAGAATTAACTTTTGAACAAATGTTGGAAGATTCAATTAAGACAATACATTCAGGAGAGGTAGTCGAAGGTACGGTCATCGATGTCAAGGCGGAAGAAATCGTTTTGAATATCGGATATAAGTCAGACGGTATTCTTACCAAGAGTGAGTATACCAATGATTCCAGCGTAGATTTGCGCACCGTAGTAAAGCCCGGCGATACCATGGAAGTTAAGGTCCTGAAGGTAAACGACGGCGAGGGACAGGTTGCATTGACCTATAAGCGTCTTGCAGCAGACAGAGGTAATAAGAGAATTGAAGAAGCATACAACAACAAGGAAGTTCTGAAGGCAACCGTAGCACAGGTGCTCGACGGCGGTCTCAGTGTAATTGTGGAGGAAGTTAGAATCTTCATCCCTGCAAGCCTTGTTTCCGATACCTATGAGAAGGATTTGACCAAGTATGCAGGTCAGGAGATTGAGTTCGTAATCAGCGAGTACAATCCCAAGAGAAGAAGATATATCGGCGACCGCAGACAGCTCGTTTCCGCACAGAAGGCAGAGCTGCAGAAGGAACTGTTCGCAAGAATCCATGAGGGTGATGTTGTGGAAGGTACCGTAAAGAATGTTACCGACTTCGGTGCGTTCATCGATTTGGGCGGTGCAGACGGTCTGCTTCATATTTCCGAGATGTCCTGGGGACGTGTTGAGCATCCCAAGAAGGTATTCAAGGTTGGCGATCAGCTGAAGGTTCTGATTAAGGAAATCAGCGGCAACAAGATTGCTCTGTCCTTGAAGTTTGACGATGCGAATCCTTGGAAGGATGCAGCTCAGAAGTATGCAGTTGGTAACGTTGTAACCGGTAAGGTTGCAAGAATGACCGATTTTGGTGCATTCGTAGTGCTGGAGCCCGGTGTAGACGCACTGCTTCATGTTTCCCAGATTTCCAAGGAGCATGTTGAAAAGCCTGCTGATGTATTGAAGAGCGGTGATGAGGTTACCGCAAAGGTAGTTGACTTCAACGAAGCAGATAAGAAGATTTCCCTGAGCATCAAGGCAATGTTTGCTCCCGAACCTACTGAGGTTGAGGAGGATGCGGATGAGGTTTCCGTAGATATTAATGCTGTAATTGCAGCTCAGAGCGAGGAAGACGCTGAGTAAGCGAAAGAATAGAACAGAAATCAGGGTGAAAAGTCATGATTCATGATTATGAGTACTTTAAACGGGAAGTATTGGCGCTGACAACGATTGACTTAAACTGCTACAAAGAGAAGCAGATGAAGCGTCGTATCGATACGCTGATTTCGAAAAACAAGATTACCGGTTATGACAATTACGTTCAGGCGTTAAGAACGAACCGGGAGATGTTTGAA
This sequence comes from Acetatifactor sp., assembly GCA_045546495.1. Taxonomy (GTDB): domain Bacteria; phylum Bacillota; class Clostridia; order Lachnospirales; family Lachnospiraceae; genus Acetatifactor. The sequence goes on along the minus strand of JAZQCX010000135.1, from coordinate 6,739 downwards.
GAGTTTGTCAACTTCATTACAATCAATGTTTCGGAGTTTTACAGGAACCCGGAACAGTGGGAACTGTTGGATAAGGAAGTGATTCCTGAACTGATTAAAAAGTTCGGTAGCAGGTTAAAGATTTGGAGTGCTGCCTGTTCTACCGGTGATGAGCCCTATTCCCTTGTAATGGCGTTGTCGAAGCATATTCCTTTACAGAATATCAAGATTTTTGCAACAGACCTGGATAAGCAGGTAATTGCGAAAGCGAAGGTTGGCTTGTATTCTGAGAAGAGTATTGCGTGCGTTCCCGCTGATTTGAAAAAGAAGTATTTTACACAGGTGGGACAGTCCTACAAGATTTCCGATGCAATCAAGGAACGAGTGGATTTCATGGAGCACAACCTGTTGAAGGATGCCTATGCCAATGATTATCATCTGATTGTATGCCGTAATGTGCTGATATATTTTACGGAAGAAGCAAAGGATGAGGTGTTCCACAAGTTTTATAAATCGCTTGCAACCGGAGGTGTTCTCTTTATCGGAAGCACTGAGCAGGTGATGGGACATCGGGAGATCGGCTACGAAAGAATGAATTCTTTCTTTTATCGAAAACCTTAAAGAAGAAAAGGAGCTGTTTCGACAGCTCCTTTTTTAGACTTTAATCAATAGGTAGATGCCATCATGGAAAGTACATGAGTGGCGTAATCGCAGAATGCCTGGCGATTCTTTTTCATTTCATCCGTCAACTCAAAGAAGAGCTCACGTCCTTTGTATTCCCGTTTGAAGAAAGGCTCGAAGAGAACATCCCACTGGGGTAGGTAAGAGGCGAACTTTCTTGTGTAGCAGGTGGCCGCAGTGGCAGAAACACGATGCGCCTTGTCTACAAAGCCTGAAACAGATTTATGTAGGGCAACATCCTCTGTGGGAAGATAATAATAATCCTGATAGTTTGCGTAGAAATATTTCAGCTCTTCCTCATAAATCGGAACCTTTAAGGAAGCTTCCGCGTCAACGCCTCTGAAGAAGCAGTTTCCAACGGATACCGTAAGCGGTTTGGGTAGCGGTTGCTCCAGAGCCAGAGAAATAATCAGCTCCTTGCGCTTGTTGCCGTTCACGTCGCGATAGGAATTCGCCTGAACTTTTTTCGCTTTAACAGGATGGTTGAACAGATCGTAGTAAGCTAACATGGGAAGCGTTTGAAGCATACCCTTTAAATCGTCTGCATTGTGGAGCAGAAGAGCGTTTTCCGAAAATTCGGTAGGCTCCTTGACGTAGTCATGATAAATGCCAATCAATTCGCCGCCGGAAAATACATCCTTTCGGTCAATGCCGAGATATTGCTCCAAGGTTTTCTGCTTACAATTGGGGAGCTTCAAAAAGAACTTATACGGGGCAATCCGCTTGTATAAATCGATACCCTGAAAACTGTCAAAGCTGTACGGAAGAGAAAGCTGCTCACACTTCTGGGTGATGAAAGGAAGGTCGAAATTGTTTCCGTTAAAATGGACCAGATGGCTGTAAAGCTTTGCAAACTCAAAAAAAGCACTTATGATTTCGGCTTCCTGACTGTAATTTTCGGCAAGCCACTGAATTGTGTGCCACTTTCCGGCACGATGGTAGGTGCAGCCGATTAAGTACAGGTAGGAGGAGCGCGCCGTAAAGCCTGTTGTTTCAATATCGATAAACAGAATCCGTTCCAAAGGGGCAAGTCTGTCTAAGGGATAAGAGATACTGAAGTTTTCAAGGGTTTCTTCGGATATTCTCATTTCAAACCTCCGATTTCCGTAGATGATGTAATTATGATAGCATAAAAATGAATTTTGCAGTAGTATTTTATCGAAAAAAATAGTATATTAGTTGTATTAACGCGAAAAGGAAGGAAAGAATATGGCAAAATTAACGTTTGCAGGCGGAATACATACCTATGACGGAAAGGATTTATCCAAGGACAAGCCGATTCAGGAGATTCTCCCTAAGGGTGAGCTTGTATATCCTTTGTCACAGCATATCGGTGCGCCGGCAAAGCCCATCGTGGAAAAAGGAGATCGTGTGCTGGTCGGACAGAAGATAGCGGAAGCCGGCGGGTTTGTGTCTGCCCCTGTTTATGCATCTGTATCCGGCACCGTAAAAATAATTGAACCCAGAAGAGTTGTGACGGGTGATATGGTGATGAGTATCGTTGTGGAAAACGACGGTCTGTACGAGGAAACAGGATTTTACCCGGTTGCACCCTTCGAAAAGCTGAATCGGGAAGAAATCATTGATATTATAAAAGAAGCCGGAATTGTCGGAATGGGCGGTGCAGGCTTTCCGACCCACGTAAAGCTGTCTCCTAAGGAGCCGGAGAAAATAGATTATGTGATTGCGAACTGTGCGGAATGTGAGCCTTATCTGACCTCTGATTACAGGAGAATGCTGGAGGAGCCGGAAAAGCTTATCGGTGGCTTGAAGATTATTATGAGCCTGTTTGAAAATGCGCACGGTATTCTGGCAGTGGAGGATAACAAGCCTGACTGTATTTCCCTTTTAAAGCAGTTGACAAAGGATGAGCCAAAAATCAGCGTAAAGGCTCTGAAGACGAAGTATCCCCAGGGCGGCGAGCGTCAGCTGATTTATGCAACTACGGGGCGTAAGATTAATTCCACCATGTTGCCTGCGGATGTGGGGTGCGTTGTAAATAATGTGGACACCATGGTTGCGGTTTATCGGGCGGTTATCGAAGGAAGACCCTTGATTGAAAGAATTGTGACGGTTACGGGTAATGCGATTGCCCAACCCAGAAACTTCCGGGTACGTATCGGTACGGGATATCAGGAGCTTCTGGAGGAAGCGGGCGGTTTTAAGGAGAAGCCGGAAAAGGTGATTTGCGGCGGCCCCATGATGGGCTTTGCCATGTTTGACTTAAATGTACCTACCACAAAGACATCTACGGCACTTCTTGCGTTTAATAAGGACGAAGTTTCCGCTTTTGAACCCGGTCCTTGTATCAACTGCGGAAGATGTGTTGAGGTGTGTCCGGGAAGAGTAATCCCCAGTAAGCTGGCGGATTACGCGGAGCGCTTTGACGAAGAAGCATTTGTGGAGAATTACGGTATGGAATGCTGTGAATGTGGCTGTTGCAGCTTTGTTTGTCCTGCGAAGCGCCCTTTGACACAGCAGATTAAATCCATGCGAAAAATACAGTTAGCGAAGAGAAAGAAGTAGGAGGGAAATCATGAGCGAGTTTTTTAAAGTATCATCGAATCCTCATATTCGTTCCAAGGTGACAACAAACGGTATCATGCTGGCGGTAATTATAGCGCTGTTGCCTGCCACCGGCTTTGGAATCTATAATTTCGGTATAAGAGCCCTCGCTGTGGTTCTTGTAACCGTGGCAAGTACAGTGCTGACGGAGGCATTATTCGGGCTTTACAAGAAGAAAATGACGATTTCCGATTTGTCAGCGGTTGTGACCGGACTTTTGCTGGCATTAAATCTCCCGGTTACCATTCCTCTGTGGATGGCAGCGCTGGGCGGTATATTTGCGATTTTAATTGTGAAGATGTTGTTTGGCGGTCTGGGACAGAATTTTATGAATCCCGCGCTGGCAGCGAGATGCTTTCTGGTGATTTCTTTTCCCGCCGAGATGACAAATTTTACCTGTGATGCTTATACAGGTGCAACTCCGCTTGCCGCATTAAAGGCAGGAGAGCAGGTAAATGTGCTTGATATGGTAATCGGAAGAACCGGAGGAACCATTGGCGAAACCTCTGCGATTGCGCTGATTATCGGTGCGTGCCTGTTAATTTTAATGGGAATTATTGACCTTCGTATTCCCGGAACCTACATAGTAACCTTTACCCTGTTTATCGGGCTGTTCGGCGGACATGGCTTTGACCCTGCTTATTTAACAGCCCAGCTTGCAGGCGGCGGTCTGATGCTGGGAGCGTTCTTTATGGCGACGGATTACGTGACGCGCCCCATTACCATCAAGGGGCAGTATGTTTTCGGTGTATTCTTAGGATTGATGACGGGAATTCTGCGAGTGTTCGGTCCCGGTGCGGAGGGTGTTTCCTTTGCGATTATCCTTGGTAATATTTTAGTGCCTCTGATTGAGAAAATTACGAAGCCGGTTGCCTTCGGTCATAAGAAGGGAGGCAAGCGAAATGCGTAAAGAGAGTGATATGAAAGTGATGCTGAAGGAGGCGGGGATTTTATTTGCGATTACCCTGCTTTCGGGTCTGTTGTTAGGCTTCGTATTTGAATTGACGAAGGATGCCAGAAGAGAGCAGCAGGAAAAGGCAATACGTGAGGCGTGCGCTGCGGTGTTTGCCGGTGAAGAGTACGAGGCGGCGGGAATTTCCTTTGTGGAGTGCGAGTACGTACCCGGTGCGGAAACAGTTTCCTGGCTTGCAGAAAACGGTGTGGAAATCGGAAAGACCTATGAGGCGGTTTCCCAGGGCGGAATGTTTTTCGGCTATGTGGTAGAGGCAACTTCTAAGGAAGGCTACAGCGGTGATATTGTACTCTATGTGGGTCTTCGCAGCGATGGAACGGTAAACGGCGTTTCCATTCTGGAAATCAGCGAGACGGCGGGATTAGGTATGGAAGCACCGAATGTACTTGTGCCTCAGTTTGCAGGAAAGAAGGTAGAAAGCTTTGTATATACCAAGACGGGAGCAAAGCCCGACAGCAACGAGGTAGATGCGATTTCCTCTGCAACCGTTACTACCAAGGCGGTTACCAATGCGGTAAACGGCGGTATTAAGGCGGGGGTGGAATTGCTCGGACAGTGGGGAGGTGGCACCAATGAATAAAGCAGGTGAACGTATTTGGAACGGTTTGGTGAAAGAGAATCCCACTTTTGTGTTGATGCTGGGTATGTGTCCCACACTGGCGGTTACCACTTCGGCGATTAACGGTCTCGGAATGGGTCTGACTACGGCGGTGGTGCTGGCACTGAGTAATATGTTTATATCGTTACTTCGGAAAATCATTCCCGCGAGAGTGCGTATTCCGGCGTTTATTGTGATAATTGCATCTTTTGTAACAGTTGTGCAGTTACTTTTGGAAGCATATTTGCCGGCAATCAATAAGTCACTGGGCGTATACATCCCTTTGATTGTTGTAAACTGTATTATTTTGGGACGTGCGGAAGCCTATGCATATTCTAATCCGCCCATTCCCTCTTTGTTTGACGGTCTCGGTATGGGACTTGGATTTTCCTTTGCTCTGACCTGTATCGGTGCAGTGAGAGAGCTTTTGGGCGCAGGTGAGCTTTTCGGCATGTCGGTGATGCCGCAGTCTTATGTGCCTATTCGGATTTTCGGTCAGGCACCCGGTGCATTTTTTGTACTTGCCATGCTGGTTGCACTCCAGAATATTATGAAGGATCGCCGTAAGAAAGCAGGTAAACCCTACGAAAAGATTGGTTCCGGCTGTACCGAGGATTGTATGAATTGTTCGGAAAAAGGCTGTAGTAAGCGGTTTTACGATACGGATGCAGAGAAGCCTTCGGATGTGGCGGAGTCTGTAGATAAGGAAAAGAAATCCGCTGATAAAAAGCAAGCTGTGCAAGAAGCTTCTGCGAAGGAGAAGCAGGAAGATTTGGAATTCGTAGATTTGGAAAAGGAGGAGAAATAAATGGATAGCGTAAAAGAAATGCTGATTCTGTTAATCAGTTCCTCCCTTGTAAGCAATGTTGTTTTGAGCCAGTTTCTGGGGCTTTGTCCTTTCCTTGGCGTTTCTAAGAAGGTAAAGACCGCCGGAGGAATGGGCGTTGCGGTTATTTTTGTCATTACGCTGGCAAGTGCAGTAGCCGGAGTGATTAACAAGTATGTATTGATTCGGTTTCAGGTAGAGTATCTGGATACCATCGTGTTTATTCTGGTAATTGCGGCGTTGGTGCAGTTCGTGGAAATGTTCCTGAAGAAGGCAATGCCTTCTCTCTACGAGGCGTTAGGTGTTTATCTGCCTTTGATTACCACAAACTGCGCGGTACTGGGTGTTGCCATTAACAACAAGCAGGCAGAATATGGTATTATGACGGGTGTGGTAAACGGCTTTGCCACAGCACTTGGTTTTACCATTGCTATCGTGATTCTGGCAGGTATCCGTGAAAAGATAGAATATAATGATGTACCCAAGGCCTTTAAGGGAATGCCCATCGTACTGCTGACGGCAGGATTGATGTCCATCGCTTTTGTAGGCTTTTCGGGACTTCTGTAGAGAGGAGGATGTCGTATGAATATAACAGGTATCATAACGGCTACCGTGGTAGTTGCGGTAGTGGGTATTTTTGTAGGCATCTTTCTCGGCGTAGCAGGAATTGCTTTTAAAGTAAAGGTGGATGAGAAAGAGGAAGCCGTACTGGCCGCTTTACCCGGCAACAATTGCGGTGGCTGCGGTTTTGCGGGATGTTCCGGCCTTGCGGCGGCGATTGCCAAGGGAGAAGCTCCGGTGAATGCCTGTCCCGTAGGCGGTGATGCGGTAGGGAAAAAGGTGGCTGAAATTATGGGAGTAGAAGCGCAGGAGGCGACCAGAATGGTAGCTTTTGTGGCGTGCGCGGGAGATTGTGAGAAGGCAAATAAGGATTATGAATACACGGGTGCGGAGGATTGCCGTGTCATGAGTTTTGTACCCGGCGGCGGTCCCAAGAGCTGTAACAGCGGATGCCTTGGTTACGGAAGCTGTGTGAAGGCATGCCCTTTTGATGCGATTCATGTAGTAAATGGGGTAGCTGTGGTGGATAAGGAAGCTTGTAAGGCGTGCGGTAAGT
>JAZQCX010000134.1:0-22199 GCA_045546495.1 Acetatifactor sp. | reverse complement strand
TGATTGAGGAAGAGCATGCTGCGCACCCTGTGCAGGTATACGGTGTGAAGCTTGCGGGTAACGTAGGCCATCAGTTTGCACTGACGGCAGGACTGATTACTGCAAAGGACTTAAGCGATGTAACGGTTTCCATTGATGCGGACTTACAGGACGATGTGGCAGTGATTGAGGAAATGATAGACCGTTTCCATGAGGGCTGCGATATCGTATATGGTGTGCGTAAGGAGCGAAAGACGGATACCTTTTTCAAGCGCACTACAGCACAGGGATTCTATAAGCTCATGGATATAATGGGCGTGAAGACTGTGTATAATCACGCTGATTTCAGACTGATGTCGAAGCGTGCCGTAGAAGAGTTTTCGAAATACAAGGAGACAAATCTGTTCCTGCGCGGTATGGTACCCTTGATCGGATATAAGACAGACAGCGTATATTATGACCGTAAGGAACGTGTGGCGGGAGAGTCTAAGTATCCTTTGAAGAAGATGCTGGCGTTGGCGTTTAACGGCATTTCTTCTTTCAGCGTAAAGCCTATCAGCATGATTTTGGGCTTGGGATTGGTGATTGTTTTCTTTTCCATGATAGCGTTGCTGTATGCGCTGATTTCTTACATTACCGGAAATGTGGAGCCCGGTTGGACATCCCTGATTTTATCTGTCTGGTTCCTGGGTGGATTGCAGCTGTTGGCAATCGGTCTGGTGGGACAGTATATCGGAAAGATTTATATTGAGGTAAAGCAGAGACCTCGTTACAATATTGAAAAAGTATTGACCAATGAGGAACAGTAGGGTCTTAGATGATGAATTGGAAGAAAAACGTATTTAGTTATGTTTTCTGGCTTATTTATACGTTGACTACTGTGACGGCACTCGTTTTTCTGATGAGTGAAATAACAGGTGGAACGCAGGCAGGGATTCCGGGCGCAGTGGCTGTAGTTGCGGCTGCGGGAGCTTTGGTTTTCCTGCTGTATCGTTTTGCACCGAAGTATTGTTGCGACCGCGGGAATCATGCGGTCAGAAATGTAACAGAGGCGGCAATCGTTGTTGTGCTGCTGGCGGTGGGACTTGTGCTCAGAGTACGGAGCATGGAACAGGTATCCGGTGACCTCGAAAGCTATTTTGAAATGGCAGAGGTGTTGCCTGGAAAAAGTATTCCCCGGCAGGTACACGGTGCCGTTTATTTTTATGTCCGACTGTTACATATGGTATTCTATTTTTTGGGAAATAAATCGGCGGCAGGTATCGGACTCCAGATTGCGTTACAGCTGTTGGCGATTTTTGTGTTTTATCTTGCTGTATGTCGCTTGAACGGACGGTTGGCGGGTTTGACGGTTCTGACCCTACTCTGTTGTTCCCCTTATATGATAGAAGAGGCGTTGCGGCTGTCTCCGGGAATGCTATATGGCGTTGTGGCGGCGGTGGCTTTGCTGATTGTATCTGCGGGAACCGGCGGGAGACTGCGAGGCTATTTATTTGTAGGGATAGGGATGGTCGCGGCAATACCGACGTTTTTGGATATAGCGGGTTTGCTTGTACTTTTTACCGCAACAGCGGTTGCCTGTCAGGAGAGGGATAATCCTGCGGAAATCAAGCAAAAGGCGTCGGCGCTAATCGGTTGTCTGCTGGGATTTTTCCTTGGAATGGTATTGTGCTTTGCTGCGGATGTGTGCTTTAGCGGTAAGGCTGTCGGCGGGGTGTTGCAGGCGTATTTTACATTATACCGTCCGGAAAGCTTTGTGCTGCCCGTCAGTGTTGTTGCGGCAGAAAGCTGTATAGAATGGATTGTGTTGTTTGGACTCATGTCCCTTGGGATTTTTACTTTTTGGTGTAATCCGAAAAGAGAGTATCACGGTGCAAATACAGTAATTACCTGTCTGGCTGTTGCTGCTGCCTGCTTTGGAGTTTTTACGAATGAAATGCCGGGTGATCTCTGGATTGTGATATTGCTTGCGGTTGCGGCGGGTATCAGTGTGGAAGGGTGTTTCAGAACGAGTGAGCCTGTTACGGAATCCCGGAACGAATTTGCGGCGCCGGATGCGAAAGATGCAGACAACGCGGAAGAGGCATCGGATGCGGGAGATGCACACAATGCAGAAACACCAGAAGCGGAGAGTGTGGAGATGGAGCAGGAAAAGCAGAAAGAAAAGAAGAAAGTTCAGCTTTTTGAAACGCCGTTGCCCTTGCCAAAGAAGCATGTGAAGCGGGTTTTGGATTATGACATCAACGAAGAGCCGGAGCCTGTGGAGCCGGCGGAAGATGATTACGATATTCAGGTTGCGGAGGATGATGACTTTGATATCTGACAGCGGCAGGTCAGAAGATTAGAATTTTTTTATACAGAATGTGCAAACTAACAGGGAGTATTCCGTCAGACGGAATGCTCCCATTTTATTTCAAGAGAGGTAAGAATATGGAAGCGGAACAGGAAATGCAACAAAAGGACGAGAAAGAACAGGAACCCTATCAGAAAGAAAAAAACAGAGAGGAACGGATTGAAAAAACCGGACAGGTGACGTTAAACGAAAGCGGTCGGTCGGGGAATATTCATCTGATATCCATTATCGGCGAAATTGAGGGGCATGATAATCTGTCGGGAAGTGCAAAAACCACGAAATATGAGCATATTTTACCGAGCCTTGCGGCTATTGAGGACAGCGATGAGATACAAGGTGTATTGGTGCTTTTAAATACCATGGGCGGAGATGTGGAGGCGGGGCTTGCCATTGCGGAAATGATTGCCTCACTAAGTAAGCCTACGGTTTCACTTGTGCTTGGAGGCAGTCATTCCATAGGGGTACCGATTGCGGTCAGCACGGATTACTCCTATATTGTTCCTACTGGAACAATGGTAATTCATCCCGTGCGGATGAGCGGGATGGTAATCGGAGTGCCTCAGACCTTCGATTATTTTAAACTGATTCAGGACAGGATTACGGGGTTTGTGTGTAATCACTGCAATATCAGTAAACAGATGCTGGAGGAACTGATGACGGAAACAGGGATTCTTACAAAGGATGTAGGAACCATTCTCGTGGGAGAAGAGGCAGTAAAGTACGGTATTATCGACGAGGTTGGCGGCATAGATAAGGCGATGGAAAAGATTCGTGGGATGATTGCAGGAAAGCAATGAAGTTTTTCGGCGGAAAATGAGAATGTTAAAAAAAACACAGATGACAAGTCATCATAAAAATGGTATACTGTAAGCAGTATGGAAAAAAGACAAGTGAGGTAGAAAAGATGGCAACATCTAACGGAAGAAAGTCCTCATCTTCAAATAAAAGTACCAAAGCAAAAACAAAGACGGGCAATACCGGAAGCAGGACGAAAAAGCAGGATGCATACAGGACAGCACAGGACAGCGCCTTATTTCATGAAATAGGGCTTATTGTGCTGTTTATTGCGATGGTGCTTCTGTTTTGCTGCAATTTTGGAATCATCGGACCCATGGGTGACGCAATCAGCGGTTTTCTGTTCGGAGTATTCGGATTGACGGCATATATTGCGCCGGTTATGATTTTTCTGGCGGTGGCATTCTGGTTCGCAAACGAGGGAAATCCCAATGCCGCAAGAAAGCTGATTGCGGGATGCGTGCTATTTGTAATGCTGGGCATTGTGTGCGATTTGTTCGCAAAAAGTGCGGGCAGTATGGAAAGCTACAGTGCAAAGCTGATTTATGAAAATTGTCGGGACCATAAGGTGGGCGGCGGTGTAATTGCAGGCAGTATAAGCTTCCTGCTGCAGCGTTACCTGGAAACCATCGGTACGGTTCTGGTAGTGATTTTGTGCTCTGCAATCAGCCTTATTCTTTTGACGGAGAAGTCTCTCTTGGACGGAATGAAGCGGGGTGGCAGCCGCATGAGAGAGCTGTCAAGGGAGGATGCGGAACGCCGCCGGGAGAATGCACGGATACGCCGCGAAGAGCAGGAGGAGCTTCGTGCAAGACGGGAAGAAGAAAAGCGTCTTCGGGCGGAGGAAAAGGAAAACGAAAAGATTCTTCGCATGGAAAAAAAGGTCTCCGGTGTAATGCTGGATACAGCGCTGCAAAAGCCGGAGGAGAATCCGAAGTATCGTGACGATATTCATGAGATTATGTTGACAGACGAGGAGCTGACAGAGGACGGTCAGTCCGATGGTCAGTTTGGTTTCGGAGCGGACTTTGAAGAAAAACGTGTGTATGGTGAGCAGATGTCCTTCGAGGAACAGAAGCCGTATGCGGAAACCGTACCGTATCAGGAAACAATCCCGTACGCGGAATCAACCTCATATCAGGAACCGGCGCCTTATCAGGCACCATACAGAAAGCAGGAAGCGTATGGCGAAGCACATCAGGGGCTTGGCGGTGCGAATATTCGCATACATAAGGAGGGCGTATCCTCCCATGCGGATGGAGAGAATGACGATTCCGGCATCCGGCAGACGGAAAACTTGAGTGCAAATACACATCGCACGGAAGTGACTCCAAAGGCTGTTCAGCCTGAGAAAAAGGTTCCGAAGAAGTACATGTTCCCGCCCTTGTCCAGATTACAAAAGGGAGCGGCAGCTACCGGGGATTCCACGAGAGAACTGAAGGAAACTGCCATGCGTCTGCAACAGACGTTGCACACCTTTGGGGTGAAAGTAACCATCACGGATATCAGTCAGGGTCCCAGTGTTACCCGATATGAGCTTCAGCCGGAGCAGGGTGTTAAGGTATCCAAGATTGTTGGACTGGCAGATGATATTAAGTTAAATCTTGCAGCTACGGATATCAGAATTGAAGCACCGATTCCCGGAAAAGCGGCAATCGGTATCGAAGTTCCCAATAAGGAAAATACAGCGGTTGCACTGCGGGATTTGTTGGAAAAAAACGAGTTTAAGGAATTCCCGTCCAATCTTGCTTTTGCGGTTGGTAAGGATATTGCAGGTAAGGTTGTGGTAACGGATATCGCGAAGATGCCTCATGTGCTGATTGCGGGAGCTACCGGCTCCGGTAAGTCCGTCTGCATCAACACCCTGATTATGAGTATTCTGTACAAAGCGCATCCGGATGACGTAAAGCTGATTATGATTGACCCTAAGGTGGTGGAACTTAGTGTTTATAACGGAATTCCGCACCTGTTAATTCCTGTTGTAACTGACCCGAAGAAGGCATCGGCGGCATTACATTGGGGCGTTTCCGAAATGGAAGACCGTTATCGGAAATTTGCGGATTTCAACGTAAGAGATTTGAAAAATTACAATAAAAAAATTGAGTCCATGCAGGAAAGCGGTGCAGAGGATGTGCCCGCCAAGTTGCCCCAGATAGTCATTATTGTGGACGAGCTTGCGGATTTGATGATGGTAGCGCCGGGTGAGGTGGAGGAATCCATCTGCCGTCTGGCACAGCTTGCGAGAGCAGCGGGAATTCACCTTGTAATTGCAACACAGCGTCCCAGTGTAGACGTTATTACCGGTCTGATTAAGGCAAATATGCCCAGCCGTATTGCCTTTTCCGTATCAAGCGGTGTTGACTCCCGTACCATTCTTGATATGAACGGTGCGGAGAAGCTACTGGGTAAGGGTGATATGCTCTTTTATCCTCAGGGTTATTCCAAGCCTGCCCGTATACAGGGCGCCTTTGTCTCGGACAAAGAGGTTTCGGATGTGGTTGACTTCCTGAAGAACCAGTCTTTGGGAAATGTGTATGCCGAGGATATCGAAGAGAAGATTAAAAGCATGGGAAGCGGCTCGGGCGGCAGCTCCTCAGAGAACGGCGGAAACGATTTGGATGAGCTTTTTGAGAAAGCGGGCAGGTTTATTATTGAGAAGGATAAAGCATCCATAGGTATGCTGCAGAGAGTTCTGAAAATTGGTTTTAACCGTGCAGCCCGGATTATGGATCAGCTCTGCGACTACGGTGTAGTAGGTGAAGAGGAAGGTACAAAGCCCCGTAAAATATTGATGAGTCCCGAACAATTTGAGCAGTTGATTGAGGATATCGTATAGGAAGGAGCTTCAAGTATGAAGACGGATATTGAAATTGCACAGGCGGCAGTTATGGAACCGATCGGAAAGGTGGCAGCTACGCTTGGAATTTCGGAGGATAATCTGGAATTCTACGGAAAATATAAAGCAAAGCTTTCAAACGAGTACATGAAAAGTCTCGAAGGACAGCCGGATGGCAAGCTGATTCTGGTAACGGCGATTAACCCCACCCCTGCTGGAGAGGGAAAAACCACCGTCAGCGTAGGGCTTGGACAGGCGCTTGGTAAGCTTGGGAAAAAGGCAGTTGTAGCCTTACGTGAGCCTTCTTTGGGGCCCTGCTTTGGTGTGAAGGGCGGTGCCTCTGGCGGAGGATATTCCCAGGTAGTGCCTATGGAGGAACTGAATCTTCATTTTACGGGAGATTTTCATGCAATAACCTCCGCCAATAATCTGCTGGCTGCTCTTTTGGATAACCATATTCATCAGGGAAATGAATTACAGATTGATACCAGACAGATTGTTTGGAAGCGTTGCGTGGACATGAACGACAGAGCACTGCGAAATGTGGTGGTAGGACTGGGCAGTAAGACGGACGGTTTCGTAAGAGAGGATCGGTTTGTCATTACTGTTGCAAGTGAAATTATGGCAATTCTTTGTCTGGCAGAGGATATGCAGGATTTAAAGGATAGATTGTCCCGTATTGTGGTTGCTTATAATTTTGCGGGAGAGCCCGTTACCGCAGGTCAGTTAAAGGCGGTTGGTGCTATGGCAGCGCTGTTGAAGGATGCCATGAAGCCCAACTTAATTCAGACTCTGGAGCATACCCCGGTATTGGTACATGGCGGTCCTTTTGCAAATATTGCACACGGATGTAACTCTGTCCGTGCTACAAGAGCCGCGTTAAAGATGGCGGATTATTGTGTGACGGAGGCGGGCTTTGGCGCAGATTTAGGTGCGGAGAAGTTTTTCGATATTAAGTGTCGTCTTACGGGACTGAAGCCGGATGCGGTGGTGCTGGTTGCCACAGTTCGCGCACTGAAGTACAACGGCGGCGTTGAAAAAGAAAATCTGAATGAAGAGAATATGGATGCGCTGAAAAAGGGTATTGCGAATCTGGAAAAACACATTGAAAACCTCCAGAAATACGGTGTTCCGGTGGTGGTTACCTTAAATTCCTTTGTATCGGATACGGAAGCAGAGGTGCAGTATGTCAGAGAATTCTGTGAGAGCAGAAACTGCGAGTTTGCGCTGGCTGAGGTTTGGGCAAAGGGCGGCGAAGGCGGAATTTTGCTTGCGGAGAAGGTGTTAAAAACACTGGAGACGAAGCAGAGCAATTTCCGTGTGCTTTATGAGGACGAAAAATCTCTGGAAGAGAAAATTGTTACGGTGGCAAAGGAAATATACGGAGCAGATTCGGTCAACTTTTCGGCGGCGGCGAAGCGTCAGCTTGCACAGCTTACAAAGCTGGGATTTGGAAAGTTCCCTGTCTGCATGGCGAAAAACCAGTATTCCCTTTCCGATAATCCGAAGCTTTTGGGGCGTCCCGAGGGCTTTGAAATGAGCGTAAGAGAAGTCTATGTATCAGCAGGAGCAGGATTTGTGGTAGCACTGACAGGTGATGTAATGACAATGCCGGGGCTGACGAAGCAACCGGCGGCCTACGGAATCGATGTAACGGAAGACGGTGTGATTACCGGATTGTTCTAACGTGGGATACAGAGAGGAATAAAAGTATGAAATGTCCCAACTGTGGAGAGGAAATGGCGGACGGCTCCCTGTACTGCGAGCATTGCGGGGAAGATATCCATATTGTCCCGGATTTCGAGCCGGAACTGGAACAGAATATAGAGCAGACAATCCTCGACATTGCGGAAGACATCGGCGTTGAAGTCGGGATGGAAGCGGCTGTGAAGGACGGCGACACAGATTGGGCAGATAACGGCGGTCACGGAAGACCGAAACGGCGTATCTGGAAGTTTTTGTGGCTGTTTGCGGGGGTAATTCTGACAGCAGCAATCGGAATGGGAATCTGGGTCTGGCTCTATAATTCCGAAGAATATCAGACGGCAAAAGCAGCAGAATATGCGTCAGCGGGAGCTTACGATAAAGCGGTGGCCTGCTATAACAGGGCGCTGGAGCTGGATGAAAAAAATATTGAACTGCAATTTAGTTTGGCAGAGGTGTATTTCCTCAAGAATAACAAAATTGAATATGAATATTTACTTAGAGAGATAACCGGGAATGAAAATGCAACAACGGAGCAGCTGGATCGTGCCTATGGAAAGCTGATTGCCATTTACAGGGCAAGAGGGGACTACAACACGATTAACGACTTGTTGATGAGCAGTACAAATGAGCAGATGCGGGTGACCTATCAGAAGTATATTGCCAAAGCACCGGAGTTCAGCGTAAAGGAAGGGTATTATACGGAAATACAGATTTTAAAACTGTCTTCCATGGGGACCGGTAAGATTTACTATACGATGGACGGAAGCGAACCGGACGAAAGCAGCGAGCAGTATACGGCTCCCCTTATTTTGGACGACGGAGATTATCTGATTAAGGCGGTGTTTATCAACGAAAACGGTATTGTCAGTGATGTAACCGCAAAGGAATATCACATTGACAACGATGTAATCCTGCCGCCGGAGGTCAGTGTCATCAGCGGTGAATACAATCACCCCATGCTGATTGAAATATATGACGATGAGGGACAGGTATATTATACCACCGATGGTTCAGAGCCTACGTATTCCTCCCTGCATTATACCGGCCCGATTCCTATGCCGCTGGGGAAAACAAACTACAAGTTTGCAAGAATCGTGGACGGCGTTACGGGGGAGGTTGTAGAACGCTCCTTCAGCCTGGAACTGGATACGGAATTTACACCGGCGCAGGCAGTAAGTACTCTGGTACAGCAGTCTGTGTTGAGCGGCAGAATCCTGGATGATGCGGGACATTTTGATGAAACGGAAGCAACCTACCAGTATCTGTACCAATATGCGGCATCCATAGGTAATCACGGTGATTTTTACATGATTTCGGAAATGCTCAAGGGAATTGACGGAAGCATGACGAAAACAGGAACCGTATTCGCGGTAGATGCTTACGGCGGCAGATGCTATAAAATAGAGCGGGACAGCGCGGGAAAGATTGTGCTTGCTGAAATAGAGGTAAAGGAACAGGAAGAAACCGATACTGATGAATAAGCCGTATGAAAAATGAATCATAAAGATTAATATAGAGAGGTGCAATATGTTTAAGATTGTAAAAAAGGAAGAGCTTACTGCGAATATTTATTTGATGGACGTAGAAGCAAAGAGAGTGGCAAAATCCTGTTTGCCCGGACAGTTTGTCATCGTGAGAATGGACGAAGAGGGAGAAAGAATCCCGCTGACCATCTGCGATTATGACAGGGAGAAGGGAACGGTTACCATCGTATTCCAGTGTGTGGGCGCCGGAACAAAGCTGATGGCTGACCTGAAGGAAGGCGATAGCTTCCACGATTTTGTGGGTCCTCTGGGATGTCCTTCCGAACTGGTGAAGGAGCCTGTAGAGGAACTTCAGAAAAAGAAAATTCTTTTTGTGGCAGGTGGTGTAGGAACTGCACCGGTATATCCTCAGGTGAAATGGCTGCATGAGAACGGCGTGGCTGCGGATGTTATTGTAGGAAGTAAGACAAAGGATCTTTTGATTCTGGAAAAAGAGATGGAGGCAGTTGCCGGAAATCTCTATGTTACTACCGATGACGGCTCTTACGGTCGCAGCGGTATGGTAACCCAGACGATTAAGGATTTGGTGGCAGAAGGAAAACAGTACGACCTGTGTGTTGCTATCGGTCCCATGATTATGATGAAATTCGTTTGTCTCCTGACGAAGGAGTTAAACATTCCTACCATTGTCAGTCTGAATCCGATTATGGTAGACGGTACGGGAATGTGCGGAGCCTGCCGTGTAACGGTGGGCGGTCAGGTTAAGTTTGCATGCGTGGACGGTCCCGAGTTTGACGGACATGCGGTGAACTTTGATGAGGCGATGCGCCGTCAGCAGATTTACAAGACGGCAGAGGGAAGAGCTATGCTGAAGCTGGAAGAGGGCGACACTCATCACGGAAACTGCGGAAATTGCGACTAATTTAAGTGGTGTGAAAATTACGTTGAATGGAGATTGAGATAAAATGGACGTATTAAAGAAGGTTCCTGTAAGAGAGCAGGATGCAAAGGAAAGAGCAACCAATTTCGATGAGGTGTGTCTCGGTTACAATCAGGAGGAAGCCATGAACGAGGCTTCCAGATGTATCAACTGTAAAAATGCACAGTGCGTTAAGGGCTGTCCCGTAGCGATCAATATTCCCGGCTTTATCGAGAAGGTAAAGGATGGGGCTTTTGAAGAAGCATATCAAATTATCAGCCAGTCCAGTGCACTGCCTGCTGTCTGCGGACGTGTTTGTCCTCAGGAAAGCCAGTGTGAGGGTAAATGTATCCGCGGTATTAAAGGCGATCCGATTTCTATCGGTAAGCTGGAGCGTTTTGTGGCAGACTGGGCAAGAGAGAATGGCATTAAGCCTACCGTAACGGCAGAAAAGAAGGGTAAGAAGGTGGCTGTTATCGGCTCCGGCCCTGCGGGACTGACCTGCGCGGGAGACTTGGCGAAGATGGGCTATGATGTAACCATTTTTGAAGCACTTCACGAGCCCGGCGGCGTACTGGTATACGGTATTCCGGAATTCCGTTTGCCGAAGAAGGACGTTGTTGCAAAGGAAATCGAGAATGTTAAGGCACTTGGTGTAACCATCGAGACTAATGTTGTGGTAGGAAAATCCGTTACCATTGACGAGCTGATTACCGAGGAAGGCTTTGAGGCGGTATTTATCGGCTCCGGTGCGGGTCTGCCTAAGTTTATGGGAATTCCCGGAGAAAACGCAAACGGTGTGTTCTCCGCAAATGAATATCTGACCAGAAGTAACCTGATGAAGGCATATGATGTGAATGCAAGAACGCCGATTATGCAAAGTAAAAAGGTTGCCGTGGTAGGCGGCGGTAACGTTGCTATGGATGCGGCAAGAACAGCACTCCGTTTGGGCGCAGAGGTTCATATTGTATACCGCAGAAGCGAGGAGGAGCTTCCTGCCAGAGTGGAGGAGGTTCATCACGCAAAGGAGGAGGGTATTATCTTTGACCTCCTGACCAACCCTACCGAGATTCTGACAGATGATAAGGGTTGGGTGACCGGTATGAAGTGTGTGAAGATGGAGCTTGGGGAGCCTGATGCTTCGGGACGTCGCAGACCTGTTGAAGTACCCGGTTCTGAGTTTGTAATGGAGCTGGATACGGTTATCATGTCTCTCGGAACCTCTCCGAACCCCTTGATTTCTTCTACTACAGAGGGCTTGGAGACCAACAAGTGGAAGTGTATTGTTGCAGAGGATGAGACCGGAAAGACAACAAAGGAAGGTGTTTATGCGGGCGGCGACGCAGTGACCGGTGCAGCTACCGTAATTCTTGCTATGGGGGCAGGTAAAACGGCTGCAAAGGGAATTGACGAGTATTTGAGCCGTCAGTAAACGATACGAAAGAAGGAAGGTGAACGGGTATGGCATGGTGTCCGAAATGCAGAACTGAGTACAGAGAGGGATTTACAATTTGTGCGGATTGCGGCTCTACGCTTGTAGAGGAGCTTCCCGCAGAAAGCGAACAGCAGGAGCAGAAGCCAAAATGGGATGAAGCTGCGGAAAACCGTGAGATGATGCGCCGTATGGAAGAAGAGGAGCAGAGACGTAAGGAAAAGGCCGAGAAGAAGGAAAAGAAAGAGAAAAGCAAGTCGTCCATATCGAAGCCGGCCGCTTTTCAGGACAGCTCCGAGCGTGCAAGTGATAACCGGTCTTCGGGTTGGACGCTGCTGATTTTAGGCGGTGCCGGTATTATTGCGGTAATTCTTGGAATCGCAGGCGTTTTACCGCTGAAGCTGGGAAATCCTTACATGTTTTACGGTGTAATGGGAGCTATCTTTATCCTGTTCTTTGTGGCAGGTCTGGTGTCCTTTAAGAATGCAAAGCTTTTTGACAAGCAGGCTGAGTCTGAGAATACGCTGCGCGATACCTTAACGGATTGGTGCAAAGAGAATCTGACTGCGGAGATGATTGACCGCGCGGTTTCCGCACCGGGAGATACGGAAGAGGTGCTGTATTTTAAGCGCTTCCTTTGGATTAGGGAGCGGTTGAATCATCAGTTTGTAAATCTGGATCAGGCTTTTCTGGAAAGATTTATTGACGACTATGTTTATGAATCGGTATTTGAGGATGAGGCATGAAAATTACCGTAATTTGTGTAGGTAAAATCAAAGAGAAATTCTATCGTGAGGCGCTTTCGGAATACGAAAAGCGCCTCAGTAGGTATTGTAGGGCAGAAATCATCGAGGTGCCGGTCGAAAAGACACCTGACGGTGCAAGTGGAGCGCTGGAGGGGCGGATTAAGGAAAAGGAGGGACAGCGGATTTTAGAGAAAATCCGGGAAGACTCCTTTGTATGTACGCTGGAAATCGAGGGAAAGCAGATGCCTTCTGAGAAGTTTGCGGCATGGATGGAAAAGCTGACCGTTGGCGGAACCAGCCACATCACCTTTATCATCGGCGGCTCCTTGGGGCTTTCGGATTCCGTAAAAAAACGCTCCAATCAGGCACTAAGCTTTTCCCAGATGACTTTTCCGCACCAGCTGATGCGGGTGATTCTGTTGGAGCAGATTTACAGGGGATTTCGGATTATTCACGGTGAGCCGTACCATAAGTAGAGGAAGTTGTATCTGATTTGCGGACAGTTTTGTAAAACGATAAGATTATAGGAAAGCCGGGGATATGTATGTCTGAGAAAAAAACGGATTATATTTTACAGGGAAAAGATTTTGCGGAACCGATATTGATTGAGGAAGCCTATTTAAGTAATGATCATAATTATACTATTTTTAAGTATGCAGACCGGATCATTCGTTTTCAGGCACCATATTCACTCGAAAAATATACAGAAATAAAAGAATGGGACAAGGGGTATCTGGTGGTTATGGCAAAGTATGCACATAATCAGGAGCCGGAAGAAGAGTACATTGACTTGTTGCCCATATTAAGAAATCTATATATTGATGCAGAGGAATTTGTAAAAAAAATAAAGAGGGTGAGGATTGTGTATGAATAATATTTTAGAAGTGGCTGACCGCGCAGACATGATTGTGAACGGATACGCGTTTACAAAAGATGATGAGAATGTAAGAGTTTTAAATCTTAATAACCACGAAAAATCTGTGTATTTGGATAAAAGTGGTAATGTTCTTCAAACAAGTATGGATGATATAGAAATCGGTATCGTGAAAAAGTACTATGAAAATAACATGGCTTTAATGGAGGAGTAGGATGCCTAAGTATTATGAATTTAAAGTGGCTGGATATTACTTGTATTTTACATCCTACTGCGTGATTGAATGTATGCATGTGCATGCAAGTGATAGAAAAATGACCGAGGTTGGGTCGGCAAAATTTTTTGTGAAAGATAATGGGGATAGCGTTTTACAGAATAAAGGCAATCTTAATGATAGAGAGATAGCCAAGATACAGATGTTTATTAAGAATAATTATCAAGAAATGTATCTGAAATGGGCTTTTTACAGTAAACAGGGATTCTATGAAAAAGAGTAAAAAGTAATTGGATGAAATAGAAGTGAGACTATGGAAAATACAATAAGAACGATACTGGGAAAATATCATATATCACCCAATTCTATCGTGAAATTAGGGGATACTTCAAAGAATGATGAAGATATTCGAGTGCAATATTTGGTAAATGACGCATATGTGATGAAGTTAAATACGGCAAAGATATTTTCAGAGCCATTTCTTAAAAATATCAGTCGCTTGGCGGAGCGCTACCGTGCAATCGGTGTGTGGGCGCCGAAATTATATAGGACGGTAGAGGGAAATTTTATTACAGAGGCTGTGATTCGGGGACAGAAGTACTATGTATACATTGAGGAATATGCCCCTTACAAAACAGCGGAGAATATAGAAGAACAGGATGTGCTGAAGCAACAGCTGATAGCGCATATAGGATTGTTTGCTGCAAAATATTCAGGCGTTGAACTGATGGATGTGCCCTCTATGTGGACAATCATAGATTTGCATCCGTTGGATGAGAAAGTGGATGAAAAACAGAGTAATTTAAATAAGCTGATTAAGACCTTGAAAGAAAATGGATATACAGAAGAGGCGGAGCTGCTGGAAAAGAAAAACGCTAAGCTGAGGGCAGAATTACAGAAGCGGTATAAAAAGCTACCGCGATGTGTATATCAGGGAGACTTGAACTTTTCCAACGTACTCATAGATGAAAATGATTGTTTTAAGGGGCTGATTGATTTCAATTTGGCAGGAACAGAAGTAAATATCAACAATTTCCTGAATGAGACAGCATATTATTTGGATGAACAGGATTTTATTGATTTATCTGCGGAAGAAATATATGAAAAGATGAATGAAAGACAAGAGCTGTTGATGGATATTGTTTTAAAGAATTATTTTCTGAATGAAGAAGAAAAGTTATGTTTTCCGTTGTACAAGAAGATAATCGATATGTCCTTATATCCTAATGTAATGCTTTGGGTTTATATGTTGCGAAATAACAAAAACGTAGGAAAGATATTGCAATTATTAAGATTAATATGCGAGACCTAGTGCAGGGATTATTTTAGGACGGGATAAGTGTTTTGTGTTGCGTGATTGTACAGAAAATGAAACAGAAAGGCAGGAGTCGCCCATGACAAAAAAACAACGGGCGTTAAATATCATAGAACGATTAAAAACCGAATACCCGGATTCTGCCTGCTCGTTGGAATACAGTGAGGCGTGGAAGCTGCTTGTCAGTGTACGGCTGGCGGCTCAGTGCACCGATGCAAGGGTGAATATCGTGGTGGAAAAGCTTTACGAGAAATTCCCGGATGTAAATACGTTGGCAGAGGCTCCTGTAGAGGAAATTGAGAAAATCGTACATCCCTGCGGTCTGGGAAACAGTAAGGCGAGAGACATCAGTGCCTGTATGAAGATGCTTAGGGATAAGTATAACGGTGAGGTCCCGGAGGACTTTGATGCGCTGTTGGAGCTGCCCGGAGTAGGACGGAAGAGCGCGAACCTGATTATGGGAGATGTTTTCGGAAAGCCTGCCATTGTGACAGATACCCATTGTATCCGTCTGGTAAACCGTATGGGGCTGGTGGACGGCATCAAGGAGCCTGCGAAGGTGGAAAAGGCACTTTGGAAAATCATTCCGCCGGAAGAAGGCAGCGATTTCTGCCATCGTCTGGTAGACCACGGCAGAGCAGTTTGTACGGCGCGCACTAAGCCTTACTGCGACCGATGCTGCCTTGCGGATATTTGCAAAAAAGTGGGCGTGTAGAGCGTAAAGAAATAGGGAGAAGAACTCTACGTTCATTCCAGAATTGCATAAATGTCCCTACCGGTTTTTTCTTCAAAATATTTTCTCAGGGCGAGATTGCGTTCCCATTTGTCCTGGGGGTAGTTTACGTAGCGTCTCTTGACATCCTTCATGCGTTCTTCCATGGAGACGACGCCCTCCGCGCTTCCAAGAGAATCGCAAAGTTGAATCAGTAAATCATAGTCATCATAGGTGATTTCCGAGAGCTTTTTTTCTACCAGTTCCCGTTGTTCTTCCGTTACATCAAAATTACCGATGTAATCCGATACTTTTTGGAGGCAAAAGGAGTGTGTCAGGCAGATACGTGCGACGTCTGCATAGCCAAGCTGCATCATATAGGTATAGCCGTCATAAATATGAGCGAAGTGCTTGACGCCGAACTTTCTTCCGATATCGTGTAACAGACCCAGTATATATGCCTTTTCTGTGTTCATGTCACCGCATGCGCGGGCGATTTTTTCGGCGCACATTGCTACCACACGACTATGATTCCCCCAAGCCCCGGGATTGCAGCTCTCGGCCTCAAGCAGAATTTCTTCTGCCGTATTTTTGTCAGGATACAATTGTTGTTTCATCGCATTTCCCCCTTTTTGTGTCTGCTTAAAATTGTCGACTCATAATTTCCAAGGACAATTATATTCGGAGTTTTTCAACATTGCTTGTAGATTTCTTTAAGGGATTCTTAAATTCTGCAAAAATCTTTATGTCTGAAAATCTTGCTTTTCTGATTTATAGAGCTATGGTAGTATGAAAGAGGTTAATATAGTTGACTGCAATATTGGTGGTATCGTAGAGCGGATAAGGCGGGCGTGTAGGAACTGAAGAAATAAAGGAATTTACATCATTACGCAAGGAGTCATGAGTATGATAAAGGCAGTGTTGTTTGATTTTGATGGAGTTTTGACAGTAGATAAAACGGGTTCAACAACTATAACAAATTACATTTCGAATACTTGTGATATTCCGTTAGAAAAGGTGAAAGCCGGTTACTATAAGTTTAATAAGCAACTATTACTGGGAGAAACAACGCATCAGGAAATATGGCAAGACTTTTGTAAAGAGCTGGGACAGGATATTGCTTATGAAATCCTGATTGATTCTTTCAGATATACCCGTCTGGATGACAGAATGATTGCTCTTGTACAGGAATTAAAGTCAAGATATTTTGTAGGAATGATAACAGATAATAAATCTGACAGAATCAATACAATCCTTGCGTATAGAGGCTTAACACAATATTTTGATGTGGTTGCGGTTTCGGCGGATTTACATTCAGGTAAGGATGGACGAGGTATATTTGAATACGTTCTAAATGCATTAAATGTGAATGCCAGTGAATGTGTATTTATTGATAATACGGAGAAAAATTTAGTGGTTCCCACGCAAATGGGAATGGCTACACTTTTTTATAATGACGACGACAGGAATTATGATTTGTTTATAGATGAATTAAACAAGATTATTTTATAATGCAAATTTTGTGGATTGCCTGCATAGAATAGTCCTAAACCCATGGCAAAGCCAAAGTGGTGACTTATGAAGATTTATGTGGTAAAAAGCGGAGATACCATAGACGGTATTGCGGCGGAATTGGGCGCAGATGTGCAGCAGATTATTTTTGACAATCAGTTGATATATCCTTATGAGCTTGCTGTTGGGCAAGCTCTTTTTATTGGTGAAGGTACGAGGAATCCGGTTCGGACGATTTCGGTCAGCGGCTACGCCTATCCGTTCATCAGCCAGTGGGTACTGGAGCAGACGTTGCCGTATCTTTCGGAGCTTCCTGTTTTTTCATACGGCTTTACGGCACAGGGGGAGCTGATTCCACCTGCCTATGGGGAAGATGAGCGTTTAATTAAAACGGTACTTTCCTTTGGCACGCAACCGATTCTTACCCTGACGCCCTTTGATGAAGACGGGAATTTTAATAACAGTCTCATTAACTCGATAGTAAACAATGAGGCCTATCGAAGGAATCTGATTCAAAATGTGCTTACCCTGATGCAGCAGAAAGGATATCAGGGTGTTGATATCGATTTTGAGTATATTTTGGCATCCGACCGGGATGCTTTTACGGAATTCGTACGGGTTATGGCTGAAATCATGCGGGCAAACGGATATCATACCTCCGTGGCGCTGGCTCCGAAAACCTCATCGGATCAGCGGGGGCTTTTGTATGAAGGAAAGGATTACAGGGCGCTGGGGGAGGCGGCGGATCATGTACTGTTGATGACCTACGAGTGGGGGTATACCTACGGCCCGCCAATGGCAGTTGCACCAATCAATCAGGTACGTCGGGTGGTGGAGTACGCATTGACGGAGATTCCTGCAGAGAAAATTGATTTGGGGATTCCGAATTATGGATATGACTGGCCTTTACCCTATCAGCGGGGCGTAACCGCGGCCACCACTATTAACAACATTCAGGCAGTACGGATTGCAGTTGCAAGGGGAGCTGAAATTCAATTTGACCAGCTGGCGGAAAGTCCGTTTTTTACCTATACGGCGGAGGAGACGACCCATGAGGTCTGGTTTGAGGACGTCAGAAGTATACAGGCGAAGCTTCGGCTGATTGAGGAATATAATCTGCGGGGCTGCGGTTATTGGCAGATTATGAGTTGGTTTAGGGCAAACTGGCTGACCCTGTATGATAGGTATTATGTAAGAAAATAGGCAGATGAAGAGTGGGAGAAAGTTGTTTTCGGAATTGTGTTTCCGATAGGGAAATGATATGATAAACAATAGGATACATAGTAAGACACATAGTAAGATAAACGGAATGCTGAGGGGATGACGAATGAGATTAGAAACGGAAAGATTAATACTTCGTCCTTGGACGGAGTCAGATGCGGAGAGCTTATATGAATTTGCAAAAGACCCTGCGATTGGTCCCATAGCCGGTTGGCCGCCGCATAAGAGCATAGAAGAAAGTAAGCATATTATCAAGACGGTATTTTGCGGTGAACAGTGCTATGCCATATGTGAAAAGGGCAGTGATAAAGCAATCGGAGCCATTGAGCTGAAATTAAAGGGTCATACCGATATGACAGAAAGAGAAGACGAATGCGAACTCGGCTATTGGCTCGGACAGCCCTTTTGGGGAAGAGGATATATGCCGGAGGCTGTATGTAAGCTTTTGGAACATGGCTTTACGCAGCTTGGAATGACTACTATATGGTGCGGCTATTATGAGGGGAACAGTAAATCGAAACGGGTACAGGAAAAGGTGGGATTTCTTTACCATCATACCTGCGAGGAAGTACCGGTTCCTCTGATGAACGAAATCCGAATCGGACACACCAACTATATGACAAAGGAACGCTGGGAGCATTTGTATGCGGTAAGGCAGTAGAAAGAACCACGGATGTGTTATGACGGATGTAAGAGGATAAAACGGCGGAGGGTTACAGCTATGAGAATGTATGACATTATCATGAACAAGAGAAACGGGCGGGAGCTGACGATGGAGGAAATTGAGTTCTTCATCGAAGGCTATACGAGGAATGAAATTCCGGACTATCAGGTATCGGCACTGATGATGGCGATTTACTTTCAGGGGATGACAGAGCAGGAAACTCACGCCCTTACCATGGCTATGGCAAACAGCGGCGATATGCTGGATTTGTCGGCGATTCACGGGGTAAAGGTGGATAAACACAGTACGGGAGGCGTGGGGGATAAAACCTCTCTTGCCCTGACGCCTATGGTGGCTGCCTGCAGAATTCCTGTTGCGAAGATGAGCGGGCGAGGTCTGGGACATACGGGCGGTACCATCGATAAGCTGGAAAGCTTTGCGGGCTTTTCTACAGCACTTTCGGCAGAGCAGTTTATTGAAAATGTAAACAGGATAGGGATTGCCATTATGGGACAGACTGCGGATTTGGCCCCCGCAGATAAAAAGCTGTATGCGCTTCGGGATGTAACGGCTACAGTGGATAATTTATCTCTGATTGCAAGCTCCATTATGAGTAAAAAGCTGGCGGCAGGAGCAGACGCCATTGTGCTGGACGTAAAGACCGGAAGCGGAGCTTTTATGAAGCAGGAAAAGGACGCAGAAGCACTTGCACGGGAAATGGTAAAAATCGGTAAGAATGCCGGAAGAAAGACGGTTGCGGTGATTTCCGATATGGATCAGCCGTTGGGGCTGGCTGTGGGAAATGCACTGGAGGTTAAGGAAGCGATTGACACCTTAAAGGGGCAGGGGCCTAAGGATTTTGAAGAACTGTGTCTGACCCTTGGTTCATGGATGCTGATTGTAGGGGGTAAGGCTGAAAACGAGGAGCAGGCCCGCGGAATGCTAAAGCAGGTCATTGCGGACGGAAGTGCCCTAAAGAAGTTGGAAGAGTTTGTGGCAGCGCAGGGCGGTGACGCCCGAATGGTTTCTGAGCCGAATCGGCTGCCGGAAGCCTCTATAAAGCGTGAGATTCCGGCACCGAAATCCGGCTATGTAAGCAAAATTGTGTGCGACGAGGTGGGAATCTGTTCCCTGATATTAGGCGGCGGAAGAGAGACAAAGGAAAGCGAAATAGACTTATCAGTGGGAATTGTACTGTGTAAAAAGGTAGGCGATTATGTAAAAGCCGGTGAGACGTTGGCAGTGCTGCATGCAAACGATGAAGCAAAGGCGGAGGCGGCAGAAAAGCGCTACCTGGAGGCTTGCATGATTTCGTCTGAGGAGCCGGGACCACCGACATTGATAAAAAAGGTGATTTTGTAATACCCGCAGCGGAAAGGTTTTCTAGTCTATTTTTCGGATTCTTTCATATAATGGGAATATGAAAAAGAGACTGAACCCAAATCAAACAAAGGAATCGTTAATTGAGACTTTAAAATTTCCCAAGGATATCTGTATGGGCGCCATGAAGGTAACGCTTACGGGAAATAACGATGTCTGGATAGAAAATTACAGAGGAATTCTGGAATATAGCGATAAGCTGATTTTACTTCAGGGAAAGACCTGTCAGGTCTGCTTTGAAGGAACGGGGCTTTCCATTGATTATTATACCAACGAGGATATGAAAATCAGTGGGTGCATTGCCTGTGTAAAATATCTGTAAAGGAAAAGAGGCTTGTTATGATAGAATTCCTGAAGTATATGAGAGGGTATCTGCGCATCAGGGTGTGGGGATTTTCGCCGGAGCGATTTATGAATTTGTGCAGCAATAAAGGAATTTTGCTCTGGGACATTGTGCCGGAGGGCGAGACCTACACCATGTGTATCAACTTAAAAAGTTTTCGGGCACTTCGCCCCATCGTGCGGAAAACGGGAACAAGGGTAGTCATATTGGAACGATATGGACTCCCTTTTTTTCTGTCCAGGCTTCGGAGCAGAAAGCTGTTTGTAGCAGGGCTTTTCCTTGCAGTCGCCTTCTGGATTGTGTCGGCACTTTTTGTGTGGGACATTGAATTGGAGGGAAATTATAGGATTACCGAGGATGTGTTTCAAACCTTTTTAAGCGAGCAACAGGTGAAAATCGGTATGTACAAGGAAAGCTTGGATATTGAGAGCCTGGAAAAGGAAATCAGACGCCGTTTTCCACAGATTACATGGGCATCCGCAAAGCTTTCCGGCACAAAGCTGGTGATATCCGTAAAGGAAAATGATGCCCCGATTCTCAAAGAGGAAGTGCAGGGAAGGGAAGGCAGGGATTTGGTTTCGGAATATGACGGAACCGTTGTTTCCGTTATTGTAAGAAGCGGGGTACCTATGGTAAAAGCGGGAGATGTTGTGGAAAAAGGAGCGGTTCTTGTGGATGGTAAGGTTCCCGTTTACAACGACGATACCACTGTACGGGAATATCTTCCCGTGGATGCGGACGCTGACATCATACTGGAGCATATTACGAATTTTTCCGCAAGACTTGACTTTGATTACATAAAAAAGGAGTATACGGGCCGGGAGAAAAAAAGCCATTATTTACGGGTTGGCGAAAAGGAACTGAAGTGGCCGGGAGAGGATGCCTATCTGGTGCAGGACAGTCTGATTAGGGAAAGTAGGCCGCTTGTGTTTGAAAAGCTGTCTGTGCCGGTATTTTTTGGTAGCAAAACAGAACGGGAATACCAAAATGTAGAGTACGAATATACCCTGGAGGAAGCGGAACAGGCTTTGAATGAAAAAATAATTGCTTTTATTGCAAGTTTACAGGAAAAAGGGGTACAAATTATTGAAAAAGATGTTAAAATAGATACAAACAGTGGTTCGTGGGTTATTTACGGGGAATTCCTGGTTAGGGAGCCGGTGGGAACCAGCGTGGAAACTGTAATACCGAATACCGGAGAAGCGAGTATTAATGAGTGATGTTTCAATTAAAATAGAAATGTCGTCCGAGCATATGCAGAGTATATTCGGCATGCAGGACGCGTATGTAAAAAAACTGGAGAGAGATTTCGCTGTGACCGTTGTAAACAGAAACGGTCAGGTGATTGTAACCGGACAGGAACAGTCTGCGAAACGGGCGGCAGCGGTTTTGGAGCAGCTGACCATTCTCTCGGACAGAGGAAATGAAATTGAGGAGCAGAGCGTAGATTACGCCATAGCAATGGGTATGGAAGAGCAGGAAAAGGTGATTACGGAGATTGACGGAGACTGTATCTGTCACACGATTAACGGGAAACCGATTAAACCGAAAACCTTGGGACAAAAAGAATATGTGGATGCCATCCGTAAAAATATGATTGTATTCGGATTGGGACCTGCGGGAACAGGTAAAACCTATCTTGCCATGGCGATGGCAATTACCGCCTTTAAGAATGATGAGAAGTCGGAAGGCCAAGCGGTCTTAGGAAGACAA
>JAZQCX010000133.1:0-2942 GCA_045546495.1 Acetatifactor sp. | reverse complement strand
TTTCGTGGCTCGCGTTGCTCCTTTCTCCGGTTTCCTCTCCGCGCCAATGAGCAGCCTCAAAATGCCTTCGGCATTTCGTGGCTCGCGTTGCTCGCCAAGGTCAGAATCACAACTGCCTTTGTGCCAGCACAGGCAGTTATGATTCAGGCCTTGGCTCTGCTCATTCGCGCAAAAAAACGCCCTCTGCCGACTTGCGTCAGCAAAGGGCGTTATAATCTACGCGGTACCACCTTTGTTCGCCAACAGCCTCACGGCTGCTGCCTTAGCGACTTCCAATAAAGTCCTATCCGGTAACGGGGATAACTCGTGAAGCCTTACTTACTTTCCGGCTCCCGGCTCGGAAGCTACCTTCTGCATTCCTTCCTTCAAGCGGCCTTTCAGCACCCGGCGGGTGGCCACTCTCTCTTTTAAGGGGTGATACATACTCCTCTTCGTCACAGCCTTTTTGATTTTTCGTTAAGAGAAATATATTCCATTGCAACAGATTTGTCAAGGACTATTTCACTTCTGTTTTCTCTTATCTTACTGCAATAAAAGTCATTGCCTTCTTTCCGGTCAACTCCTCGGTTCTCTCATCAGGCTGACCGAAGCCCACGCTGACAGCATACCTGTCACCGCCGGAAATCTTCTCACCCGCATCATTGATTACGGTCAGCGCATCCTTATCAACCGGCACACAAATTTGTACTGCTTCTCCCGCTTTCGCTGTCACTCTTGCAAAGCCGCAGAGCCTGCTGTTCGGCGTAGCGTCTATGCTGTCCAGTGCCTTAATGTAAACCTGTACAACCTCTTGCAAATCGCGGTCGCACTTATTTACAACCGTTACCTGCAACTGTGAAAGTTCCTGCCCGGATAATTTTACCTCTGCAACCGCCTGCATACCATCAACGTTTTCTCCGTCAGTACACATTATCTGCTGTCCGTTTATCTCTACACCCTGAATTTCCATGTTACCGTAGGTCAACCCATATCCGAAAGGATACAACGGAGTCGTATTCAGATAGCGATAGGTTCTTCCCTTCATGGAGTAATCCTCGAAGTCAGGTAAGTCCTTCGTATCACGATAGAAGGTAACCGGCAACTTTCCGGAGGGAGAGATGCTGCCCAGGAGGATGTCAGCTATCACTCTTCCTCCTCTCGCGCCGGGATACCACGCCTGAAGCACTGCTGCGCAATGCTCCTGGGCGAACTGTAAGTCCATGGCGCTGCCGGTCATATTAATCAGAATCACCGGTTTACCGGTGGCTACTACCGCTTCTAAAAGCTGTCTCTGGGATTCAGGCAACAACAGGTCAACCTTATCGCCGGAAGCATAACTGTTTCCGGTATCGCCCTCTTCTCCTTCCAGCGTCTCATCCAGACCCAGGCAGACAATCATCACATCACTGTAATCCGCAACCGAAAGTGCCTCACTGATGCGGTCTGCGCCGGATGCAAGATTTTCTACCTTGCCCTTATAAAGGTGACAGCCCTCGGAATAATAGACTCTCACATCCTCGCCCAATGCGTCCTGAATACCCTCCAGAACGGTTATGTAACGGGACGAGGTTCCGTGATAATTTCCAATCAGCGCTGCGCGGCTGTTGGCATTGGGGCCTACCACGCCCACACTCTTAATCGCATCCTTTTTCAGAGGCAGAATACCGTTGTTTTTCAACAATACAACCGACTCCGCCGTCATCTTATCCGCCAGTGCAAGATGCTCCTTACATTCCACCTTATCCAAGCCGATATTATCATATTCCGTTTTGTCAAAGAGACCCAACAGGAATCTCGTAGTAAACAATCTCTCTGCAGAACGGGTTAAATCTTCCTCTGTAATCAGTCCCTGATCCAGCGCCTTTAAAAGGTGCAGATAGGTGCTGCCGCAGTTTACGTCACAGCCGGTCTTAATCGCCAGTGCCGCCGATTCCTCCGGCGTATCCGTCACCATATGGTGAGTATGGAAATCTCTCAAAGCCCAGCAATCGGAAACAAAGTGTCCTTCAAAGCCCCAGTCCTCGCGCAAAATCTTCTGCAGCGTTTCACTGGCACAGCAGGGTTCACCGTTTGTCCTGTTGTAGGCACCCATTACAGCTTCCACGTCTGCCTCTTTCACCAGCTTCTCAAAAGCGGGAAGATAGGTCTCGTACATATCCTTCAGGCTTGCTTTTGCATCAAACTTATGCCGAACCGCCTCGGGACCGGAATGCACCGCAAAATGCTTTGCACAAGCTGCAGACTTCAAATACTCTCCATCCCCCTGCAAACCGTCTACAAATGCCTTGCCCAGTTCTCCCGTCAAATAAGGATCTTCCCCGTAGGTCTCATGACCTCTTCCCCATCTGGGATCACGGAAAATATTTACATTCGGAGACCAGAAAGTCAGACCTTTATAAATATCTCTGTCTCCGTGCTTACTGTATTCATTATACTTCGCACGACCCTCGGTAGCGATTACATCTCCAACCTCTTTCATGCTCTCCGGATCAAAGGCTGCCGCCATACCGATTGCCTGCGGGAATACGGTAGCAACACCGGCTCTCGCCACGCCGTGCAAGGCCTCATTCCACCAGTTATAGGCCGGGATTCCAAGTCTTTTCAGCGCAGCTGCCCCATACTTCAACTGCTCTGCCTTTTCCTCCGCTGTCATCTGCGCAACCAGCTCTTTCGCTCTTTTTTTCGCCGCTTCACGATCTCTCATGTTCTACCTCTCCCCAAACATCCTACGTTTCTTCCGGACATTTGTCCATCCTTATATCCAGTCTAACAAATTTCTTATCCTTTTTCTTCTCACTTCATGCGAATGTAGTGTTCAACTTTTGCTATCAGTTCACCCGTCCGCCTGTAGCGCGATTTCATGCTTGCATGAAAAATTGCGCTATGGAGCGGACGGAGGGAACGCCACTTAATGAGCAAAGTTAGCTGCGTAGCAGCGAGAAAGCGCCGACAGGCGCGCTTTG
>JAZQCX010000132.1:0-8330 GCA_045546495.1 Acetatifactor sp. | reverse complement strand
CGTTACGCTTTGCGTTGGGATATCGTGATGAGCTCTACAAAGATATGCCGATTGTATTTGAAGGGGGCAATGATGAAGAATTGGCGGAATATGCCATAAAAGATCCTTTAATATCGGGTGTTATTGAAAAACTTTCAGTAGAGAAAAATGTGGATTTCGGCTTGAGGGTGAACCCGCAGGCTAAGAAGGTTGTAGCGATTCTTGATGATACCATAACCGGTGAGGCGGAGCGCAAGAGATTCTACAGAAGCGCAGAAGTCTATCCGAATCTGGAATTTTCGGAAATTGATGCTTCCCAGCTTACTACAGATGAATTGAAGAAAGCATTAGGGAATGTGTCTGCGGACAGTATTCTGATACATGTTGTAATGACAGAGGACGCAAGCGGCAGACAGTATACCAACAGTCAGGCCATTGAATTGATTACAAAGTCGGCAAAGGTTCCGGTTCTTAGGATGGTGGAAGGGAATGCCGGAGAGGGGATTCTCGGTGGCAACGCGGCATCCATGCGTAAATCGGGAGAGATGGCGGCTGAGCTTGCGCGTGATTATATGTCGGGAGCGATTATCAGTGATAAAAACCGGTTAACGGACAGTCCTAATGTGTTTTATGCGGATGCTGCGGTAATGGGAAAATACGGAATAGAAATTTCTGTTTTGCCGGAGAATACGGAGATAGCAAATTATCAGCCGGGATTTTTCCAGAGAAACAGGGAAATTCTTAAACCGGTTTTACTTACAGGAGTTTTTCTTCTGGTCGTTTTAATGATTGTGTTGATAGATAATCTGAAGCGAAGGAAGCTTGTACGTCAACTGGGAGATGCAAAGAAGATTATGGAATCTGCTTCTGAGCATGATTTCCTGACCGGAATTCCCAATCGAAACCGTTTTATAACGGATTTAAGTGGGCTGATTGAGAATAAGACGCCTTGTACGGTTATTATGATTGACATTGATGACTTCAAGAGTATCAATGACACCATGGGACATACGGCAGGTGATGATGCGTTGCGTGAGGTGTCTGCCCGGTTGAAGGATATGACGTCACAAATTTTGACACCGTACCGTTTTGCGGGAGATGAATTTATATTAATCCTGAGAAGTAATCAGGCGAGAATTGTAGATAAAACGGCATTGCAGTGTAAACAACTGTTTTCCAAGCCGGTTTTACTGAATGGGGTCAAATCGAAAGTGTGCGGAAGTATCGGAATTGCTTCCTATCCTAAGGATGCACAGGAACTGGAGCAACTTATAAACTGTGCGGATGATGCCATGTATCAGGTAAAGAAGAGCGGTAAAAACGACTATGCTTTCTATAACGGGAATAAGCAGGAAAAACAGGATTAGCGGGAACATATAGGAAGCAGGGGCGCGTAAAGGGAATCAGATTCTAATTTAGATAAGATGTAAGAAAGGAAGTCCGGCAGAAAAAGCGGGCTTCCTTTTTTGACGGAAAATTGGTATAATAAAACACAGTATGTGTATCTGATTGAGACAGGAGTAAGTAACGTGGCCGCTAAGAAATTTTATGCAGTAAAGCGAGGAAAAATAACAGGTGTATTTGATGGCTGGGAGGCTTGTAAAAACTCCGTTGACGGATACCCGGGGGCAGAGTATAAAGGCTTTTCTTCCATAGAGGAGGCTTACGCTTTTATGGGAACACAGGAGTGTACTGTCTATTCTTCGGACACGGTTAGGAAGGAAAGCGTAAAGGATGCCGCGTATCAGGGATGCGGTCGGGCTGTTGGAATTGAACTGCCCGGAGAAGGGCAGCTACTGGCGTATGTTGACGGAAGCTATGATGATTCGCTAAAGAAGTATGCGTTCGGATGCGTTTTTATTTTGCCGGACGGCCGCATATATGCGGAGTATGGGAACGGCGATAACGAGCAGTCTCTGCAACATAGAAATGTCACTGGGGAAATGCTGGGCTCCATGTTTGCGGTTAAGTTTGCAATGAAAAACGGGTTTGAGGGAATTGAGATTCGTTACGATTATCAGGGAATCGAAAAATGGGTAACGGGAGAATGGCGTTCTAAAACGGAGCTGACTCGGAAATATGCGGAAGCTATGCGGGAATGGGGAAAAACGATTGCAATACGCTTTCAGAAGGTACAGGCCCATTCCAATGTAAAATATAATGACTTGGCGGATAAGCTTGCCAAGACAGGTCTTACGGAGGGGGCGGGAGTGCCGAAAATCCGCTTGGTTGAAGAGATGGAAGAGTACGCCGGCTGAAATTCGGATGCCCGGTTCGGCCTTTAAGGACGATATCTTTTTCGATAGGAGTTTCAAGATTAGAAATGATAGAGGCGAGGCCTTTGGAGTGAGAATCAAAATGGAACAAAATGTCAAATCAAGATTAAACAAATACTTGGCGCATTGCGGTGTTTGCTCAAGAAGAGATGCAGATAAGCTGATTGAGCAGGGGAAAGTGACCGTAAACGGAGTGGTGGCACAATCCGGTCAGCAGGTGTCGGATGCTGATACGGTATGTGTGTCCGGAAAGCCGGTTCGTGGAAAGAGTGAGAAGGTTGTGCTGGCATTTTATAAGCCCATAGGTGTGACTTGTACCGAAAGGGACCCTCATGCGGAAAAGAAAATCATGGATATTGTAAAATATCCGGAGCGGGTAACCTATGCAGGAAGGTTGGATAAGGATTCAGAAGGACTTTTACTGCTCACAAACGACGGTGATTTGATTCAAAGTATGATGAAAGGGTCGAATCGACACGAAAAAGAGTATATTGTAAAGGTGGACAAAGAAATAACACCTGATTTTTTATTAAAAATGTCGAAAGGTGTTTTTTTGCAGGATTTAGGGCTGAAAACCCGCGAATGTAGCATAGAATCCGTCGGAAAAATGACATTTCGGATAATTCTGACCCAGGGAGTCAACAGACAGATCAGAAGAATGTGCCAAACCTGCGGTTATCGGGTGAAAAGCTTAAAAAGAGTCCGGGTTATGAGTGTGGAACTGGGAAAACTAAAGCCGGGAGAGTACCGTAAGCTGGAACAGAACGAGATCTTGTCACTTTATCGCGAGTGCGGATTATAATAAATTTTTATAAAATAAAACGGGTGAACACAAAATGCAGACAAAAAAGATAGAACGAATCAAATATCTTGTGGAGGTCTTAAATCGGGCGGCGAAGGCTTATTATGCAGAAGATAGAGAACTCATGAGCAATTATGAGTATGATGCGCTGTATGATGAGTTACAGGAGTTGGAAAAAGAAACAGGAGTTATTTTTTCGAACAGTCCTTCCGTTACGGTGGGATATGAATCCGTAGAGGAGCTTCCGAAGGAAAAACATGAAAGTCCGATGCTCTCTTTGGGAAAAACAAAGAGCCGTGAAGAGCTACAAAATTGGTTGCAAGGGAATCCTGCAATTTTAAGCTGGAAATTGGACGGATTGACCATAGTACTAACGTACCATGACGGAAAACTTGCAAAAGCGGTCACCAGAGGAAACGGTGAAATCGGTGAAGTAATCACCAATAATGCGAAAACATTCCTGAACCTTCCCTTACAGATTGAATTTAAGGGGGAACTGGTGTTGCGCGGTGAGGCGGTTATCAGTTATTCTGATTTTGAGAAGATAAACGCTACTATAGAAGATGTGGATGCAAAGTATAAGAATCCCCGTAATCTTTGCAGCGGCTCCGTGAGACAGCTAAACAGTGAAATCGCGGCAAAGCGGAATGTGCGTTTCTATGCGTTTTCGTTGGTAAGTGCTGAGGGAGTGGATTTTGAAAATTCCCGGGAAAAACAGTTTGCGTTTTTAAAAAAGCAGGGTTTTGAAGTGGTGGAGCATTATCTTGTTACGGAAGAAACCATTCTGGATACCATTGAGCTGTTTTCCGAAAAGATAAAGAGTTACGATATTCCCTCAGACGGTCTTGTTTTAACCTATGAGGATATTGCGTATGGGCAGTCTCTCGGAAGAACCGCGAAGTTCCCCCGCCATTCCATTGCTTTCAAATGGGCGGACGAACTGCGGGAAACCGTATTGAGAGAAATTGAGTGGAGTCCCAGCCGTACCGGACTGATTAACCCGGTGGCGATTTTTGAGCCGGTTGAGCTGGAAGGAACTACCGTTAGCCGTGCTTCGGTGCATAATATCAGTATTTTGCGCGGATTGCGTCTTGGAATCGGCGATAAAATTACTGTTTATAAGGCAAATATGATTATTCCGCAGATTGCGGAAAACCTGACGGGAAGCGATACCGTTGTGATTCCAAAGATTTGTCCCGTGTGTGGCGGGGCTACGGAAATCCGCAGGACAAATGAGGTGCAGTCCCTGTATTGTACCAATGAAAAGTGTGCAGCGAAGAGCATTAAAGCATTTTCCCTGTTTGTAAGCAGGGATGCCATGAATATTGACGGATTGTCCGAAGCGACTCTGGAAAAATTCATAGATATGGGATTTATCCGGGAATTTGCGGATTTATATAAGCTGGAGCAGTACAGAGAACAAATTGTGCAGATGGAAGGCTTTGGGGAGAAATCCTACCATAATTTATTGGAAAGTATCAATGCATCGCGAGTTACAACCCTTCCGAGAGTGATTTATGCGCTGGGAATTGCCAATATCGGAGCCGCGAATGCGAAAATGCTGTGCCGCCACTTTGATTATGACCTTTCCCGAATGCGGACGGCGAGTGTGGAGGAATTGAGCACTGTAGAAGGAGTCGGAGAGGTCATTGCCACTGCGTTTGCAGAGTATATGCAGGATGAAGAAAACATGCGTAAGCTGGAAAACCTGTTGCCCCGGCTGCAAATTGAAATTCCGGTTGTGGAAGAGGGAAGCCGGACGCTGACCGGACTGAGCTTTGTTGTAACGGGCAGCTTGAATCACTTTGCGAGCAGAAATGATTTAAAGGATGTAATCGAGCAAAAAGGCGGTAAGGTTACGGGAAGCGTCACCGGAAAAACCACCTGTTTGATTAACAATGATGTAAATTCCACATCCTCTAAGAACAAGAAAGCGAAAGAACTGGGTGTTCCGATTCTGTCGGAGGAGGATTTCCTGCGGGAATACGGGCTGGAAGAGCAGATTTCGTAGAAGAATTTGTATCAATCGTAAAATGAGATTACGATAAAAACGGATTTGGGAAAAAATATAGAGCCCAAACAGGTGAAAAATCACAGAATCGAGGGATAAAATATGCCGATTAAAACACAGAGCGAATTACCCGCAAAGGAAATACTGGAAAATGAAAATATATTTGTCATGGACGAATTCCGTGCAATGCATCAGGATATCCGTCCGTTGCAGGTGTTAATCTTAAATAATATGCCCGTGAAACAGGATACGGAGCTGCAACTTTTGCGTGCCCTGTCCAACACGCCGCTGCAGGTGGATGTGACCTTTATGAATGTAAAAAGTCATGTTTCTTTGAATACGCCTGCAAGTCATCTGAACAAGTTTTATACAACTCTGGATGAGATTCGGGATAAGAAGTTTGACGGTATGATTGTTACCGGAGCACCGGTGGAGGACATCACCTTTGAGGAGGTGGATTACTGGGAGGAAACCTGCGAAATCCTTGACTGGGCAGAAACCCATGTAACCTCTACATTACACATCTGCTGGGCGGCGCAGGCGGGCTTTTATCATTATTACGGTATTAACAAGAGCCAGCTGCCCCGGAAGCTGTTCGGAGTGTATGAGCATAAGGTGTCAAACCGGAAAATCCCTCTTGTCAGAGGCTTTGATGACATATTTCTTGCGCCTCACAGCAGGCATACGGAAACCTCCTCAGAGGCCATTCATGCCTGTAAGGAGTTGACTGTTTTGGCGGAATCCCCGGAGGCAGGGGTATTCCTTGCCATCGCGGAAGAAGGGAAGAAGATTTTTGTAACGGGACATCCGGAATATGACAGGTATACCCTAAACAACGAGTATTACCGTGATCTGAATAAGGGACTACCGATTCAGATTCCCCACAATTATTATCCGTCAGATAATCCCCAGGAAAAGCCACTGCTGCAGTGGCGCTCCCACAGCAACAACCTTTACAGTAACTGGTTGAATTATTATGTGTACCAGGTAACGCCGTACGAGCTGTAGGAAACGTTGAAAAAAGGGCGATTTTAAGGAAAAAAATCCATGTGCCCCATTTGGAGATTTATCAAATTTTATCAGATTTTATCGGGTAAATTGGTGTAAAAATGGTGTCAGTAGAAGAAAAAAATGGTGTCAGAGTTTTAATGAAAGACCACCTATAACTTGAAGATAGAGCATCGGTTTCAGAAAATGAGCCGATGCTCTTTTGTGTCTGACGCCAACCAGCGCATGGCAATATAAGCATAGACCGCACTCCCTATGTGCAGGATGCTTTCGTCAAAGGTAACCTTCGGATGGTGAAGGGGGTAAAGGCAGCCTTCCTTGGTGGAGCCTGCGGAAATCGCCAGCATAGTGCCGGGAACGGCACGTGAAATATAAGAAAAGTCCTCTGAACTGGCGGTTTTTGAGGGACGTACAGATTCGCCGGAGGGGAAAGCGCTGGAACCCAAGGCGCCGGAAACCAAAGCGGCATCTTTTTCCATACGGAGAGCGCGTTGTGCTCCCAGTAAATCCTCCGTATATTGAGATACACACTTGGACAATGCTTCATCATTATAGAGGGAAGGGCAGCCGCTGCCAAAGGTTACGGTAGCACGGGTTTTGAGAGCAGAAGCCACAGCGGTAGTAATTTCAACCATACGATTTTTAATAAATGCACGGGTTTCTTCATTGTAGGAGCGGAGAGTACCGTGCATTTCCAATGTGTCGGGGATAACATTTCCGGCATCGCCTCCGTGAATACTGCCGATGGTAAGCGCCGCCTCTTCTGCCAAAGACAGCTCTCTGGCATGAATTGATTGCAGGGCGGTGATAATGTGAGCAGCGGCAGTGACAGGGTCTGCGCCAACCTCCGGTGTGGAGCCGTGACACCCTTTTCCCTGGACGTGAATGGAAAAATAATCTGCGGCAGGGGCGCTGACGCCCGGTGCGGCGGCGATAACGGTTCCCGCAGGAAAGGGAACGGCAGTCATAACGTGGAGCATAAAAGCAGCATCTACTCGGGGAGAATCCAAAACACCGGAGTCCATCATATCCTTTGCTCCGGAAAGAATCTCTTCCGCAGGCTGAAACATCAGCTTTACTGTGCCCGGAAGCTGGGCTTCGCACTGTTTCAGAAGCTTTGCGGCACCAAGCAGCATGGTAGTGTGCATATCGTGTCCGCAGGCATGCATATTCCCGTTTTCGCAGGCAAAGGATAGGTCAGCTTCCTCGCGGATGGGCAGGGCATCCATATCAGCTCGAAGGAGAATACACTTTCCGCTTTCTGGCCTGCCAACGGTGGCGATAATACCGGCCCTTCCGCAATCCTTCGGGGTATATCCCATACGGGTAAGCCTCTCCTTTACGTAAACAGTGGTATTAGGCAGGGAAAAGCCGGTTTCCGCGTGGGAATGCAGATAATGTCTTATTTCGACCAGCTCGGGCTGCATTTTTGCAGCCTGCTGCAGCAGTTGTTTTTCGGTCATGCGAAGCTCCTTCTGAGAATGTAAGGTATTGTCTGACGAAGTGGTGTCGGAATACATTTGAAACACCGGGACGATAGTAGTATATGGCAAAAAAAATTTTTGATACGGAAGGAAAAGGAATATTTTTCCGGTTTGTCCATATACTGTAAAACAGGATGGAAAAGTCCGTAGAATAAACATGTCAGGGTGTGGCGGAAAACCCTGTGGAAGGAGCAATCATGGCAAGAGGACAGAGAAAAAGTATTGAGGAGAAGATTTCTGCAAAGCAGGAGCTGATTGATGCGCTGATGATTCGGGTGGAATCGGAAAAAAGGGAGCTGGAGGAGCTTTATCAGGAAAAGAAGCGTAAGGAGCTGGAAACGGTCAGTGAGCT
Source organism: Acetatifactor sp. (assembly GCA_045546495.1). Lineage (GTDB taxonomy): Bacteria > Bacillota > Clostridia > Lachnospirales > Lachnospiraceae > Acetatifactor. Next base: position 418 of record JAZQCX010000132.1, on the reverse strand, counting down.
GATTGAAGATGCGGGACTGAAGCCGGATGAAGTATCAGAGATTTTACAGCAATATCTGGAGAACAGAAAGGCGGCATGCTGATATCAGCGGGAAAATAAAAGAAACGAGAAAGCCCACCGGAGCCACATGAATTGACATAGTGGTTTCGGTGGGCTGTTATGTGTGACAGAAAGTATTTTAATCCAGATTTTTCTGTGCAGTTGAAAGCATCAGCTTAATACGATTCAGCTGGTTTACTTCGCTGGCACCGGGATCGTAGTCGATTGCCACGATGTTGGACTGCGGGTAATTTTTGCGCAGTGCCTTAATAACGCCCTTGCCCACGACATGGTTGGGCAGGCAACCGAAGGGCTGTGTACATACGATGTTCGGGACGTTGTCATGAATCAGTTCTACCATTTCTCCGGTTAAGAACCA
>JAZQCX010000131.1:0-17461 GCA_045546495.1 Acetatifactor sp. | reverse complement strand
GATACCCATCTTCTTTTCCTTGGTACCGAAGCTGAAGCCGGGAGTTCCCTTCTCTACGATAAATGCAGAGATTTCCTTCACCTTCTTGCCACGCTTCTCGATGATACCGGTAACAGCGAAGATAACATATACGTCAGCTTCCTTACCATTGGTGATGAAAATCTTAGAGCCGTTCAATACCCACTCATCACCATCAAGAACAGCCTTGGTCTGCTGACCCTGTGCATCGGTACCTGCGCCGGGCTCGGTAAGACCGAAAGCACCAAGCTTCTCACCCTTTGCAAGGGGAACTAAGTATTTTGCTTTCTGCTCCTCAGTACCGTAGGTCTGAATAGGATCACAGCACAGAGACGTGTGTGCGGAAACAATAACGCCTGTGGTAGCACATACCTTGGACAACTCTTCTACACACATTACATATGTCAAAGGGTCACAGCCCTGTCCGCCATACTCCTTGGGTACGGGAATTCCCATAAAACCGTTCTTTGCCATCTTTTCTACGGTTCCTCTGGGGAAAATTTCTGTTTCATCTACCTCTTGTGCAAGAGGCTTTACTTCTTTTTCAGCAAACTCTTTGAAAAGAGTCCGTGCCATTTCATGTTCCTTGCGCAACGTAAAATCCATGATTTACATTCCTCCGTTTATTTATATATTGTAACGAAATTGGGTCAGCAACCTGCACATGCATGCACGGCAGGTCGCTGACACAAATCTTCTTCCATGTTTATTTTGCGTAGTTATAGAAGCCTTCGCCGCTCTTCTTACCAAGCTTGCCTGCGCGAACCATCTTTCTCAAAAGAGGAGACGGAGCGTACTTGGACTCGCCGGTTTCTGCGTAGATAACTTCCATAATCGCAAGAACGATATCCAATCCGATATAATCGCCCAGTGCCAGAGGTCCCATGGGATGGTTTGCGCCCAGCTGCATAGCAACATCGATATCTGCTACGGAAGCAACACCTGCTGCATATACGTTAATTGCCTCGTTAATCATGGGAATCAGGATTCTGTTTACCACGAAGCCTGCTGCCTCGTTTACTTCTACGGGAGTCTTACCGATTTCGGTAGCGATGCCCTTAATCTTCTCTACCAGCTCAGCAGGGGTATTGGCGCCTGCAATTACCTCAACCAGCTTCATTCTGTCAGCAGGGTTGAAGAAGTGCATACCTACCAGAGGACGATCCAGTCCGTTACCCATCTCCGTAATGGACAGGGAAGAAGTATTGGTTGCAAAAATACAATCCTTCTTTACAATCTGCTGCAGCTCTGCAAAGGTCTGCTTCTTAATTGCCATGCTCTCGGGACAAACCTCGATTACCAAATCACAATCCGTGCAGATTTCCTTTAAGCCGGTTACAATCTTTGCCGCAATTGCATCAGCCTTCTCCTGCGTAATCTTTTCCTTACCAACCAGGAAGTTCAGATTCTTCAGAATCTTTGCCTTTCCGCCGTCGGCAAACTCCTGCTTAATATCGCAAAGACATACCTCATAGCCGTCCGTCATTGCAAAAGCCTGTGCAATTCCTGCACCCATAGTACCTGCACCGATAATACCTACCTTCATGATAAATCCTCCTAAAATTGTATAAGTTATCTGTTTACAAAGGGTTCTTTTACCTTTTCCTTGTTCTTGTCGAGGAAGAATGCCATACCGTACTTCTGGTCTTCCGTTTCAAAGCAGTCTCCGAAGATCTTTTCTTCGATGGCAATTGCTGCATCCATATCCACATCAAGGCCCTCGTTGATTGCCTTCTTACAGCCTCTTACCGCGATGGGAGCGTTCTTTGCAATTCCTGCCGCCATCTTCTCCGCAGCGGGAAGCAGCTCCTCCAGAGGATATACGGCATTTACCAGACCGATGCGATAAGCTTCGTCAGCTTTAATATTTCTTGCGGTGTAAATCATCTGCTTTGCCATACCTACGCCAACGATACGAGCCAGTCTCTGGGTGCCGCCGAAGCCGGGCGTAATGCCTAAGCCTACCTCGGGCTGACCGAACACTGCGTTATCGGAGCAGATTCTGATATCACAGCTCATGGAAATCTCACAGCCGCCGCCCAGTGCAAAACCGTTTACTGCGGCGATTACGGGAATCGGGAAGGTTTCCAGCTTTCGGAATACATCGTTTCCCTTCTTTCCGAAGGCCTCGCCCTCAGCCTTAGTCAGGTTACTCATCTCGCCGATATCCGCACCTGCTACAAAGGACTTCTGGCCTGCGCCGGTGAGAATCAGACAGCGAACCTCCTCCAGATTTACCGCGTCCAAAGTCGCATCCAGCTCCTCCAGTACCTGAGAGTTCAGCGCATTCAGTGCCTTTTCGCGATTGATGGTAATCGTTGCAATATTACCCTTCTGCTCATATAAAATGAATTCCATATCTCTTATTCCTCTCCGTTTTCCGAGAAAAGACTGCTCGCCATTTCTCTAAGTAAAGCATAAATTTTGCTCTTTTTTCCGGAAGAATGGCGCAAGCCATTCTTCTAAGCGAAACTTAGATTTTCTTGGCCGGTTTATTTTACCGGCTTAGAAAATCTTTTCGCTTTTTTCGCTTTAATCTTCAATCTTTACAATCGTGGAGCAGCCCATACCGCCGCCGATACACAGGGTTGCCAAACCGGTCTTTGCACCCTTTGCCTGCATCTCGTGAAGCAGAGTAACCAGAATACGACAGCCGGAAGCACCTACAGGGTGACCAAGAGCAATTGCACCACCGTTGGGATTCAACTGCTTATCTACATCGATTCCGAGATCCTTACCTACTGCAACAGACTGAGCGGCAAATGCCTCGTTTGCTTCGATGATATCGAAATCTTCAATCTTCATACCTGTCTTTTCCATTACCTTACGGGTGGAAGCAACAGGGCCGATGCCCATTACCTCAGGGCGAACACCTGCCAGCGCACCTGCTACGAAGGTTGCCATAGGCTTAACGCCAAGCTCCTTTGCCTTCTCCTCGCTCATCACAACGATTGCTGCCGCACCGTCGTTGATACCGGATGCGTTACCTGCGGTAACGAAGCCGTCGGGATTGATGGGGCGAAGCTTCTGCAGTCCCTCGATGGTGGAGCCTGCACGAGGTCCCTCATCTACCTTAAACTCAATTACTTCCTTCTTTTTCTTTACCATAACGGGAACGATTTCTGCGTCGAAAGCACCTGCCTTCTGTGCAGCCTCTGCCTTCAGCTGGCTCTTTAACGCGAACTCATCCAGCTCCTCACGGGTCAGTCCCCACTCACGACAGATATTGTCTGCGGTGGTAATCATATGATAATCGTTGAATGCATCCCAAAGAGCATCCTTAATCATGGTATCTACCAGAGTACCGTTATTCATTCTGTAGCCGTAACGTGCCTGAGGGATTGCATAGGGAGCCATGGACATATTCTCCATACCGCCTGCCACAACGATGTCTGCATCGCCTGCCATAATCATCTGTGCTGCCTGATTTACACAGTTCAAACCGGAGCCGCACACAACATTCATGGTAACCGCAGGTACTTCAATCGGCAAGCCTGCCTTGATGGATGCCTGACGGGCAACATTCTGTCCCTGACCTGCCTGAATAACGCAGCCCATATATACCTGGTCCACATCCTCGGGCTTTACACCGGCTCTGTTCAGAGCCTCCTTAATTACGATTGCACCAAGCTCAGCAGCGGGAGTTGTACTGAGGGTTCCTCCCATAGTGCCGATTGCGGTACGACATGCGCCTGCCAAAACTACTTTCTTTGCCATTTTTCTCTCCTCCATTGGATGAATCTGTTTTTGTTTTCACACAATCCGAAATAGATTGTTATTTTTTTATCATATCTTCATTTTGCATTGTATCATAGCAGAAAATGTTTTGCAATGGGTTTTGACAAAAAAATAACAAGTCGATTTAGCAATCGGTTTACAGAACCTTTTACGAAGGGTATAATTGAAGTAAATTGACTGCAATTCAAAACAAAACCACTAAAATCAGATTGGAAGAACACCATGAATCAGTTGTCTCTTTTTGACTCAAATAATGAACATTCCGTTTCATCGACTGCTGCCCCGCTTGCAGACCGCATGCGACCGGAAACCTTGGAGGAATATATCGGGCAAAAACATCTGCTTGGCCCCGGAAAACTCCTGCGCCGTCTTTTGGAGCAGGATAACATCCCCTCCATGATTTTCTGGGGTCCTCCCGGTGTGGGAAAAACCACACTTGCCCGCATCATCGCAAGCCTCACAAAGTCCTCCTTTATCAATTTCAGTGCCGTCACCAGCGGCATCAAGGAAATCAAGGACATTATGAAGCAGGCTGAGGATAATCGTGCCTATGGTACCCGCACCCTTTGCTTTGTGGACGAGATTCACCGTTTTAACAAAGCGCAACAGGATGCCTTTCTTCCTTATGTGGAAAAAGGGAGCATCACCTTAATCGGTGCCACCACCGAAAATCCTTCCTTTGAAATCAACGCCGCTCTGTTATCCCGGTGTAAGGTTTTTGTGTTAAAGGAGCTTACGGAAGAAGATTTAACAGAGCTTCTCTCCCGCACTCTGACCCATAAGCGGGGCTTCGGTAATACCGAAATACATATAGACCCCTCGCTGCTTTCCGTCATTGCCACCTTTGCAAACGGAGATGCCCGGACAGCGTTAAACACATTGGAGATGGCCGTATTGAACGGCGAGATTTCCCCCGACGGCTCTATCACCGTAAAAAAAGAGACACTGGAACAGTGTCTCGGGAAGAAAACTTTACTGTATGATAAAAAAGGCGAAGAGCATTACAATCTGATTTCCGCACTTCATAAATCCATGCGTAACTCCGACCCGGATGCAGCCGTTTACTGGCTGGCACGCATGCTGGAGGCCGGCGAGGACCCTCTTTTTATCGCAAGACGCTTAATCCGGTTTGCCAGCGAGGATATCGGGCTGGCGGACACTCAGGCTTTACAACTTGCGGTTTCCGCCTATCAGGCCTGCCATTTTAACGGTATGCCGGAATGTAATGTGAATCTGGCGCAGACTGTCATTTATCTATCCCTTGCGCCCCGTTCCAACGCCGTGTACCGGGCATATGAAGACGCAAAAGCAGATGCACTGAAACAGCTGTCGGAGCCGGTGCCTCTTGTAATCCGCAATGCACCCACGCAATTAATGAGCGACCTTCACTACGGACAAGGGTATATTTACGCTCACAATACGGAAGAAAAAATTGCAAAAATGACCTGTCTTCCCGAGAATTTGAAGGATAGGCGCTATTACCAACCCGGCATCGCAGGAAACGAAGCTGCTTTTAAAGAACGTCTGGAAAAAAATCTGCAATTCCGTCTCGGTCCTGACCACAGGGATGTGGATGCCTAAGCAATCCCATAAACGCAAAGAGCGGGAGAGTTATTTCTCTCCCGCCACACATTTCATTCTTTTCACACCGACTCTCCGCTTTAAGCTTCCGGCTCAATCAGACCGTAGGTATCACCTTTTCTCTTGTATACCACATTTACCTGACCGGTCTCCGCATTGTTAAATACGAAGAAATTATGTCCCAGCAGCTCCATCTGGATACACGCATCCTCAGGATACATAGGCTTAATATCGAACTTCTTTGTACGGACAATCTTAATATCCTCATCATCCATATAATCGTTGTCGATATAGAGCTGACTAAAGGAGCCCGCTGCCTGCTGCTTGTCTACAATCTTATTCTTGTATTTCTTCAACTGCCTTTCGATAATCTCCTCTACCAGGTCGATAGAAACGTACATATCGTTGCTGACCTGCTCGGAACGAATAATATTTCCTTTTACAGGAATGGTAACCTCAATCTTCTGACGATCCTTCTCTACGCTCAGGGTAACATGAGCTTCTGTATCGGGACTGAAATACTTCTCCAGCTTACCGATCTTCTCTTCTACTGCTGACTTTAAACCGGGTGTAACCTCAATGTTTCTGCCTACAATAATGAATTTCATACGAATCACCCCTTCTGGATATTTATTGTGTAATCATTATAGCATAATACATGTAGGTTTTGCAACAATTTAACTAATTATTTACATATTTTTGACATTAGTTCTGTCAACCCCTATTTCGACAATTCACGACATTTTTCGATTTTTATGAGAACTTCACAAAACGCCCGTTCCGTTTTTTATGGGTTTTCCTCGGCGAAAAAACCTGTGGATAATGTGCATAACTCGGTGTATAAATCACTTTTCCCCATTTTATCGCGCTTTTTAATGTGGATAACGCATTTCTTATTAACGATTATTTTTATTCGTTTTTCCGTCCTCAAATTTATTTTTGTGAAAAGTGCACAGGTCAATAAAGTCAATGGTACTTTGGTCACAAAAACAATATTTTGAAAACTTATCCAATTTACTCTTTTTAAGAAAACCTTATCCGTTTACAATCCCATAATACTCTTTTGATGTAATTCTATAGACAATCGCATATACCGCCAGAAATACGACACAAGTCAGCGCCACCGCAGTCGCAAAGGTCGGCATATGCACTACCAAAACCATGCTAAGACATCTTGCCACAATACCGGATGCCACCACCGCATGCAGAACCGCCGTAACCACCGGAAGGAAAAATACCAGCATAATCTGGGAATGGATTACCTTTTTAATTTCCCCCTTGGATAATCCCACCTTCTGCATCACAAGGAAACGCTCTCTATCTTCATACCCCTCAGAAATCTGTTTATAGTAAATAATCATTGCCGTGCAAAGCAGGAACATCACGCCGAGAATCGCCCCCACAAACATAATTCCGCCGTATGTGCAGTAGAACATATCCTGCTCCTGCTGCTTCAACATGTATTCTACGGGAATCCCCGCCTGCTCAAATCTCTCTGACAGGCCCTGCATAAATCCACTCACTTCCGCCACATCCTGCTTACAGTCAAAACCAAACCAGGTTCCCGTAGCATTACGTCCTTCCACCAGAAACTGTCCAAGCACCTCTTCGTTTGGAACCACAATCAAATATCTGGAAAACAACGACATAGAGTAGTTTCTTATTAAGTCCAGACTGCTTTCGTCCGCAACGCCCTTGATGCTGTAGACAGTACCCTGATACACCATCGTATCCCCGCTGTAGGAACCGTCTGAAGCGTACAGTAAAAGCTCCGTATCCGTCAGCGTCTCCGCCGTTTTGTTAAAACGATTGTATTCTTCCAGTGTCATAATGTAAGTATCAATCGTACCCTCAAAGCTTGCAAACTGCGCCGCTTCCATGGGTGCAATTCCGTCTTCTGTTTTCATTACCATGGTCGAGGAAAAAGTACATCTGGCTCCGTTCTCCAGTTCAAATCCGCACGCCTCCGACTCTTCCTGCAGCAGTTCTTCTATTCCGGAGCCGTCCGTGGTATCTGCCCATATCTGCACTTCCCGGGGGAACTGCTCGTTGATGCTCCGCTCCCCGTTCATCCACAACGAGATTCCCGCGGACAACACAATAATCGTTGCTGTGGAAAGAATACAGATTGTGGCAAGTCCCGCCGCATTCTGCTTCATCCGGTAAAGCATCCCCGACACACTGATGAAGTGTCTTGTCTGATAGTAAAATTTCTTATTCTTCTTTAACAGCTTCAGTACAAAAATACTTCCCGCCGCAAACAGAGCATAGGTTGCATACATTACCAGCAGCGCCGCCGGGAAAAAGTTACTGATGGCATCTCCTGCACTGCCCTTCTTTTGTGCCATGCAATAGCCGATTGCCAGCGCGATGACTCCGGTACATGCATAAATCGGTTTACTCTTCGGTTCCTTTTCTCCTGCCTTTTCGCTTTTCAGCAACTCGATATCCTTTGTGGTAAGGATGCTGATAATGTTAAATACCAGAATCACTCCGGCAACACTTGCAGCAAGAATCAGAGTGTCCACAAGCGCTCCGATATTCAGAGAAAAGCCCGCCGGTACGGGCTGACCGATAATTTTAAATACTCCCACCAGTGTCAGCTTATCAAACAAAATTCCCAGAAGAAGCGCAGCAAGCAGTCCCGCACCGAAAATACAAATAACTTCCGTAAATACAATTTTTGCAATATGCTTCCGCTCTATTCCCAGAACCCGATATAATCCAAACTGTCTCTTTTGGTGCTTCAGCACAAAGCTGTTGGCATACAAAAGAAAAATAGAGATAAACACAGAGGTTACAAAGGAGCCGCTCTGCAAAACAACACATAACGTGGATGCTCCCGAAAACGCCTCCGCACCGGTTTCCAAATTATAGATGTTCGGATTGCTTCCGATAGAGCTGAGCAGAAAATAAAAGGTAATACTGCTGATAACGGTAAGCAAATAGGGAAGGTAAATTTTCCCGTTCTTTGTAATATTGGTGAGTGCCATTTTACCGCAAATATGCTTATTCATTTTCCTCACCCCCGGTCATCATCGCAGTAAGCGTATCATTAATTTTCCGATACATCTCTTCCCGATTGGAATTCCCCTTATAAATCTGGTGATATACAATTCCATCCTTAATAAAAAGCACGCGGGATGCATAGCTGGCCGCACGGACGCTGTGTGTTACCATCAGTATAGTCTGTCCTGCCAGATTAATTGCTTCAAACTGCTCCAACAGTCGGGCACTTGCTTTGGAATCCAGTGCTCCGGTAGGCTCATCTGCCAACAGTAGACGGGGCGATGTAATCAGTGCTCTCGCAACAGCGGTTCGCTGCTTCTGTCCGCCGGACACTTCGTAAGGATATTTCTTCAAAATCTCTTCAATACCCAAGGTCTTTGCAAGCGGCGTCAGGCGCGCCCGCATTTCATCATAGCTTTTTCCCGACAATACCAGCGGCAAGAAAATATTGTCCTCTAAAGAAAAATTATCCAACAGATTAAAGTCCTGAAAAACAAACCCCAGGTTGTTCCTCCGAAAAGCTGCTCTCTCTTTCTCTTTAATCTTAGAAAAATTCATACCGTCGAGATAAATTTCTCCCGCAGTAGGCGTATCCAACGCCGCCAACAGGTTCAACATGGTAGTTTTACCGCTTCCCGACTCTCCCATAATGGCAACAAATTCGCCCTCTTCCACAGAAAAATGAATATCCCGCAGGGCTTCCACCTGATTCCCGCCCAGTCTTGTTTTATATACTTTTTTAATACCGGTTGCTTCCAGAATTGACATTTTGTTTCCTCCGTTCGTAGCACGGTTACCTTGACCGCGCTCTTTTTCTTATACACTTAGTATAGCAATCCGGCCGATTTCTACCTTAACTTTACCTTACAATTCCGCCTTTCAAGCTTACATTTCTGTAAGGTTGCCACTGATTCTTTTATTCTCCCGAAAAGAAACCGTCGCTACGGTTCCCTGTCCCGGAACCGAAGTAATACAAATACCATGTCCCAGTCTGTCTAAAACCGACTTGCACAAATACAGACCCAGACCGCTTGCCTTTTTATCATTTCGACCGTTATAGCCGGTAAAAGAGCGCTCAAAAATACGAGGTAAATCCTCCGGATAAATTCCGATTCCCGTATCCTCCACAGTGAGAGAGGTTATTCGCTCCCCTGCCGTTTCGCTTTGCGTGGCATAGATACGGATTCCGCCCTTCTTCGTATATTTTAATGCATTTGAAAGAAGCTGCTCCAATACAAAAACAAACCATTTTTCATCGGTAAGCACCTCCAACTGCAGGTTTTCCAGTTGCAGAGACAGCTTACTTTGAATAAACAGTGGAGAATATTTTTTCACTGCCTGCTTTGTCATGTCCTCCAAAGAACAGCGCCTCCATAAAAGGTCCCCGTTTAAGCTTTCCATACGGAGATAATTCAGCACAACCTCCACATACTGCTCGATTTTAAACAGCTCACCTTTCATACCGGAAATATTGGTTGGTGCCGTTTGCAGAAGAATATGAAGTGCCGCAATGGGTGTCTTTATCTGATGCACCCACATGGTATAAAAATCGGAGCTGTCCTTCTCTCTTTTCAAATGTTCATTTGCAGCTGCAACCTGCTTGTCTTCCATGCGTAGCACAAGCTCCCGGTATGCTTCTGCCACAGCATCCCTTTCCGGCGCAATTCCCTGCAGACACTTACTCACTTCGTTGTCACATTCACGCAGCTTTCTGTATTTCCTACGCTGCAGCAAATAATCCGGTATCATCGCTATGCCAAACAACACCAGATAAATAACCGCCGCATACCATACCGGCTCTGCTTTACATCCGTAGCAATACAACACTACAATATATATGAAGCTACATATAACAGGAGCCAGAAGAAAGTATCTCCGACTCCTTAAATATTTCCCAATACTCATTGTAACAGATATCCGATTCCTTTCTTGGTTTTTATGTAATCCACGCAGCCTGCCGTCTCCAGTTTTTTACGGACTCTGGTTACATTCACAGTCAACGTGTTATCGTCCACGAATTCATCATTTCCCCATAAACGTTCCATCATCTCGTCTCTGGTTATGACCGTTCCCTGCTTCTCCATTAAAAGCTGCAAAATCACAAATTCATTTTTGGAAAGCGTGATGGTTTCTCCTTTACAGGTCAACACCGTACTGTTTAAATTCAACGTAAGTTCTTTGTAGGAAATCACATTCTGTTGCGGCTTCAGGGAATAGGTTCTGCGCAGCAACGCCTGAATTTTAGCAATCAGCACATGGATATCAAAGGGTTTTTCGATATACTCATCTCCGCCTAAATTCATTGCCATTACAATATTCATGTTATCCGACACGGACGACAAAAAAATAATCGGTACATCGGATATCTTCCGTATTTCGCTGCACCAATGGAAACCGTTAAAATAGGGGAGATTAACGTCCATCAGCACCAAATCCGGCTTAAAGTCCGCGAAATCGGAAAGCACTTCTGCAAAGTTCTCCACATACCTTGTGGTATAACCCCATTTTCCCAGATGCTCACAGACATTTTCCGCAATCACAAGTTCATCTTCAACCATCAATATTTTGTACATCAATTCCATTCCTTTATCTTTTTTACATAACCTATTTTATCATTCCGCCTCCGCTTAATCAATAGAGCCCAAAAAACCATGGACAAAGTCATACTCCTTCGTCCATGGTTCTTTTTAAAAGATTCTTCTGATTGCCAGAATGGTTCTGTAATCCGCCTGTGATACCTTGATACCGGATTTCTTGTTAGAGGCGTGTACGATCTGCCCGTTACCGATATACAATGCAACATGACCGGAGTAGCAAATCAAATCTCCCGGCTGTGCTTCATCCAGACTCGCTACCGCGTATCCCTGATTTCGGTCTGCCGCTGAAGAATGAGGCAGGCTGACACCAAAGTTTGCATAAACGCTCATAACAAATCCGGAACAATCCGCACCGTTCGTCAGGCTGGTACCGCCGTACACATAAGGATTTCCTACAAACTGCAGTGCATATTCCGCAACCGCAACTCCCATCTCACTGCCCTCTCCCACAGAGTAGTCCTCAGGATTCTGCTTTGTTGTCTGGGTAGTCTTTGTTTTTGCTGCCGCAGCTTCCCTTGCTTTTCTTCTCTCTTCTGCTTCCTTTGCAAGACGTGCCGCTTCCTCTTCCTTGGACTCTGCCTGCACAAACTCGCTGTGAAGCTCTACATAGTCCGCGGATACCCAACCGGTACCCTCTTCCACATCTACCTTAACCCAACCGTCGGTCTCCTCCAGTACCAGAAGCTCCTCTGCCTCCGGAACCATTCCTATTACGGAAGACTCCGTTGTTGCCTCCGCCCGTACAAATAAGGTCTGGGTTCTTACGGTTGCGATTCGGGTTCCCACACGCTTTGCTATCTCTACTGCGTCGTCACCTGTCACACAATACTCGCCTTTTACATATCCTGTTACGGAGCCGGAAGAAATCTTATACCAACCGTTTTCCTCTCCCAGAAAGGTTCCTACGGAATTATTATACAGCTTACCAAGTACCTTACCGTTCTTCTCATCCGGCAGATCTCTTACATTCACGCAACTGTTTACCTGCGCAATTACAAGATTTCTGAAAAGCTCCTCCTCGGCCTGCTCCTTCGTCATCGTCTCGGAAGCTGACCGTGCTGCTTCCTGACCTTCCTCCTCGATCCATTCAATAATGGATTCGATGGGAATTTGCGTATCGTTTGCTATGTTCTCCAGCTTATGTCCGTTGGCAAAAGCAATATCCACGCCACCACTGAAAATTGCCATATTCCCTGCATGGGCGGTTATTCCCGCGCCGGAGAAGGTGACCACTGCCGTAAGCGCAAACAATGTCATTCTCAAGCTTCTATATTTCATATAAATCACTATACCTTTCCAACACCTGCTGATAAAAGCTGCAGGTACACCCTTCACAACAGGGACACTGTCTTTAGTTTATTAAATGCATCCCTTGCGAAATTGTTACAACTTTGTTACATCCGTTAATAAAGATATCACTTGTCCTGCTATTTGTCAACCCGCCCCGGGGAATTGGTTTTTTCTTCCAAAAAACACTTTTCTGAATTACAAAAAAGGATTTCCATTTCGGAAATCCTTTTGTAATAATTACTCTCTATTCCGCTTCCCTGGTTCCACTCATCTAAACCTTCGAGCCGTTGCAAAATGCCGCTGCTGCCATTGCCGCATTTGCACCATCAGCCACCGCCGTCACAATCTGGCGAATGGGTTTCTTACGGATATCCCCCGCTACAAACAAGCCGGGCACCTTTGTGGCGCAATCCTCGCCCGCCAGTACATAACCGCCCTCGTCGCAGTCTACCATATCCTTCACCAGCTCTGCCTGAGGCCGGATACCAACCGCAACAAAAAGACCGCTCACCGCCAGCCTCGTACTTTCTCCGGTTTTGTTATTTTTAATCTGCAAGCCCTCTACCGCATCCTCACCGCAAATCTCCTGTACCTCACTGCTATACAGAATCTCTGCGTTTGGCAACGCCTTCAGCTCATCCTGCAAAATCTTCGCACCGCGCAGCTCGTCCCTTCTGTGAATCAGGTAAACCTTCTCACAGAATCGCGCCAGGAAAATGGCATCCTCCAACGCCACATCACCGCCGCCTACAACAGCCACAGTCTTCCCTCTAAAGAAAGCACCGTCGCAGGTTGCACAATAGGAAACTCCCATGCCCTCCAGTTCCTCTTCGCCTGCCACGCCAAGTCGGGCATGCACTGCGCCTGTGGCAAGAATCACCGTCTTCGCCTCCAGCACCTCACTGTCCGTAGTAACCCTCTTCCGGTCCCCCATATTCTCGATGGCAGACACCTCTGCCTCGCGGAATTCCACGGCCAGCTTGTCCGCATGTTCCCTAAACTTAGTTCCCATGTCGAAACCGTTGATTTCCGGCAGGCCAAGATAATTATCCACTTCATAGGTATTCAGGACCTGACCGCCGCTCATGGGTGCCTTTTCCAATACCACCAGGTTTAAACCTGCTCTTTTACCGTAAACAGCTGCCGAGAGTCCCGCCGGACCGGAGCCGATAATAATCAAATCGTACATAGTCATCCTCCATACTAATTCTGCCTATTCATAAGTGTAGCAGTTTCGATTCAGAAAAGCAAGTTGAGGATGGGCGCAGTTTGTGCTACACTGATTTTGTATCTATATGAATTTTTGAAGTTGTCCGGATACCGGTTCCGGCTTTCCGACAGTTTCCTACAAAAAGGAGCATATTATGAATCATCCGACAAAAACCGCATTGATTACCGGAGCCTCCCGTGGCATCGGCGCCGCCTGCGCTGAGCGCTTTGCCGCAGAAAACTATAACTTGATTCTCACATGCCAAAATTCCATGGATGCCCTACAGCAGCTTGCCCAAGAATTACAGAAAAAATATTCCGTTTCCTGTAAAACCGTTCAGGCAGATATGGGATGCGAGGAGGACGTGCTCCGGCTTTTCTCGGATATCGATACTCTGGACGTTTTAGTAAACAACGCCGGCATAGCTCATATAGGGCTTCTTACGGATATGACCGCCGAACAGTGGCATCGGGTTTTTTCCGTAAATTTAGATTCCTGTTTTTATACCTGCCGTGCCGCAATTCCCCTGATGCTGGAAAAACACTGCGGAAAAATCATCAATATCTCCTCTGTCTGGGGCACACAGGGTGCTTCCATGGAGGTCGCATATTCCGCTGCAAAAGGCGGCATGAACGCCTTTACAAAGGCTCTCGCAAAAGAGCTTGCTCCCAGTAATATTCAAGTAAACGCCATCGCTTGCGGCGTAATCGACACCGCCATGAACGGCTGTCTGTCCGATGAGGATTTAGCCCTGTTGCAGGCCGAAATTCCTGCAGACAGACTGGGAAAACCGGAGGAGGTAGCGCACCTTGTTTTCCAGACCGCAAACGCCCCCGCTTACATGACCGGTCAGATTATTACCATCGACGGCGGCTGGTATTAGCCGCCGAGTCCTGCCTCCACCTCAATTTTTTCCACCTGAAGCTCTATCGGTTGAACACCGTACTCACTCAGTTTTCTTTCCAATGTAGCCTGTACTATATCTCTTAGCGTCCGCATTCCGCCGTTTCTCATAAGCTGTAAAAGAACGCCATTTCTTTCCACATCCGCAATGCACTTGTGCGCCAATTCACAAACCAGCTTTCTAAACCGGGCATCCAAATCCGGAGTGTCCCGTTTTGCCCCATTCTCTTCCGCTTTATTCTCTGCCATCCGCAGGCAAAGTATACTTCTGTCTCCCTCATAAACTCGAAGGATTCCTTCTGCATGCACTTCCAAAAAGGCTGCACCGGAAACCTCTGTCTTACCGCCAACTGCTCCTTCTCGCGTATTCCATTCCACCAAGACAATATCGGTGACCGCCATGTCAGTCCCCCTTTTTTCTTCGGTATCTACTTCAAATAAATGTTTACCCACATAATATCCGATTCATCTGGTTATGTCAATCATAATCACTATTCAGACTGGATATAAATAAGAATGTGCATTGTACAATTATATACGCAAGGTAATAACAGCGTAGAAATCACGCACCGGCCCCTGTGAGAATTTCTGCTGTACGATTCTTCGAGCAGAAGCTGTTCCCGGAATGGAGATGAATATGGATAAACAAGAATTTACCAGACGTTTAGTAGAGCTCAGACAACTAAAAGGAGTTTCCGCCAGAGATATGAGTCTTTCTCTGGGACAAAGCCCGGGCTACATCAACAACATTGAGAACGGATTAAACTATCCTTCCATGACTGTTTTCTTTTACATTTGTGACTATCTGGGGATTACTCCAAAGGAATTTTTCGACACGGAAATGCGAAACCCCACAAAATCCAGAGAGCTTCTTTCTGCCGCTAACAAGCTCAGCAACGAGCAGCTGGAGCATCTGGTCGCTATCGCAAACGGTCTGAAATAAACATGAAAAAGCGCAGGAGCGATTCTCTCCTGCGCCTTTTTACGCTTCCCGGACTACATAATACTGGGCCTGCGCGTTCCACAATTCATAATATTTTCCCCCTGTATCAGAAATTAACTCCTCATGTGTCCCCCGTTGAACAATATTCCCCTCGTGAAATACCGCTATATTATCGCAAAAGCGGCAGGACGCCAGGCGATGGCTAATGTAAATCGCCGTTTTTTCTCCTGCAATCTTATTGAACCTACTGTATACATCGTACTCGGCAACCGGATCTAATGCCGCCGTAGGTTCATCCAGAATCATAAACGGTGCATCCTTATATAATGCCCGCGCAAGGGCAATCTTCTGCGCCTCACCGCCTGAAATTTCCACACCCTCCGAACTGTAATTTTGATACAAAAAGGTTTCCGTCCCCTCTGGCAGCTCCTTCAGCTTATCTTCAAAGCCTGCTCTCTTTAAGCATTCGCATACCCTTTCCTTATCATACTCCCGAGCCGCCGCCACATTCTGTCCCAGTGAAAATGCAAATAGTTCAAAGTCCTGAAATACTACCGAAAAGATGGACATATATTCGTCATAATCATATTTTTTTATATTAACTCCGTTTAACAGTATCTCCCCCTCCGTAGGGTCATAAAGCCTGCACATCAGCTTTATAAAGGTAGTTTTTCCCGACCCGTTCATTCCAACAAGCGCAAGCTTTTCTCCAATTTTAAATTTAAAGTTAATATTGCGCAGCGCATATGTTTCACTTCCCGGATATCGGAAGGACACATTTCTAAATTCCACATAATATTCCACATCTTCCCGCTTTTCCACCGTAAGTGTACCCTGATACATAGGATTCGGAATATCAAAATACCCGAAATATCTTTTCAGATATTCATGATTATTAAACGACTCCTGCATTTCCTGTACAAACTTCGCGATTGCCCAAAGCATCTTAACAATACTGGAAACATATTTTGAAATAGAGCCTACGGATACCGCTCCTCCAAGTGCCGCAATCACGCACAATAAATTCGTTGTAAATTTCAAGAGTTCCAGCATGATTACCTTTGGGAGATTGGCTTTTGTCCATCCTACAGAGCATTTACGGCCTCTCTGATACTGCTCATCGTCAAAGCTCTCAAAATCCCTCACCATACTTTCTGACATTCCGTACAGCCGGACATCCTTTCCCGCGCCGTAATCATCCAGCAGATTTCTATATTTCGCACTAAGCAGATTCAGGAATACACATTCGTTCCAAAAATCTGTTGTAATTTTCATGGATTTAGCCGTACATATGCTTTCCACAATAATGGTCAACAGCAGAAGACACACAATGCCTGTTTTCATCCACAGAGAAATCAACGGATTTAGGAAAAAAGAAAGCGTCAGGGTTACGGAACAACCAATTTGCGTAATGGTAAAAATAAAATTCTTCGTTGTCTTATGTAATGTATATCTGTTAAATCCCGTCTGGGATTCCTTTTTTATTCGCTCCCGCAAGAGGGAAACCTCTCTGTCTTCGATTGATTCATAAGACATTTCCATGGATTTCTCGCTATAACGCCATGTCTCTTCCACATCCATGCGATTCGCTGCCGCAAGCATCCTTGGGCGAATATAGTCTGCAATGAGTCGAATTAAAAAGGACAGCCCCACTGTCGCCAGAACATAAATACCGATTGTCTGCATCGGTTTTCTTTCCAATAAAGCGTCTATAATTTTTGCCGAATAATACACCGGTACATAAGAAACCGATCCCGTCAGCACCGAATGTGCAATGAGATACCACGTATATTTACGCTCATAGCGCAGCATCCAGCGGAACGCGCGCGCGCCTATCGAAACATGTTCAGACCACTTCATTTCCTTCGTCCCCCTTTCCGTAATTCTCCCGGTACCAGCAGCTTTGCAGTTCGTACAGCGCACTATATTCACCCTCTCTCGCCATCAACTCCTCATGCGTCCCCGCTTCGCAAACTGCTCCGTCCTTGAGGTAAATGATTCTATGGCAGAAACGGGTGGATGCCAGTCGATGTGAGATAAAGAGCGCACTCTTCCCCTGCGTCATGTTTCGATATTCCTGATAAATTTCACTTTCCGCAATAGGATCCAAGGCTGCCGTAGGCTCGTCCAGAACCAGCATCGGTGCATCCTTGAAGTCGGATCGTAGCCATG
>JAZQCX010000130.1:0-30831 GCA_045546495.1 Acetatifactor sp. | reverse complement strand
AAAGTCCTCCTTATTTTCCAGAGCAAGCTGTTCCTCCGGCTCCAGACTCCTGATACTCATTTCAAGAGCACAGCTGAAACGATAATATTCCCGTCTCTGGTACTTACGGAGATCACTGATAAGCTCCACCGCAAGAATATAGACGTTCTGGCTCTTATACCGGTCTACAATTCGGACATTGCACTGATACAATCCCGTGTCGCCGTAAAGAACCAACTCATACTCACTATCGACCGAAAGCAGAATCAACTTTGTCTTTTCCATAGGCATCACAATCTCTATCTTGTCCTCCGACAAAATATCGAAGACCTGACTGGAATATACCTTTTCGGGCTGCTCCGAAGAACGTTTCATGTTTCTTCCGATTGCCTGTAATTCAATTTTATCTCCGATTGAAATAAACTTCGACAGCATAAAACTTACACCTCTATCTTTTTCCGCTTACAATGTGGGAAAAGAACGCTGCCATCCCCCGCTTGGGCTGACGCTCCGTCTCCTCTTTTCCCAGAAGCCTGCCTGCGATTTTCTCATAGGCAAGCGTAGATTTCGCTGTTGGATTCTGCAAAGAAACCGGTTCTTGCTGCATCACCGCACGGGAAAGCTGATGGTCCTCCGGAACGCTTCCCAAATACGACATGGGAATCTTCAAATACCGGGTCACCACCACGTTCAACTTATTAAACAAGGTCTGACCGTCTTCCTCCTTGTCCACCCGGTTCGCAATCATCTTTACCTTTGTAGACTCCTCATGGAACCGCGGATGTCTGTATAGCGCCTTTAACAGGGAGTAGGAGTCGGTGATGGACGTCGGCTCCGGCGTGGTTACCAGAAGAATCTCTCCGCTGGCCACCAGAAACTCCAGCACAGCATCCGAAATTCCCGCTCCCGTGTCCACAATAATCACATCTGCAATGGCATCCAGCTGTGCAAGATTCTGGATAATATAATTCAGGTAATCCCTGCTCAGATTCGCCATCCCCACGATACCGCTTCCACCCGAAATAAACCCGACTTCCATTGGCCCCCAGGTAATAATCTCTTTAATATTTTTTCCCTGATAAATCAGGTCACATAGATTATGCTTTGGTACGGCACCAAACATAATTTCAATATTGGCCAGTCCGAAATCCGCATCCAGAATAATAACCCGCTTTCCCAGCTTCCTAAACTGGATCGCCAGATTGATGGCGGTATTCGATTTTCCCACGCCACCCTTTCCGCTGGTAACAGTGATGACCCGAGCCAGCGGACGTACCTGCTGACTTGCCTTTATAATTCTTAACTGTTCAGCCTGATCCATGTCAGCCTCCTATTTCTTGGTGCTCAAAATGCCCTTAACCGTCTTCTGCGGATTAAACTGTTCAATATCATCCGGCACATTCTGCCCGCAGGTCACAAAAGCAATTGACTTGTCCACACATAACTTCAAATTCAACAGGTTCCCCAGTGTAAATGTCTCATCCAGCTTCGTAAAAATCAACTGATAGTCGGCAATTTTCTTATAGCTTTCGGCGATTCTTTGTAAATCCCTGTACTTGGTCGTCGCCGAGAGAACCAAAAAGCTCTGGCACTCTCCCACCTCGCTTACCGCCTCTAACAACTTTTTCATATTATCAAGCAGCTCCGCATTTTGGGTCGAATGTCCTGCCGTATCCACGAAAATATAATCGTAATCTTTAAAATCCCATACCGCTGTCTTTACTTCCTCCTCCGTATATACCACGCGGAAGGGAACCTCCAGAATACTTGCGTAGGTACGAAGCTGCTCTGCCGCCGCAATACGGTAGGTGTCTGCCGTCAGCAGTGCTACCTTTTTGTGTTCACGCACGCTGGCGTTTCCCGCAAGCTTCGCAATGGTTGTGGTTTTCCCGACTCCGGTGGGTCCCATAAACACCACCACCTTCGGACCTTCCCCGGCGGGAACGATTCCGTCTGCTTTGCCGAACTTCAATACCAGCTTCTGATAAACATTCGCCAGAATATGATCAATGGGAAGTCCCGGCTTATTTGACTTTTCGGCATCCTCTATCATCTGGTTTGCATACTTTTCATCCACTTCGTTTTCCAGCATGGTGTTATAAAGCAGACGGAGAAACTTATCCTGCTCCGTAATCTCATTCTCCTGCTTCTTAACCCCTGCCTCACTCTTTTCCGGCTTCTCCTCAGTCTCTTCCTTTTCCTCCGGCTGTTCGCTGCGGATGGCCTCATCCTGTCGGAAGCGGCTGACAAGAAGAGTCTCCAGACTATCCAGCTTTTTCTCGATATTCTGGGTACTGTCATTCACATGCACCGCCGGCGCAGGTACGGGCTTCACCTCTCTCTTTACAGGCGGAACATTTCCGTTATCCTCCTCAAGTGCCACCGTAACCTCTGTTTGCTTCGCGCCAAACAGCCCTGCCAGCCCCTTTTTCTTTACGCTTCGGACATTCATGATAACAATCCCGTCGCCCAATTCCTTCTTCGCGGCGTTGACTGCTTCCTCTTCTGTTTTTCCCATGAACTTCTTGATTATCATGCTATTGTCACCATCCCAACTGACTGCAATTCTACGTTAGATTCCACCTCATTGTACGAAATTACTACCAAATCCTTAAAGTAGTCTTCCGTCAGACGCTTAAAGTACATACGCACAATGGGCGAAGTAATAATAATCGGATTTTTCCCCAGATCCTCCAGCTTCTGCACCTCGCGCTTCACGGAATCCATAATGGCTCTGGATTTTCCCGGATCAAGGTTTAAGAAAGCTCCGCTTTCCGTCTGTTTTACGCTTCCCATAATTTCCTGCTCAATCTTAGGATCAAGCGTCACCACATGAGTTGTCTCATGGGCAGGAAAATATTTGGTGGAAATGGCTCTCTTTAAGCTCTGGCGCACATACTCCGTCAGGATATCCGTATCCCTTGTGGTGGGTGCGTAATCTGCCAGAGTTTCCATAACGGTAAGCAAATCCCGGATGGAAATTCCCTCCCGCAACAGATTCTGGAGTACCTTCTGGATTTCACCCAGTCCAAGCAGCTTGGGAACAAGCTCCTCCACAAGGGAAGGATTGGTTTCCTTCAGGTTGTTGACCAGATGCTGTACATCCTGACGGGTCAACAGCTCGGAAATGTACTGTCTGATAATTTCCGTCAGATGGGTGGCAATAATGGAGGGCGGGTCAACCACCGTATACCCGAGACTTTCTGCACGCTCCCGCTGTCCCTCCGTAATCCAGATGGCCGGCAGGTGGAACGAGGGCTCAAAGGTAGGTATACCGGTAATCTCCTCCTCCACATAACCGGGATTCATGGCCATATAATGGTCAAACAAGATTTCACCCTCGCTGACCTGAATTCCTTTAATCTTAATGATATACTGGTTGGGATTCAACTGGATATTATCACGCAGTCGGATAATCGGTACAACGGTACCAAGCTCCAACGCAATCTGTCTTCGTATCATAACCACACGATCCAAAAGATCGCCGCCCTGATTTACATCTGCCAGCGGAATAATACCGTAGCCAAATTCCAATTCGATGGGGTCAACCTGCAAAAGGCTGTTCACATTCTCCGGCTGGCGGATTTCCTCCGCAGCAGCCTCTTCCGTGTCAACCTCCTGCTCGATCTGGGCTGTCTCCAGATTTGCAGCAATCATTCTTCCGCCCACAATAAACGCCATACCCATTCCCACAAACAAAATGGTATTCAGCTCCGTGGCAACCCCCAGAAACGCCAAAGTCGCACCTACCAGGTACATTACCTTAGGCACGCCAAACAGCTGCTTTATGATAGCAGGGCCAAACTCTGCCTGCTTGCTGCCCTTTGTCACCAGAATACCGGTTGACAGGGAAATCAACAGGGACGGTATCTGGCTCACCAGACCGTCACCGATGGTAAGAATTCCAAAATTATCCAGCGCTGCGCCCATTTCCATACCGCTGCGCAGCACACCCATGGCAATACCGCCAATCAGGTTAATTACGGTCAAAAGAAGACCCGCAACCGCATCTCCCTTTACATACTTAACCGCACCATCCATGGAACCGAAAAAGCTGGATTCCTGCTGAATCTTATCACGTCGCTCCTTCGCTTCCTTATCGTCGATGGCACCGGTGTTCAAATCCGCATCAATCGCCATCTGTTTACCGGGCATGGCATCCAGGGTAAATCTTGCGGTTACCTCAGCCACTCGCTCGGAACCCTTGTTGATTACAAGGAACTGAATCAATATGAGAATAATAAAGATTATCGCACCTACAATTAAATCACCGCCGCCTACAAACTGTCCGAAGGTCAGCACCACGTTGCCTGCCGTTCCCGTTGTCAGAATCAAACGGGTGGAGGAAACATTCATCGCAATTCGGAAAATGGTAGTAAACAGCAAAATAGTAGGGAAGTAGGATAAATCCAATACTTCCTTGGCAAACATACAAACGAACAGGATAACAAATCCGATAGCAATGTTGAACGCCATAAACACATCCAAAAGCACCGCCGGCAGAGGAACGATAAGCATAACGAACGCAACGAGAATATATACCGCTACAATCGCATCCGATTTCGCCATTCTCATGTTCATATCCGTTCCTCCTCTCCTGTTACTTTATTTCTTCTTCCGCCCCCTTCGGCGTCTGCACACATTTGACATTTTCCACACCGCAAACGCCTGACGGATTCTGCTTCCGCAGATTATATCTTGCCTTGCAGATGATATACAAATGCAAGTACCTCCGCCACTGCCTGATAAAGCTCCGGCGGAACCGCCTGTCCCACCTCTACATTAGCGTACAGCATTCGGGCAAGAGGCTTGTTTTCCACGATTTCAATACTGTTTTCTTTCGCGATTTCCTTAATTTTTGCTGCAAGGAAATCCTCACCTTTTGCGATCACAACAGGCGCATCCGCAATTTCCGGGTCGTACTTAATGGCAACCGCGTAATGGGTCGGGTTTGTAATAACCACATCCGCCTTGGGCAAATCCTGCATCATACGTCTTCTGGAAGCCTCCGCCATTTTACTACGGATTTTTCCCTTAATCTGAGGATCACCTTCCTGCTGCTTAAACTCTTCTTTGATTTCCTGCTTGGTCATCTTCATGTCGTTCTTAAACTTCACCTTCTGGTAAATCAAGTCCGCAAAGGCTATCACCATATAGACTGCGGAAACCCGGATGCCCAGATCCGTTACCGTCTCCGCCGCAATCCCAAGCCCCTGCATCAACGACACATCATATAAATTCAGCACATAAGCCCATTTATCAGCCAGATAGCTGTAACAGATATAACCGATTAACCCTATTTTCGCAAACGCCTTAATCAGTTCCACCAATGCACCGACCGAAAAAAGCTTCTTTATACCGCTTAAAGGACTTAACTTGTTAAATTTAGGTTTCAGGGGTTCCAGTGTTGGTTGCCATTTCACCTGTACCAAATCACACAAAACACCGATTAGCAGGCCAATTAACAAAATCGGCGCACAAATGACTACAATCCACAAAAGTATCTGTCGGAAAATAATCCCTACATCTGCCTGCGGCATCTCACCGTGCCAAAAGGTAACCACATCCGGAATTTTATTGTAAACACCGCCGAAAATCTCCATCATCTGGATTCCCATATTCCCGACCCAGAATTTCAGGATAAGAAACAGCGCCAGAAGTCCCACTCCGTTTGCAATTTCCTTACTCTTGGCAACCTGCCCTTTTTTACGGGCATCACTCAGTTTTTTCGCTGTGGCGGGCTCTGTCCGCTCACCACCCATTCCTTCTTTTGCGAAGAATTGCAGGTTATATCGAATCATCGAAGGGCTCCTACAAAAGCGTTTAACATCCGTTTCATCTCTTCAAACACAAAATCTGCGATTCCGGGAAGCATTCCTGCCGTAAAAAACATAATCGCAAGTCCCACCAGAATCTTCACCTGAATACCCACGGAAAACATATTCATCTGGGGCGATACCTTTGCCAGTACACCAAGAATGGCATTCAACAAAAGCAACACACAGAACACCGGTAACACAATCCGAAATCCGATAATGATGTAATCACCCAAAAACGTTATTAGCGACTCCAGAATCCTGTCTGTGTGAAAAATCGCACCATTTACGGGAATCAGCGTAAAGGTGTCCGCCATGGCACCGAATAAATACCGATACATTCCCGAAGCAATCATCAGAAGCATCAATACATACTGGTACAAAGCACCTGTGATACTGACATTTGTTCTTGTGGTAGGGTCCCATAGCGTTACCATAGACAAACCGATTTCCATGTCCGCAACCGAACCCGCAAAATTCACAATTGAACTGCAGATCGTCGTACTAAACCCGATTAGCAGTCCTGTTACCGCTTCTTTCATCACAATCAGCGCATATTCCAACACACTGTCATAAGCAACCGCCTGAGCCGGTGTCAGCACCTGATACAATAACAGTGCCGTAAAAAAGCTGATTCCCACCCGCACCGTAGCAGGCGTGTTCTGCATGCTGAAAAAAGGTGCTATAAACACAAAGCAGGACACTCTGGTTAAAATCAGCAAAAAAAACTCCAAATCGTAAATCGAAAAGGAAAAGTTTATCATAACGCTCTCCCTCTTCCGCTACCTGTTAATATACAACGTAAACCCACTCCAAAGCTCCGTCATGAAATTCACCATGGAATTCATCATCCAGTCCCCGAAAATAGCGAGTCCCAGAAAAACTCCTATGATTTTGGGAACAAAGGTCAACGTCTGCTCCTGTATGGAGGTTACTGTCTGAAATATACTGACAATCAAACCTACTATCAGGGATACCAGCAGCACAGGTGCCGATACCTTGATAATCAGGAACAACGCTTCTCTGGTAATATCCGCTACCGCTTCAATCGTCATCCGTGCTCACTCTCCTTCCCTAATAGAACGTTCGTACAAGGTTCCCTATAATCAGGCTCCATCCATCCGCCAGAACAAACAACAAGATTTTGAAAGGCATGGATATCGTCGTGGGCGGCAGCATCATCATACCCATACTCATCAGCGTAGATGCAACCACCATATCTATGACAATAAAGGGAATATAAATCATAAACCCTATCCAAAAGGCGATTCGAAGTTCACTAAGCATGTAGCTTGGAATCAATACGGAAAGCGGAATCGAATCGTTGCTGCCGTCCCACTCAACGCCCGCAATTTCCATAAAAAGCTGTACATCCTTCACCTGAGTCTGGGGATACATAAACTCTCGAAGCGGAACAATCGCCCTCTCTAACGCCTCTTCCTGCTGAATTTCTCCCGCCTCAAAGGGCTGTATTGCCTCTGTATTGATTCGGGATATAGTAGGCTCCATGATAAAAAAGGTCAATATCAGTGCTAAACCAATGAGAATCTGGTTTGGCGGTGCCGTCTGCGTATTCAGTGCCGACCTTGTAAAATGAAGCACGATAATAATACGCGTAAAAGACGTCATCAAAATAATGAGGGTTGGTGCAATGGCAATCAACGTCAAGGTAATCAAAATACGAAGTGCACCATTGACCTGTCCGTTCCCCTCATTATATGTAATTGTTACGGTATTTGCGGTATTTAACCGATGCTGCTCCTCCGGCGTATCATAAGTACCCGGCGGATCGATTATGGTGGAAATCTCTTTGTCGCCGGTAAGATGACTCTCCGAAGCATAAGTCGTTATGGAGTTTTGGATACACAATATGCCTACCGTGACCAGCAGGCATATTAATGTTACTATTTGCTTGATTTTCAACTTACAGGTCTTCATTTCCTTGCTTATCCTTTGGCATTTCAAGAGCCTCTGCATCCTTTTTGACAGCCTTTTCCAGCATTTCCTTAAAATTAATTTTCCGGTAAGGCTCTCTTTCCTTCAGCTGCTCTTTGGGGATTTCCCCCAACATGGTAACGGAGTCTTTACAGACAGCAATTGCCATAAATTTTTCCCCGACGCGAACAATCTGAATCCACTTATTATTCGCAATACGGGCACTTTCCAGCACTTCAATATTGTTGTTGATGCCCTGTTGCTTCTGATAGCCAGCAATCCACCTTGTGGTAAACGCCGTGACACCCAGAACCAAAACAAAAAGGATCAACACTGTAATAAACTGCACATAACCGTCTGCACCAAACGTCAGCAGAACCATTATCCCACAACCTTCTTAACAGCTTCCAAAACGCGGTCTGCCTGGAAAGGCTTAACGATAAAGTCCTTTGCGCCTGCCTGGATGGACTCAATAACCATCGCCTGCTGACCCATTGCGGAACACATAATGACCTTTGCGCCACCATCTACCTTCTTAATCTCTTTCAGTGCCTGAATACCGTCCATCTCAGGCATCGTGATATCCATCAGAACCAAATCGGGAGAAACCTCCTTATACTTCTCAACAGCCTTTGCGCCATTCTCAGCTTCTCCTGCTACGTTGTAGCCGTTCTTCGTCAGGATATCCTTAATCATCATTCTCATAAACGCTGCGTCATCACAAATCAAAATATTTTTTGCCATTCTACCTTCCTCCTACTTGATAATCTCCGTTACTCTTATGCCAAAGCTTTCTTCAATTACTACTACTTCTCCCCTGGCAACGAATTTACCGTTTACCAAGACATCTATAGGTTCACCTGCGATACGATCCAATTCAATAATCGTACCCGGTGCAAAGTTAAGAATTTCCGATATGGACTTGGTTGTTCTTCCAAGCTCTACCGTAACCTCCAGCGGCACATCGATAATCAGTCCGATGTTTTCCTGTCCCGCAATTCCTCTGCCGTCTGCCGAGAAGTTCTGGAACTGCGCCGGTTGAACATTGACGTTCTGCATACCCATCTGGGGGTTCATTCCCATGGGCATTCCCATTTGAGGATTCATTCCCATCATGCCCATCTGGGGATTCATTCCCGACTGGTTCGGATCTTGAGCCGGTGTTTCCTCGGCAGCCTGCGTTTCTTCCACCAACTGCGGAACATCCGTCTCTCCGCCGCCCATCTGAATCTCCATAAAGGTTGATACCAAATCCTTTGAAAACTCAATAGGGTACAGCTGCATAATGGAACTGTCTACCAAATCTCCGATTTGCATCCGAAAAGAAATTCTTACAAACTGTCCTCCCAGAAAAGGAGATATATCCGCTCCGTCCTTCACCTGTGTCAAATCAAACAGGGAAGACTCCGGCGGGCTGATATCAATGGTCTTTTTCAGCATGGTGGAAAGCGAGGTTGCCGCCGAACCCATCATCTGGTTCATTGCTTCGGAAATTGCGCTCAGATGAAGTTCTCCAAGCTCACCATCTGTATTGGTACCGTCTCCTCCCATCATCAGGTCGGTAATAATCTTTACATCGTGCTCCTTCAGCACCAGAATGTTATTACCTTCAACGCCGGCCGTATATTTAATCTGGATGAAGACGCAGGGTTTTTCGTAGTCCACCAACAAATTGTCCCATCTGCATATCTCTACAACCGGGGTTGTAATATTTACTTTTTTGTTTACAAGAGAATAGAGTGTCGTAGCCGACGATCCCATACTGATATTAGCAACTTCACCAATAGCATCCTTCTCTACATCCGTAAGCATGCCGGCTGCATCCATCGGTACATCAGCCTCTGATGGCATACTGCTGGGCACTTCGGTTATTTCCTCCGAGCTACCCATCATTTCCGGTGCTCCGTCATCAGACAGGTCCATGCCGCTTAGCAACGCATTAATTTCGTCCTGAGACAGCATTCCATCCATTTTTAATCCTCCTCTCTGATTACCGACGTAATCCGGACTGCATAACTGTCTTTATCAGCACCGGGTAAAGCGGTAAATTTTCTAATATTACCTACGTAAATGCTCATGTCATCATCCACCCTCGAATTCAACCGGATACAATCTCCGACCTGAAGGTTCATAAAGTCATTTACAGAAATTGTACTTCGACCGAGTATCGCCCTGATGGGGATATCCACCTTTCGGATCAGTGTCTCGATATGCTCCTCATAATCCTCAGCATAACTCTCCTGCATGGTAGAGAACCAGTACTTGGTGTTCAGCTTGTCCATAATGTCTTCCAAGGTAAAGAACGGTAGACAAATATTCATAAAGCCCTCTACTTCTCCAAGCTTCATGTTCAACGTAACAATCGCTATCATATCATTCGGGGCTATTACCTGTGCAAACTGGGGATTTGTCTCCAACCGGCTAAGCACAGGAGATATATCAACAACGTTCCGCCAGGGGTCTCTGAGCAACTGGGTGAACATTACCAATATCTTCTGTATAATTGTCAATTCAATTTCCGAGAACTCCCTGTTCTTTTCCAAAGGTTCTCCGCTTCCTCCCAGCATACGGTCCAACATGGCATAGCCGAGATTCGTCGCTAAATCCATAATAATCGTTCCGTTCAAGGGAGCGAAATCAATAATTCCCAGAATAACCGGATTCGATAAGGCATTTGTAAATTCATTAAATGTAACAGTCTCCGAGCTTGCTACCGTAACCTGAACATTTTTTCTCAGATACACCGGCAGATTCGTTGAAATCAAACGGCTGTAATGCTCGAAGATAATTTCAAGCGTCCTCAGGTGCTCCTTGGAGAACTTGGTCGGACGACTGAAATCATAGTTCTTAATGTGCTTCTCTTCGCTCTCCTGTATTTGGTCAGCATCAAGCTCACCCGTAGCCAGCGCCGCAAGCAGATTGTCTATTTCGTTTTGTGACAGTACCTCGCCCACGCAAGCTCACCTCCCGTCGGTACCTGTGTCTGATGCTTAGCGTTAGCCGAATTTCACGCCGCTGATAGCTATCTTGTAGATAAAATCAGAGCCGAACAACACCTGAATCTCGTCTAAAAGCTCCTCCCGGATACTGTCAAAATCGGTCCTGCACTCCTCTAATGTATGGCTACCCACTACTCTGTTTATAACATCCTTAATCAGACTGTCTCTTGCCACCATTTTTTCTGCACCGCCAAGATTTTTATAATCCTCATGCTTTGTATTCTGAAGGACGGACAACGAAAACATAATATATGCCTGCTTGGAGCCGTCCTCTGAAGCCGCCAGCGGAACCATGATTTCCGCCATATCATAGGTCTCTGTGTCTGCCAGAGAAACCTGGCTCGCCGCATCCTGTCCGGGCGGGTAAAGCTCAAGATTCAATACGGTAGCAATACTGGTTACAAGCTCCGCAGTCTTTTTATTTGTCCCGGTAACACTAATCATCATAATAGAGGTCAGCACAAGGTTAACAACCAATAAGACTAAAATCAACACAGATAAGATGTTCTTCTTCATAAAGTTTAAATCCTTCCATCCCTTTCTCAGCCCTGGGCCGGATTGTAGATTCTGATTTCTACCCTTCGATTCAGGCTTCTTCCTTCAGCAGTAGCATTATCCGCAATGGGAGCCCTTTCCCCCATTCCCGCATGCTTCATACTCATCGGATCAAGCAACGAATGCTCTGACAGATAATAGAATACGGAAAGT
The DNA here is from genome assembly GCA_045546495.1 of Acetatifactor sp. Lineage (GTDB taxonomy): Bacteria > Bacillota > Clostridia > Lachnospirales > Lachnospiraceae > Acetatifactor. The sequence continues at coordinate 19,394 of JAZQCX010000130.1, read as the reverse complement.
GCTCTCGCACTGCTCAACTCTTCATTGCTTGCATAACGGGAGCTGTTGATGGGCACGTTATCCGTATGCCCTTCTATCTCCACCATGCCCTCGCCGTATCGCTCCAGCACGGTTCCTAATTTATCCAGAATAATCTGTGATTCTTCTTTTAATTCTGCACTTCCGGAGTCAAACAGCAGTGCTCCGCTCATGGTCAACTGGATGTACTGTGCCGTAAAGCTTAGCTCCACCTGATCGCCCAGCTGCTCCTCCTGCAGGACCTCTTCCATGTTCTCCGCAATTTCCTCGTTCTTCTGCAGCAACTCCTCATTCAGCATTTCCTCCAGCACTTCCGGAGAGGTTTCAAATTCTTCCAGATTTTCGCCTTCCTCACTGCTGTCAGCTGATTTACCGGTACTGTTTATGTATTGATCCAGCTCGTTTAACTGGCTGACACCGTTACTAATCAGGATTCCGTCACCGATTGCCGTTGCACCTGCATCAAAAATACTGAACGTGTTATTCATTCCGGCAACGAATTCTGCTATTTTACTTTCCTCCACATTGGACATGGCAAAAAGCATAACGAAGAAGCAAAGAAGCAGATTCATCAAATCACTAAAGGTCGCCATCCACGCCGGTGATCCCGGTGCGGGGGAATCCTCTTTGCGCTTCGCCATTACTCCTCACCCCCTGCCGTTTCCTCGTCGCCGATACCCCTTTCTGCGGGTGAAAGGAAGGATTTCAGCTTCTCCTCAATTACTCGGGGATTTTCACCTGCCTGAATTGATAAAATACCTTCAATCATGACCTCTTTAATCATCATCTCGGCACCATTATCAGCCTTCAATTTATTGGAAACCGGAATACACAGCCAGTTTGCAAGCAGGGAACCATAAAATGTAGTAATTAGTGCAACCGCCATTGCAGGTCCCAGTGCCGCCATATCCTCCATGTGATACAACATATTTACCAGACCTACCAGGGTACCAATCATACCCCATGCAGGACCCATGGAACCAAGCGTATCCCAGAATCCGATAATCGACTTATGTCTTCCTTCGATACTTACCAGCTCCGTCTCCATAATCGCACGAACCAAATCCGGATCCGTACCGTCAACAATCAGCAAGATACCCTTCTTCAAAAAGGGTTCATCCATGTCAGAAGCGGCCTCCTCCAGCGAGAGCAGACCTTCCTTACGCGCCACATTTGACAAATCTATAATTTTCTGAATCATTTCAGCCGTATTAAACGACGGTGCCTTAAATACCAACGTAATACTCTTCAGACCGGCCACAAAATCCTGCATGCTGACAGATGCCAACGTCGCAGCAAAGGCTCCTCCGAAGGTAATAATCGCTGACGGCGGATCCAGATACTGACCAAATCCACCGACGCCTGCATTACTGATGATACCGAATACAAGCATTACGATACCGGCTATAATACCCGCTAACGATGCTATATCCATACTAACCTCCAACATTTTTGCATTTTTCGTAATTACTCTGCAAAAATATCCTTTCTGTACAATTTTACAAGATTTTTCAGCTCTTGTCTACTTTCTTTTACGATTATTTTTTTACCCGTGGTAAGAGTAATGACCGTATCCGGCGTTTCTTCAACGATTTCAAACAGTTGCGGATTCACAAGAATTTTTACCCCGTTGATTTTTGTTACCTCAATCATCCCGTTTTTTCCCCTTTTTAGCAAGATTTACCATCTTTTGTATGAATTGACATAAGGGACGGAATCGCTTCCATCCCTTATGTTTTTATTAAAGTTATAAAACTACGTCAAATTATCTCTTCAGATTCGTCAATTCCTCAAGCAGCGTATCGGATACGGTGATAATTCGGCTGTTTGCCTGGAAACCACGCTGGGTGGTAATCATTTCCGTAAACTCTGCGGACAAATCTACATTACTCATCTCCAACTGACCGGTAGACATATAGCCGCCGTTAGCTGTTACATCCACACCGATACCGTCGAACTCACCGGAGTTTAAGGTTGCGGAGTACAAATTATCTCCCTGCTTTTCCAAACCGGATGCGTTTGCAAAGTTTGCGGTTGCAATCTGTCCCAACAGCTTCGTCATACCGTTGTCGTAGCTTGCATAAATCATACCGTTCTGCTGAATGGACACACCAATCATATCACCCAGACGACGTCCCATTCCGACACCGTCCACATCACCGCTGGTTGCGCCCAGTGTAGAGGTTCCCTTATTGTCAAATACGGAAATCTCGGAAAAATCGATTTCGATATCAGAGAAGTTTCCGCCCAGCTTGGAAAGCTCGAAATCCACCGTAGAAACGGTTTCCTGTCCGTTGATTCCCTTAAAGTAACCGGTGCTGCCGTCGAATGCCACAGTCGTACCGTCATAGATACGTCCTACCGTTTCAAAGGAGAAGGGTGTACCGGATGCCGCGTCTGCCGCAGGTACAGGAATAGAGGTATCATCCCCATTCTTTGTTCCCTGTCCGTTCGTCAGCGTGTCGCCGATTCTGTTGTACAAAAGCTTCTGGACAGTCAGCTGATTACCGGCGGAACCGTCACCATTCTGCGTCTGGTACAGCAGATTCAAAAACTCATCCGTAGAACCTTCGTAGCCGTATGCCTTAGCGATTTCATCCAACTGCTCCTGTACCGTGGCATCAACCAAGGTTCCGTCAGCAGTCAACGCGTTCATCTCGCCACCGCCGTTTGCCACAAAAATATCGCTCAAATTTGCCACTTCCGTATTACCACGTTTCAGCGTCTGGCCGTCCCACTTGTAGTTTGTAGTATCAAAGCTTACCTTACCGCTTACCATCTGCTTACTGTCTGCGGTACCGAACAAGGTTCCTTCCACGCCGGAAATATCCACATTTGCACCGGTGGAGTCCAAAATCTCGGAAAGCTCCACACTGTACTGGTTAACATCTCCGGACTGTTTAAATACGAATCTTGCAGTATAGCTGTAGCCCAGTGCATCAAAGAAGTTCAGGTTAATCACCTTACCGTTTGCATTGGTTACATCCGTATCGTTTCTGTCCAGAATACCGCTCATATACGCCTTAGAGGTCGCCTCGGGCGGATAAGTCATGTTAGCTGCACTCATAATGCGAAGTGCGGTAACGGTGTCCTGCTTAATATCTCCTGTTTCCTCGTCTACACCCCAACCCATAACGTTATAACCGGTACTGGTCATAGCAAGGTTACCGCCGCCGTCAACGTAGAAAGAACCGTCTCTTGTAAAGAAGTTCTCCATGCCGTTGTTTACAACAAAGAAATTATCTCCGGTAATCATAATATCAAAGGGATTTCCGGTTGACTGTGCAGAGCCCTGTCCCTCGATATTGATATTGATAGCGCCGCTCTTTACACCCAGACCAATCTGTCTTGCATTCACACCACCGGTACCTGTTGTCGCATTGGGGCCGCTGGCTCTCTGGGTTGTCTGGCTCATCAGCTCGCTAAAGGTAATGGAGCTGGATTTAAACGCCGTTGTATTTACGTTTGCAATGTTGTTACCGATAACATCCATTTTTGTCTGGTGGGTTTTCAGTCCTGCCACACCAGAATAAAGTGATCTCATCATAAGGCTTGTTCCTCCTTTAGGAACGGAGCTTGCTTCCTTCTGTCAGTCGGGAAGCGGTCAACCTCCTGTAAAGGTCCGGTTAAACAATAACTGCTCCGTTAATATTTGTGAATACATTTTCATTTGTTTCTGTGCTATCCATCGCAGTGACCACTGTCTGATTGGGTACATTCACGATAAATGCCATCTTATCGACAATCACCAGAGAATCTCTGATACCCTTTGCCTCTGCCTTTGCCGCTCCCAGATTCAGCCGTTCCAGCTGACCGGAATCCAGTTCAATGTTGCGGTCCGACAGCCTTCCCAACGCATGCTTGGAAAACTTTAAGCCGCCCCGGGTAGTCAGGCTTTTCTGCTGTAGGATGTCTTGAAATGAAAGACCATCCGTGGTCCTCTGACTTTCCGTTTTCTGAACCCCGTTCAGATACCGGTCCGTTACCTGCTCAATGGAAAGATATTCGTTATTTTGAATTATCATCCTCAAGCTCCTTCTGTTGTGCTACCGCTTTCGGTGTTCTCACCGTCCGTACCTGTGGTACTTCCGCCCTCATCGACCGTAGTGTCAGCGGGCTTGTCACTTCCGGCATCTCCCGCGCTCTCAGCTTTGCTTGCTTCCTCCGCCTTCTTTGCTTCCTCTGCCGCTTTCTTTGCCGCATCCTCAGCATCTCTCTTCAGTTCCTCCAGACGTTCCACATACTGATTAAACAGCTTTTCAGTATCCGTTGCGATAAAGCCCTTTTCGTAATCCGACATACCGTTGTAGATTTCCTGCAACTTTTCGATTTCATCCGCATCCGTCATATCGATGCCTGCTACCGCGGGAAGCTTATTCATTGCAACAGTGAAATCATATGCCTTGTCGTACGCCTGTTGGTAGTTCTTGTCAACAATGGTATCCAGGTCACTCAGAGAGTAAAGGGCTTCATCAATCGACAGGAACGCTTCTCCGTTCTCAAATACAACGTAATCCACTTTTCCCTGTACGTACTTGGTTTCACCGTTGGAGGCAGTCGTCTTAATGTAAACCTCCTGACCTACCAGTGAGCTTGCTCTCGCCAAATCCGTGCTGGCCGCCATATTCTGCAACTGCTCTACCTGTGAGAACTGTGCATACTGTGATATGTACTCCGTATTGGAGGTGGGCTGTAACGGGTCCTGATATTTCATCTGTGCTACCAGAAGTTGCAAGAATGCGTCCTTGTCCATATCATTGGAAGCCGCCGACTCTGCCTTTTTCAGCGAACTCTGGGAAGCTGATTCCACTATCTTTCCGTTCTCGACCCCTGCTACTAATGCCATTTTCTTTCCTCCTTTCTCCTTTTGAAACTATACGGTGTAATCCACCGTGTTACCGTCTGCAGCCATCATTTCCGCCGCCAGCGCTTCATCCTCCTCCATTTCTTCGGGAAGTATCGCCGCATTCAGATTGATTCTTCTCGTTCGGTTTCTTCTGTCCGGCTCCTGATTTCGGTTGTTGCCGCGACCCTGTTCCAGATTCTGCTCAAATTCATGGGCCTGTACATTTACCTCGATGGAATTCACTTTAATGCCCTGCTCCTCGAAGCTTTCCTGTAAGCGAATCATCTGGCTTTCCAAAACCGACTTAACCGCTTCATTTTCCGCAATGAACTGTGCCGTCACCATGCCGCCCTTACTTGCCACATGTATCTGCACCGTTCCAAGACTTTCCGGATGAAGCTGCATTTCCAGATTTGACATATCCGGCTTTACCTGAATTCTCATGTAATCCATAATCTGGCGCATAATGTTCTGGGTATCTGCATCCCATGCAGACATGGTAGTCTGTGTTGTCTGAGAAACCTCCGGATTAAACTGCTCTGCCTTCAGATTCTGCAGTATCAGATTCTGGGCTTCGCCCTTGTCTGCCATCTGATGGTCACCCTTGCTTTCTCCGGCACTTGTATCCGCTGTGGTCTGCTCGCCCGCCTCCTGTGCCTGAGCACTCTCCGTTGTAGGAATCAAAGGTTGTTCTGCCTCATTCTCCTCGGCAGCTCTTAAATCCTCCACCTGAATATCTGGCATATCTGCCGGCTCCTGTGCCTGCTGTACCGGCTGCTCCTGCATATCCTGCAGCTGCTCCACCAGGTTACTCATCTGCTCCTTCGTCAGGTTCAGCTCTTGCCCAACGTTATCAACCGCTTCCTCCAGCTTTCCCATCAGTTCCCGGTAGCTGTTGTAAAGCTCCTCATTGGTCACCAGCGCGTAGGAGTCCTCCTGTCCGCTCATTTTCAGAAGCAATTCGCCGAGCTGTCCGGGCTGTAACAAATCCGGTTCCTTCATTCCCAGCTCGTCCATCACCGCCTGCACCTCTTCCACGCTTACACCAAGCGTATCTGCCAGTGTCTGAATAAGCTCCGTTGCCGCCGTTCCCAGCATCTCCATAGCTTCCTCAAGCTGCTCCTCGGTCAGTTCTCCATCGGTGCCTGCAACCTCTTTGGTGCTTTCCTCCGGACGGATCCGGTCTCTTCGCACCGTCTGCTCCTCGCGGATTTTCAAGTCTTCGCTCTTTGCTTTTCCTGCAACAGAACCCTTGTCCTCACCGCCCACTTCCGAACCGGTCTTTCCGGACTGCTGATCCCACACCTTCTGGAATTCCTCTCCCGATGCACTTTTTACATTCCTTCCCGGTGCACTCACAAGAGAATTCAGCGCGGAATTCATGTCTCTTATTACCGTTGCTGTCATCTTTTTCCTCCTTTCCGACAGATTTGAAAAATCCGAATATGGATTCTTCTATACTGTTATCGGCAGGAATGAAAAAAATATTAAGAGTCCGGATTCATAATTTTTGTAATTTTCCCCGCTATGGTTGCATCCATGGCTCCCAGTATTTCCCCGCGGCTTTCCGCATTCATGGCACCCAATATTTTTGCAACCAGATTCAAGTCGTCCGTCATGGATTCAAAAATGGCAGCAGCTGCCTTAGGCTTCATACTGGAATACGCCTGCACATAATCCTGTATTTCCTTGCTTTCCTCAAGTGCCGTTACTACCTGCTTATAAAGATATTCCGCTGTAGTGGGGTCCATTTCCTCATACCACTTGCGGTATTCCTCCGCACCGGGGCCTTTCTCGGCGTAGACCACCTCATCATAGAATTCCTTCTGGATTCGCTGGAAATCTACCTGCTTTTCTTCAAACTGCTTTAAGCGTTCAATCTCCGCCTTCAGGTTTTCAAGCTCTGTATCCTTACCGCCGGACGCTGTCTGCACACGCTCCAGTTCAAGCTCAAGTTGCTTAATGTAATCCACCGCATCCTTTAAACTGGTATAACCGCCGTAGTTCTCCGGATCGGTCGTTTCCGTAACAGAAGTTCCCGGTAAAATCTTATTTACAACAGGTACATCTTTCAAAATAGGCGTCAGTACCGAGCTGCCAAAGCCGCCGATATCCAGCTTAATAATCACACAGATAACCGCCAGCCACAAAATTACAATCAGCACCGTTGCACCAAAGGTAACGAGACCGTTGCTTTCCTCTTCTTCAGCCAGCGCTTCCTCCTGCTTTGCGATTTCCTTTGCACGGCGCTTTGCTTCCTTCTTCTGTTCCTTCAGCTGACGCTTTTCTTCCTGTATTTTCTTTTTTTCTTCCTCTGCATAAGCCTGCTCGGGCGTTAACTCTTTTGCCATACTTCTCCTCATTTCCTATAGGCTACATAGGTACTCCGGTTTTATCTTCCTGCTTCCTACGTTGTCCGTAGGTGTAGCTGGTAAGCTCATCCACTTCTTTGCCTTCCTGCCGCTTTTCATCCTCCAAATACTGGGCAAAAGCTTTTTCCTTTAGGGTTTCATGGGTTTTCCGCTCCTTCATAACCTCCGTCAGCTTTACCCTTGCTCTCTCCAGATTATTTTCAGCCACTCTAACGCATTCCTTTTGTTTCAGGATAAAATCATCCATGCAAAGAATGGCTGCCTTGTTGTCTTCGATATCCCGCAGATTAAGCGTTCCCGAAAGAAGTCTTCTGCCCTCTTCCTCATACGCCGCCTTCCTGTCAAACAGCTGTGTCAGCTTCTGCTCTTCTTCGTCCAGTGCCGCTCTCGCCGCAGAAAACTCCTGCTTTGCCTGGGTTTCCATCTTTAGTTTAATATCCAGAATACTCTGCATCGAGTATCGGAATCTCGCCATAACGCTTCACCTCATCAGCCGGCAAACAGGTTCTTCAGCATCTCCACACTGGTCTCAAAATCAAACTTCTCCTCCACATCCTGACATAAGAAACCGTTTACCGCATTTATTTTACTGATGGCATAATCTATTTCCGGATTGCTGCCGCTTTTGTAAGCACCTATGTTAATCAAATCCTCTGCTTCGTTGTAGGTAGCCAGTACGCTTTTCAGCTTACCTGCAAGCTGCTTATGTTCTCTTGTCGCTATCTGGCTCATGCATCTGGAAATGCTCTGTAATACATCAATGGCAGGATAATGATTCTTATGTCCCAGCTTTCTGTCCAGCATAATATGTCCGTCCAAAATACTTCTTGCGGTATCCGTGATGGGCTCATTAAAGTCGTCACCATCCACAAGCACCGTATAAAGTCCCGTAATGGACCCCACTGCCGCACAGCCGGCCCGTTCTAAAAGCTTCGGCATCTCCGAATAAACACTGGGAGGATACCCTCGGCTTACCGGCGGCTCCCCGCTGGCAAGTCCGATTTCCCTTTGGGCCATGGAAAAACGGGTCAGGGAGTCCATCATCAAGAGTACATCCTTTCCCTGATCCCTAAAATATTCCGCAATGGCAGTCGCGGTCTTTGCCGCTTTATTTCTTTCAAGCGCCGGTCTGTCCGAGGTGGCCACAACCACCACCGACCTGCGCATACCTTCTTCTCCAAGGTCTCTCTCTATAAACTCGCGCACCTCACGTCCACGCTCTCCGATTAGCGCAATTACGTTAATGTCCGCCTTTGTATTCCTTGCAAACATACCCATCAGCGTGGATTTACCTACACCGGAGCCGGCAAAGATACCGATACGCTGTCCTTTTCCAACGGTAATCAGACCGTCCACCGCTTTTACACCGAGAGGTAATACCGTATCAATAATTTTCCGGCTCATGGGGTCCGGCGGAGGTGCCTCAACCGGATACGGCACACCGTCAAAGGCCTCGCCTCCCACAGGTCTGCCAAGTCCGTCCAGTGTCTTTCCCAACAGGCTGTCACTCACAGGTACACTTAACGGATGTCCGACATTCTCCACCATACAGCCGATACCGATACCGTCCACGGAGTCGTAGGGCATCAGCAGGGTCTTGCGATCCTTAAATCCAACCACCTCTGCCATAACAGCAGCATCCCTGTTCTCCGTATTGGGTATCAGCCTGCATAAGTCTCCCAACTTTGCATCAGGGCCTGCCGACTCAATGGTTAATCCGACTACGTTAATAACCTTACCCAGCCTACGGAAGAAAGTCTGTTCCGACAGCTTTTTATATTTCTCAAAATCCACAGAAGGTACCTGCAAGATTTATTCCTCCTTCGACCAGGACAAAAGCGTTAGCTTCTGCTGAAGCTCCATAAGCTGCGTTCCCAGTCCGCAATCAAAAATACCGCCCTCCGTCTCTATCATGCACTCGTTCTTGGAAAGCGTTAAATCTTCTACCACATCTACCCGTCCGTTACCTGCCACAGCGCCGGCAATCAACTGCCTCTTCTGCATATTAACGTAGGGATAATCTTCTTTCGATACATGCACCACAAACTCCCGTCCGCCTTCCAGCTTACGTAAGGTAGTGGAAATCAGATGCACCAATATTTCTTTATAGGAGCTAAGCTCCACTTGGAAAATATGACTGTAAATGTCGGTGATGGTTTCCACCAGTTGGGGCTCCATGTTCTTTAGCTGTTCCTCATAAAAAGCTTCCAACTGACGCTCACGTTCCGTAAAACGATCCATCTCCTTTTGCAGCTCCTTATGCGCTTTCAACTGGCCTTCCTGAAAGCCCTGATTCCTTGCTTCCGCAATAATCCGTTCCTTTTCCGCCTCTGCTTCCGCCAACGTACTCCTGCGAATTTCCTCTGCCTGCATCCGGGCGTCTTCCACTAATCCGGCCGCTTCCTCTCTGGCACGTTCCAAAACAGCCGACGCATCCTCGCCTGCCTTTATCACATTTCCGCCGAAAACCGGCTCTCCGTTTTCATCCGTAAGCGGCTCCTGGATTTCTTCCGCGTACAGACCTGCCACAAAACCGTCCCCGTCCGCCTGTTGTTGCAGGCTCCGTTCTGCCAACTCCTCCAAACGCCTCTGCATCAGTATATTGGTATCGATGACTCTTTTATCCTCCGGGTCCACAACCGCGCAGAAATTCTTGATAACCAAATTTTTAGACAATAATCTCATCTCCTCCGCCTCTGGAAATTACAATATCTCCGGAGTCTTCCAGCTTTCTGATAATATTTACAATCTTCTGCTGTGCCTCTTCTACGTCCTTCATACGTACAGGACCCATAAATTCCATATCTTCCTTGATCATGACAGCAAGACGCTTTGACAGGTTGTTGAAGATTGCATTCTGTACCTGCTCGTTTGCACCCTTTAAGGCAATTGCCAGATCGTTGTTATCCACCTCACGCAGCACGCGCTGGATAGCTCTGTCGTCCAAAAGCAAAATATCCTCGAATACGAACATCTTCTTTCTGATTTCGTCTGCCAATTCGGGTTCTTCGATTTCCAGATTTTCCATAATGTGACGTTCCGTACCTCGGTCTACACTGTTCAAAATCTCTACCACCGCATCTACGCCGCCGATGATGGTGTAATCCTGATTTACGAGACTTGCGAGCTTGGATTCCAATACCTTTTCCACTTCCTTGATAACATCCGGGCTGGTTCTGTCCATTACCGCAATACGCTTTGCAACATCTGCCTGTCTCTCCTGCGGCAACGCCGAAATAATCATGGCCGCCTGTACGGGAGATAAATACGACAAAATCAACGCAATCGTCTGAGGATGCTCGTCCTGAATAAAGTTAATCAGCTGGGACGCATCCGTCTTACGAACAAATTCAAAAGGCTTAACCTGCAGGGATGCCGTCAGCTTGCCGATAACGTCCATAGCCTTTTCCGCACCCAACGCCTTTTCCAGCAGGTCTCTCGCATAAGTAATACCACCCTCCGCAATGTACTGTTGCGCAAGGCACACCTCGTAGAATTCGTCAATAACCTCTTCTTTCACCTGCGGGGTGATACTTCTTGTATTGGCAATTTCCAGCGTCAGCTCTTCTATTTCTTCTTCCTTCAGGTGCTTAAAGATTCCCGCCGACCGCTCCGGACCTAATGCGATCAACAGAATTGCCGCCTTCTGTATTCCCTTTATTCCGTCATCCTTCATGCCCATCTTGGCCATATCTCTTGTCTCCTAATTTCGTCTCCGCACTTATCGGTACGCAACCGCCTCTTCCATGCAGACGGCGTTAATTCCAATCATCATTCAACCAGTTTCTAAGCAGATTTGCCGCAGCCTCGGGGTTTTCATCCACAAATTTTTCAATCATCTTTCTTGTCTCAGACTTCGTCTCTACATCAATATCCTCAAGAATAGATTCCGGCGTAGACTGCAGGATGCTTTCCACGGAAAGCTCTTCCTCCACCGGCTCCTCCTTCTTGGAACGCATGCTTCGCAAAACCACGATTCCCAGCAATGCCAGAATCAACACAATCATCACGATGCTCACCACATCCGTTGTGCTGACACTTAATCCCTCCTTGTCGTAGAAAATAGGGGATTCATACGCAATAATGGAGATGCTTTCCTGAGAAATACCGGTTGCCATGGCTGCCATCCGATAATACTCTTCATCTACCTCTTTACGAATGTCTGCGCTGTTGGCATCCTTAAACTCTTCCCATGTGATGCCGTCCAAAAGCCCCTGTCTCTCTACATTTTCCTCGTAATATTCCCGATAGGAAATCATGGCAATTGCCATAGAGGACTTTCCGTAATTGATGCCGCCCGCGGGCGTTACCTTCCGCTCAGAACTTTCATTGGGCAGGAAATCCTCCGAAAGCTCAGTCTCGGTGGATTCGCTGTTGTTATAATCCGGATTTACATAGGTGGTCGTATTACTTCCGTCATTGGAATCCGTTCCGGGAACGCCGCCTCCGTTGTTTGAGTTCTCCGACTCATACAAATCCCGGTGAGCCAGCATACCCTCGTCTCTTCCCTCGTTTGCATAATATTCCTTAACTGCCTTATCGTAGTTGGAATAATCCATATCAAGATAGCTGGTTACTTCAATCAGGCTGTACTGCTTTGTACCAAGAAGCACCTTTTTTACCTGATTCGCCACCATGGATTCCGCCTGCAGCTTCAGCTCCTGCAGGGAGTTCGCGATGCCCGCGGTGGAGTAATCATCTCCGCCGATGAAAAGGGCATTCCCTTCCGTATCCAAAATTGTAATATTAGCTGTTGTTGCATTTCCCAATCCGCTGGCTGCCGCCCTTGCCAGATAAGTCGCGTTGGCCGAGGAAAGGATTCCGTCCAGCTCCAATGTAATGAACGCCGAGGACTCCTCCTGCTGCGCTCCCAGTGTACCGGTCTGAGGCGGAATATTTAAGATAACACTTGCGTCCTTTACAGCAGAAAAAGCCTCCAGCTGTTTTTCCAATTCAGCCTGCAAGTAAATCCTGTACTGCTTTTCCTTATCTGCGTTTGTGGTTGCCATACTCTCGCTGACAAAGTCAGAATACTTTAACCTGTCAGCGGTAATACCTGCCGCTCCTAACGCCAGATTTGCCTGATAAAGCTGTTCAGACACAACCTCGATGGTCAGCGCATCCGTGGATTCGCGATGTTCAATTCCTTCCGCATCGAGAATTTCTACGACCTCCGCCGTCTCCGCCGTTGTTGCATATGTACCTAATTTTGTATATTGGGGTTTTGAAATGGCATAAACCAGAATAACAAATGTAAAAATCACAACTGCCGCAATGGCAATAATCGCAGTCTTCTGCTTAGATGTAAATTTATTCCACCACTCCAAAATCTTGGCGGGTATTTCTTTCAGCTTCTCAGCCATGGTATATCTCCCTTAATCCTGTAATTTCGGATGCCTCTAAATCTGCATCTGCATAATCTCACGATACGCCTCCAGCAGCTTATCTCTCACTGCAACCGTATACTGCAACGCCGTGGAAGCCTTCTGCAACGCAATCGTTAAATCATGGGTGTTCTCCGTCTCACCAAGGGCAAACTTGATTTCCTCATTTTCCGCATCGGACAGATAACTGTTCGTAGTTTTTAAATTATCAATCGCCGTATTTAAAATGGAATCAAACAGGGTTCCGTCTGCCCTATTGTCAGAGGCAGTCAGATTACCGGACACGGAACCGGTTCCCGTAACGGCATTCAGGGAAGATAATCCGCTCACACCATTCACGCCGGACAATCCTGCAATTGCTGCTAAATCCATGCTTTTTCCTCCTTATCGACTATCTTACTTGTTCAGCTGCAGTCCCTGTAATGCCATGGACTTGCTTGCGTTGAAGGCAGTGGAGTTTGCCTCATAAGCACGGCTGGCATCAATCATATTTGTCATTTCCGTAATAATATTCACATTGGGATAAGTTACGTATCCATTCTCATCCGCATCCGGATGGGACGGGTCATAAACCATGTTCATCTCCGTCTCATGATCCTCATATACACCGCTTACCTTTACACCCTGACCGGTATAGCCATGGCTGTAGGCCGCCTTACCCAAAACACGGCTGAAGCTTGTCTGACCGCCCTTCTCCTCAAAGGTAACCACCTTTCGGCGATACGGCGTACCGTCCGCGGTTCTCGTTGTGTTTGCGTTTGCAACATTCTCGGAAATAACGTCCATACGATATCTCTGCGCCGTTAACCCGGATGCATTTATGTTAAAAGCCGAAAACATACTCATATACGATTCCTCCCCATTTTCCTACCGATTTCCTGTTTTATCTTTTCGCGTACATAACAACTTGCGCCGTACGCTGTTATTTACCGTCTTGCGGTCTGCGCGCTGCTTACTTCATAACCAGCTGCAGATTCGTAAATTCCTGCTGAATACTCGTCATCAGACCCTGGTATTTTAACTGGTTCTCCGCCAGCATTACGTTTTCATTTTCCACATCCACGTTATTTCCGTCCAGGCGATAGGAATAGTTGCTGTAATCCTCAAAGGTTCTTACGGAAAGATTCCGTCTGGTTGCCGCCGAAACCTTCGCATCCATAGTCTGATACCTGTTATTTCCAAGTGCCTTTGCCAGCACGGATTCAAACGCTACATCCTGCCGCTTATAGCCGGGCGTATCCACATTCGCAATATTGTTGGAAATCGCTTCGTTTCGTAGCCAACTGGCATCCGCAGCCTTATCCAAAACCCTTACATAATCGAATACATTGGTCTGAATCATATGTTTCTCCCTTCTTCTCACGCCAAACAAAGCGCATAGTAAACGCACTCTATTCTATTATATTATATTTTCGCAAAAACACAACCAATTTCGACTGATTGTTTCAAAAAAGAACAAAAAAGGATTCATTGAAAAATCAATAAATCCTTTTATCCCGGCGCTATGGCCGCTCAATCCGTTTTCTTTATTCTGTTGCCAAATTCTGTCATCATCAGTTGTGCTGATTCTGTCTCTTCAGTTCCTCAATCTCACTGAATACCACGTCATTCAACACCTTAATATACGTACCCTTCATACCGGAGGACCTTGACTCGATAACACCGGCACTTTCAAACTTTCTAAGAGCATTTACAATTACGGAGCGTGTAATTCCGACTCTGTCTGCAATCTTACTTGCAACCAGTATCCCCTCCATACCGTTCATCTCGTCGAAGATATGGGTAATTGCCTCCATCTCGGAGAAGGAAAGTGTACTGATTGCGGACTTCACAACAGCAATCTTCCGATTTTCTTCCGCATTCTCCTCATTCACGGCACGAAGCATTTCCAGACCGACTACCGTGGTTCCGTACTCGCTCAGTATGATATCATCGATATCGTACTGTTCATTACATTTGTAAATAAACAGGGTTCCCAAACGCTCGCCTGCAATTTCAATGGGCGTAATAATCGCCTGAAACTTTTTAATGTCAGGACTCTCAAAGCCCAATGTCTGCAGATTTACGTTTTCCTTAGTGGAAAGCACTCCGAGCAGCCTCTCGTTCAGCATGGCATCAATAAAACCGCCCACATTCTCATCTATCAATTCCGTAATCGGCTCCACCGCATCCGTTTTACCCACGCCGAGCACCTTACCCTTACGACTGATTACCAGTACATTCGAGCGCAGAATCTCACGCATTACTTTACAGATGTCATTGAACACAACCTTACTGGAATTGTTATTATGCAGAAGCTTACTTATCTTCCTGGTCTTATCCAACAGCTGTACACTACTCATCCAACTTCCTCCGTCTGATGTTGACAAATCTATTAGAACAACTATAGTTTAGCACAAACATTTTCAGATTACAATGTCTAAATTGCGAATTTTTTCGTTTTTTCACGATTTGTCAGACAATTTTCCCGCAACATTGTATCCGCACTGCTCATTTGCACATACTAATTTGTTGCCCCTCACCAGCATCGGCTCCCCGCATTTGGGACAATTTTGTCCGGAAGGTTTCTGCCATACCATGAAGTCGCAGTTCGGATTGTCGATACACCCGTAGTACTTTCTGCCTTTCTTTGTTTTTTTCAGCACGATATCCTTTCCGCACTTAGGACATTCTACACCGACTTTTTCAAAATAAGGCTTTGTATTACGACATTCCGGGAAACCGGGGCAGGCTAAAAATCTGCCGTGAGGACCGTACTTAATCACCATCTGTCTGCCGCAAAGCTCACAGGTTTCATCGCTGACCTCATCCGCAATCTTCACCTGCTCCAGATTCTTTTCCGCTTCCTTTACTGCTTCGTCCAAATCAGGATAGAAATTGGAAATAATGGTTTTCCATTTTACGGTTCCCTCTTCCACACCATCCAGCAGTGCTTCCATATTCGCCGTAAAGTTCACATCAACAATAGAAGGAAAGGCTTCCTTCATCATATCGTTTACCACTTCGCCCAACTCTGTCACATAAAGGTTTTTGCTCTCTTTTGCTATATAACGACGTGCCAGAATTGTAGTAATTGTGGGAGCATAAGTACTGGGGCGACCGATGCCCAACTCCTCCAACGCCCTAACCAGTGATGCCTCCGTATAATGAGCGGGTGGCTGGGTGAAATGCTGCTCCGGCATAAAGCCTGCGAAGGAAAGAACGCTGTCCTTTGTCAGTTCACCCGTAAGGCTTCCCTCCTCTTCCCTGTCCTCATCCGAAGTATAGACACTCATAAAGCCGTCAAACTTACAGGAAGATGCTGCGCAGGTAAAAATAGAATCTTTCGCCTGTATTTTCACGGATGTAGTTTCATATTTCGCTGCACTCATGCGGCTTGCCAGAAAACGCTTCCAAATAAGCTGATATAACCGGAACAGGTCTCTGGGAAGCTCATCCTTAATTTCTACCGGCGTTCTGCTAAGCTCCGTGGGCCGGATTGCCTCGTGAGCATCCTGTATCTTCTTTGCATTTTTCTTTTCGTTTACGCTTTCGCTCAGGTACCGGTCGCCGTAATGTGCCTTAATAAACTCCTCCGACATTGCTTCCGCTTCCTCGGAAACACGGGTAGAGTCAGTTCTCAAATAGGTAATCAGACCAACAGTTCCCTCTCCCTTAATATCCACCCCTTCATACAGCTGCTGTGCAAGGCGCATAGTCTTCTGGGTGGAGAAATTCAACACCTTGCTGGCCTCCTGCTGCAAGGTAGAGGTGGTAAACGGCAGCGGAGCCTTTTTCATCCGCTCTCCCTTTTTCACTTCCTTTACACAATAGGTTGCACCCTCCAGCGATTCCATAATCTTTTTTACGGTATCTCCGTCAGTAAGTACCTGCTTCTCCTTTGCGGTTCCGTAATACTTTGCGCAAATAGGTTTCTTTTCACCCTTTACATTCAGGTTTACATCCAGAGTCCAATATTCTTCCGGAATAAAAGCATCAATTTCCGCTTCCCTGTCACAGATAATGCGAAGTGCAACAGACTGTACACGCCCCGCACTTAATCCTCTCTTAATCTTTGCCCACAAAAGCGGCGAGATACGGTAACCCACCATTCTGTCCAATGCACGGCGTGCCTGCTGGGCATCCACCAGGTTCATGTTGATTTCTCTTGCATTTTTCAAGGATTCCTTCACCGCATTCTTCGTAATTTCGTTAAAGGTAATCCGGTAAACCTTCTTATCCTCCAGCTTCAAGGCAAAATAAAGATGCCAGGAAATCGCTTCTCCCTCACGGTCCGGGTCAGTTGCCAGATAAATCTTTTCCGCCTTCTTTACTTCCTTGCGCAGATTCGCAAGAATATCCCCTTTGCCGCGAATGGTAATATATTTCGGCTCATAATCATGCTCTACATCTATTCCGAGGGAACTCTTAGGCAAATCACGCACATGTCCGTTACTTGCCGCAACCTCATAATTGCTTCCCAAAAACTTCTTTATGGTCTTAACTTTCGCAGGTGACTCTACGATTACAAGATATTTTGCCATTGACTGCTCCCCTTTACTAAAACATTTACCCTTAAATTATTTCTTCCATACTTATATACTTCCGCAAAACTATATTGCTTCGCTCCATTTTATTGTACTCACACAATGCAATCGTGAAACACTATACACTAAAAAAATCTCCTGCGCAAGTTTTTTATTTCACAATCTTTCGTGACCGCACAAAAAAAGCATTGAAAACTTTTCGTCTTCAACACTTCTCGGGTTGGGCTATTCTATTGAATAGAGCAGCTGATAGGGGAATCGAACCCCTGTTTCCGCCGTGAGAGGGCGGCGTCTTGACCGCTTGACCAATCAGCCATTTACAAGCACCGCATCTGCGGTACTTGCTTATAATAATACAACCTTGAAAAAAATGCAAGCACTTTTTTAATTTTTTTTTGTAATTTTCTTTCTTTTGAGAAAATTTGGTTCTCCTAGGCATCAAAAAATAAGATTACTAGTCTTATTGAAATACGAGCGTGCCCGTTATATAATTTATTTGTTGAAGTTTGCTCACAAGAATTATCTACCGTGCAAACCAAGCCCTACCGCAAAGGAAAAAGTTGCATTGATTCATATAGAACATCTTCTGTTCTGACTCAAAAAAGGCTCTCGGTAGTCGGTCATCGTATGCATCCTTTAGTCATCGTGTTTTGCGGAGAAAGGAGAAAAACATGGCAAAAAGCAAAGGTGTATCCGGCAAAACGCACCCCCTGCAGCAGTTGAATGATTATGCTAATCAGCACAATCCGAACAACAAAGCCTATAGAGCCAACAAAGCAAATCAGCAGACTACTAAGTTGCAAAGAAAGTGCGTCAAGAAACATGACATCGGAATTCTTGACGGTGAAAGCTATGGTTGGTGCACTGACTAATCCCTCAAAAACCTCCCGACTTTTCGAGAGGTTTTTGTATTCAATCCATCAGATTTTTATATTCATGCATCATGCAAACAATACATACAGAACAATATTTCCGATAAAAATCAAAATGCTGACACCCGCAATCGCAAGAGTCGCTATGGCAAGTCCCTTCTGCTTTGTTTTCAGGCCCTGAATTGCAAAGTAGAACTCAAGCACCAACAGAATCGCACCATATGTAAATCCGAGGCAGGACAACAGCAAGCCAACCAAGGACATGACAAAACCGATAATAACCAGCGTTCCCTGCTTCTTCTCATTCTCTGCCATAAAGGTGTTCAGGCTGTCATTATGCACCGGCGGCTGGGTCTGCGATATCTGCTGTGCATCTGCAGATGCTGTGGCGGTCGCATTTGCATCTGCATTTTCCAGTTTCTTAATCTCCTCAAAGAGAGGCGCCAGCTCATTTCTGTAGTTCTGCTTCATGACAGCTCCCACAAAGCCCTCCAAAGCCTTCGGTTTTTTATAGGTTCCCAGATAAGCAAGAATCGTCACTTCGTTACCGTTAATATAGTACTCGAAGCCCCTCTTCCCTTTCAAAATCGGGTCGTTAAACCCAAAATAATTCAATCCGGACTTCGGGTCATATGTGAATTTGTTTGCCGTCAGCCAATTACGGATAACCGTTTCAACCAACGCCATATCTGCATTTACAACAAATTTAAAAGATGTTTTTCCCTGACTCATAAGTACCTCCTTCACATTTCAAAAAATTTCACAGATATTATAAATCCGCGCAACTGATTTCGTCAACATACCGTTTAAAATCACAGCATTCCCCACAGTGCTTATTTTACACCCTAAAAATCAAACAGGCTCAGCTGATTGGACTCCGGCAAATCACCAAGCAGTCCCAAGGATGCCATCATATCCACCACCGTTTTGGAGACCTTTGTCCGCTCTCTGAAATCATCACGGGACAGGAACGGTCCGTCCTTTGCTGCCTCCACAATGGCATCCGCCGCCTTTTCTCCCAAACCGTCAATACTGTTTAAGGAGGGCATCAGCTTTCCGTCAACAATCTGGAAAGAGCGGGACTGGGCGCGGAAAATGTCGATGGGTTCAAACTCAAAGCCCCGGGCATACATCTCCTGCACGATTCTCATATCTCCGAATGCAAGTTCTTCCTTGTTGGACAAGGGCTGGGCACCGGCTTCCTTATTGGCCGCCGCATCCATACGGCGCTTGTATTCCTTCATGATAGATTCCAGATGCGCCTGTCCCTGGCACATCTGCTCATAGGAAAATGCCTTTGCACGAATACTGAAAAAGGCTCCGTAGTATGCCAACGGATAATGAATTTTACAGTACGCAATACGCCATGCCATCAT